>CAZQLE010000128.1:0-11625 GCA_964593905.1 uncultured Anaerolineaceae bacterium | reverse complement strand
CAGCAAGGTGGAGCGGGCTGCATCGAGATCGGAGATGGAAGGTTCTACCATTGAAGTGTTGAGGGTCATGATCAGACCGCCTTTATTTTAAAGGTTTGGCGACCGGCGAGGTCTGATGGTTTTAACCCGCAGAACCGGGGATGGTTACTATAAAAAAGCCATCTGAAGATTTTCAGGCGGCTTCTTCGGGGGCGGTATGTTTTTCGGCAGGGCTTGGAACGGGTGGGTGAAAGGTCTTGATGTGGAGCAGATGGGTGGTGACGCCCAGCCCCACACACACCAAAATAACCTGAACCCAGACAGAAACGGCCGCAAAAAAAACGGCGTAAAGGATGGACAACCACAGCAAACCAATGGTCATGATCTTTTGTTTCAGCGCCATCCCGCGCCCTTCGTGGTAATTGCGGATATATTCACCAAACCAGCGGTTGGTGATCAACCACTGGTAGAAGCGGGCAGAGCTGTGAGAATAACACAGGGCCGCCAGCAGCAAAAAAGGCGTGGTCGGCAGCACCGGCAGCAGCATACCCAGCACGCCAAGACCGACAAAAAGCGTACCGCAGATGACCAGTGCTGTTTTTGAAATCTGTTTCATTGTGTCGAAGAGGCCTTTGCTTCCAGCTTGAACAATTTTAAATCTGGACCTGTTGGCTGTAATTTTACCATGTGCTCAAACGTCATGCCCATCTTTTCCAACACGTGGATCGAGGCGGTGTTCTCGGGCACGGTCACCCCCAGAATGCGCGCAAAACCCAGTACGCCCATACCGTATCCCAACACGGCTGCGGCTGCTTCGGAGGCGTAACCTTTGCCGCGGTGGTCTGCCAGAAAGGCATAACCGAGATCGACATCTTCAAAAATATCGCGCTTGATTAACCCGCAAATTCCAATGGAAATTAGGGTCTCTTTTAAAGCCACCAACCACAGACCATAACCGTTTTGCTGGTAGCTGTCGATGACGATCTTTGAAATGTACTGAACGGCATCGTCAATGGTTTTTACTCCTTTATCACCAATAAAACGGATGTAAGTTGGATCGTTCATCAGTTCCAGAATAAAATGAGCATCATCCGGGGTTATTTGACGCAGGAGAAGGCGTTCGGTTTCAAGAATATTCATATTGGGTTTACAACCTGATGTGTTTTAAGGATGGCTTGCGCTGTATGGGTCGTATTATATTCCATCTTCCTGTTTGCGCATCATCCCTGCGCGATTTTGCGAATGGCTCTGATCACCCCCCGGCGCGCTTTCTGCCCACCTGAAGGGCATAGATTTGACAGGTCGACAAACTTAAATTGACTTCACTGATTGGCTGTGCTATCATCCTATTACCTATTTATTCGCGCACTCATTTTGTTCTTTAACATTCGAATCCCGGAGGAATTTATGAGTTCTGAATTCATTGTTCGTCTCATTGGAATGATTGTTTTTTCTACCCTCGGCGTTTACTGGGGAACCTCTCTGGGTAATATGGCAAATCAAGCGCCCGGTGCAGACACTTTCACTGTGGAACAGTATGCATTTACCATAGGCCTGGTTGGCGCTCTCGCTGGACTTATCCTCACTCCATTTATCACTACCCGCCCGGTTCGGGCCTTGCGATCCATATTCTCACGGATTTCTGCCCAAACGTTATTTGCAGCCCTGGTAGGTGTTGTTGTTGGCCTGATCATCGCTGCGTTGCTGGCTTTTCCATTATCTTTACTACCTTCCCCCTTCGGCAGCATTTTGCCGTTTGTCGGGGTATTGATCTTTGGCTATCTGGGCGTGGCGGTGTTTGTCATGCGCCAGATGGACATTTTCACTGTGCTATCCGCCCTTAGTGGGCGCGGCGCTCCCCCGGCCGATGCTTCAGGCGGTTCTGAGACCGCACCGGGCAGTTGGGCCGAAAGCCGCACCATTCTGTTGGATACCAGCGTAATTATCGACGGCCGTATTGCCGATATTGCCCGTACAGGTTTTCTGCCCGGGGCTTTATTGATTACCCGCTTTGTACTGCAAGAGCTGCAATATATTGCCGACTCAGCCGACAGCCTGCGCCGCCAGCGCGGCCGGCGCGGGATGGAAGTTCTGGCGCAATTGCAAAAAGAACCCACCATTCCGGTGCGGATGAGTGATATCGATGTGGATGGCGTGCGCGATGTGGATGACAAGCTGGTCATTCTGGCCCGCCAGATGCGCTGTCCGATTCTGACCAATGATTACAACTTAAACCGTATCGCTGAGCTGCAGGGCGTTACGGTGCTCAACGTTAACGAACTGGCGAATGCCGTCAAATCGGTGCTGCTGCCGGGCGAGGTGCTCAGCATCCGCATCATTCAAGAGGGCAAGGAATCCAACCAGGGGGTTGGCTATATGGATGATGGTACGATGGTGGTGGTTGAAAACGGGCGTGAATATATCGACCGTGAGATCGAAGTGATCGTCACCAAAGTGTTGCAGACCGCTGCTGGCCGTATGATTTTTGGGAGACCGGATTAAGCTTTAGGGAGAAAACTCATGGCGCTGAAACTTTATAATACATTAACCCGCAAGAAAGAAGATTTTGAAACGATTGAGCCCGGCAAGGTGCGCATGTATGTCTGCGGCCCCACCGTGTATAACAAAGCTCACATCGGTCACGCCATGTCATCGATCGTGTTTGATATCATTCGCCGCTACCTTGAGTACCGCGGGTATGCGGTGCGGCACGCCATGAATTTTACCGATGTGGATGACAAAATTATTCGCCGCGCCAATGAAATGGGCGTCGATCCTTTTGATCTGGCAGAAGGCTATATTCGTGATTTCCGCCAGAACCTGGCCGATCTTAACGTTCTGCCGGCCAGCATTAACCCGCGTGCCACGCAAGAGATGGATGAAATTATCCGTATCATTGCAGGGCTGATCGAAAAAGGCTACGCCTACCCGCTGGATGGTGATGTTTATTTCAGGGTGCGCAAAGATCAAGATTACGGCAAGCTGTCGGGCCGCCGTCTTGAAGAAAGCCAGGGCGGTTACCGCATTGATGTGGATGACCGCAAGGAAGACCCGCAAGATTTTGCCCTGTGGAAGGGCGCAAAATCTGGCGAACCTGCCTGGGACAGCCCCTGGGGGCCCGGGCGGCCGGGCTGGCACATTGAGTGCTCGGCCATGAATTTGCACCATCTGGGTGAGCAGATTGATATTCACGGCGGTGGGAATGACCTGGTCTTCCCGCATCACGAAAACGAAATTGCACAGTCTGAAAGCTTTACCGGAAAATCGTTTTCACGCTACTGGGTGCACAACGGCATGCTCCAGTTTGGCGGTGAGAAGATGTCTAAATCGCTGGGGAATCTGATCTTGATTGAGGAATTCCTTGAGAAATACAGCGCAGATACGCTGCGCTACCTGGTCTTAAACTCGGCCTACCGCAACCCGCTGACTTATAGCGATGAGATTTTGCAGCAGGCTGAAAGGGGAATCGACCGTCTGCGTTCAGCGCTCAAACCGGCCATGCCGGGCGCGAGTGGAGCGGGCGATGGGGTGTTGAAGAATTTGCAGGAGCAAATGGTGAGCACCCGCCGCGGATTTGAAGAAGCCATGGATGACGACTTTAACACCGCCGGTGCGCTGAGCAGCCTGTATGAACTGGTGCGGTCGATTAACCAGACCCGCGCCGAAAACGGCACAGACGAACAGATGGCCCCCGCCCAGGCGCTGCTGCGCGAGCTGTGCGGCGTGTTTGGGCTGACCCTTGAAAGCGCCGCTCATCAAGATTCGGCCGCGGCTGATCCGTTTGTGCAGATGCTGGTGGATCTGCGGCTGGATCTGCGCAGGCAAAAACTGTACGCCCTGTCTGACCAGATCCGCAACCAGCTCAGTCAGAATGGGGTGGTTCTGGAAGATACCAAAGAAGGCACTACCTGGCGGTGGCAATAAATGAAAGAATGGATTACCGGCCGGAACCCGGTCTATGAAGTGTTGTCTGCGCGGCGGCGGCAGGTTTTTCGCTTGTTGCTGGCCGCCGGGGCCGAAGAAAAAGGCCGTCTGGCTGAGATTGTCACTCTGGCCGGGCAGCGCCGCATTCCGGTGGAACGGGTGCAGCGCCAGCGGATTGATAACCTGGGCGAAAATGCCCAGGGGGTGGCGCTGGAAGCCAGCGGTTATTCTTACAGCGGCCTGCCCGATATCCTTGACCTGGCCGAACAGCGCCAGGAACCACTGTTTGTGCTGGTATTGGATTTGATTCAGAACCCGCAGAACCTGGGTGCGCTGCTGCGCAGCGCCGAAGCGGCTGGAATGCACGGGGTGATCATGCCCCTGGCACGGGCCGCGGGGGTGACGCCGGCGGTGGTGCACGCCTCGGCGGGCGCCAGTGAGCATATGCTGATCGCACAGGTCAACCTGGCGCAGGCGATTGACGAGCTGAAAGAGGCCGGTGCGTGGGTGTTGGGGCTGGAAGGCGGCCCGGAGGCGCAGCCGGTGGAGACTATGCGCCTGGATGGCCCCCTTGCGTTGGTGGTGGGCAGTGAGGGTGAAGGGCTGCGCACGCTGACGCGCAAATCTTGTGATGCGCTGCTGCGGCTGCCCATGCGCGGCCGGGTTGATTCGCTTAATGCGGCGGTGGCCGGGTCGATTGTGGTTTATCTGGCGCTGGCGGCGCGCAGCCGGTCGGCGACCAAATAATCATCTCCCCCGACAGATGAAGCAAGCACTTCCCCAGTGGGCAGCCAACCGGCTGCCCACTGTTTCAATCTCTGGCGTCCCAACCGATCATTGTCGGTGCGCCTTGGCGCGCCCTATCGCACACCCCAAAACACCCATTTTGAGAGATGCCCTGGCTGCTATCAGAGAGTTTCGTCTTGTGATTAAAATCACCCATTTGGGCGGTAAAAATACTTATGCGGTGCATTTTATCGAGATAGCGGATGTGCTATACTCATTTTAGTGAACCTCATTGTTCACCAGATGCGGAACATCTTTTTGGGAGGAAAACATGTTGATTAGCAAAAAGTTAAATGACGCCATTAACGCGCAAATCGGCCGCGAACTTGGCGCTTCACATCAGTATCTCAGCATTGCCGCCTATTATGAGGGTGAAAACCTCAAAAAACTGGCCGAATTGTTTTACAAGCAATCTGCAGAAGAACGCGACCACGCGTTGAAGTTCTTCAAATACATCCTCGAAGCGGGCGGCCATCCGGTAATCCCGATGATTGAGGCCCCCCAGGTTGTGTTCAAAACGGCGAAAGAGACCTTTGAAGCCGCGCTTAAATGGGAAATGGATGTAACCCACTATATTTATGAACTGGTCGAAATTGCGCTGGCAGAAAAAGATTATATTGCCCGCGAATTTCTTGACTGGTTCGTGGCCGAACAACTCGAAGAGGTTTCGAGCATGGAAGGTTATCTGAAGCTGCTCAACAAGATCGGCGATGAAAAGAACCTGATTATGATGGAAGCCTATTTCGCCCACAGCGATTAAGCTGCCGGTTTTTCGCATTCCAAAAACATCAAGGGAGACCAATCCCTTGATGTTTTTTTGTTCAGACAGCGTTTTTTTGTTACCCGTGATCTTCTGCGCGGGTCAGCAGCAGCACGGCGATTTCGGGCGGGCAGTTCAGCCGCAGCGGAAGACCGCCCCAGCCGATGCCGCGTGAGATGAATACCCGGCGGCGCGTGTTGGTGATCAGCCCGCTGACATAATTCGGATTGCGCACCGGGATAAAGGGCGCGCCGATAAACGGAAAACAGATCTGCCCGCCGTGGGTATGCCCGCTGATCACCAGATCCACCCTGGTTTTAAAGGACAGGTCCGCCGTATCGGGGTTATGGGCCAGCAAAATTTTGCACTCTTCCGGGGGAGTTTCTGAAAACAGGCGGTCGATTCCATCGCGTTCCGAGTAGCGGTCTCCGGCGCCGCCCAGCCACAGGGCGGTTCCTTCGCGCTCCAGGCGGATGCAGCGGTGGCGCAGGCTTTGCCCGGCCTGTTCCATGCGGGTGAGCGACTGGTCTGCACCGGCGCGGCAGTCATGGTTGCCCAACACGGCATACACGCCCAGTGGGGCGCGCAGTTGGGCCAGCTCTTCCCAGACCGAATCGATGTTGGCCGGGCCGTCTTCTTCACGGATATTGTCGCCGGTATTGACGATTAGATCGGCGCCGGCATTGTTGGCCAGGTGAACTGCGCGGCGGACCGCCGTGGCGGGCATCAGCCAGCCTTGATGCAGGTCGGTAAGCTGGGCGATGCGCAGCCCTTCAAATGCTGCCGGCAGGCCGGGCACGGGAATGCGGTAGGTGTTAAGGCTGATTATGTTTCGCTCCAGCCAGAAGGAGTAGCCTCCGGTGATCGCAGCCGCGCCAGCGGTGTACAATCCCAGTTTTAGGAATTGGCGCCGGCTAAACTTTTGGGGTTGTGCTTTCATGTCTTGCATACTACCACGCGCAGCGGGTAAAGCCATGTGGGTTAGATGCTTGACAAACGGCCAGTTTGTTGATCTCGCACATGCGATTCTGAATTTTGAGAGGCCGCGGGAACGCCAAAACTCAGATCAGACAAAAAACAGGCCACCAAAAATGGCGGCCTGTTAATTTTGGTGGCAGGTGAACGTTACTGAATTTTGGGGTTTTCCCAGTAGCTCATTTGCTCCACCCGCACGGTCAGTTTTTCAGAATTGACCGGGGTGACGAACACACCAAACACGCCAGCGGTAAAAGATTTATCGCTGGTTTGTCCCACCAGCACGCCATTGATATACAGCGAGATGTTTTCGCCCACAGCCAGAACCCCCAGACGGTTGAACTGTCCTTCGCCGGTTTGAATGGCCGGGCTGGCTTTGGGGGCGATCAGGGTGGTGCTCAGGCCCTTGGGCTGGGCTTCGCCATCCCATTTGCGCAGGTAATATTTGCCGTCGCAGGTAACGCCAAACAGATAGCCCTGATTGGCTTTGCTCTGGTTGGGCACGCGGAAGATGATGCCAAAGCGATCATTGACGGTGCATTTTTCCATGCGGGCGGCCATTTCAATATAGAAATCACTCAGACTGCGCCGGGCCGAAAGCCGCCAGCCGCCTTCATCCTTCTTCAACCCGGTTAGCAGCATCGAACCTTCTTTGAATTCCACGCTGGTAAAACCGGCCGGGTCTGTGCCGGTTGGCCAGGTCCATTCCACGCCGCTGTTCATCTCGTCTGAAGCGGTGGGCGCCCCCAGCCGGGTGAGCGGGTCATTGGCCGGCGGGGTAAAGCTGGCTGCCGGGGTGGCTGCCAGCGGCGTAATCGGAATTTTCGCGGTGCCGGCCGGGGTTACACCGACAGCCGCAGTGCCCCCGCCGCTGAGCGGGGTGAGCGCCAGCGTGGGCAGGCCCGCGGTGGGGGTGCCTTCAGCGGTGGGCTCGGGCGAGGGGGTGGCTGTGGCCGCCTCGGTGGCTGTGGCGGTGGGCGGCTCTTGCGTGGGGGTCTCTGTAGGAACCGCCGTCGTAGGGATGGCTGCCAGGGTTTCCACCGCTGCGGCAGTTCCGGTTGCAGCGGAGATTAACGGGTTTTCGGTGGCAGTGGGCTGGGTGGTTAAGATCTGGGCCACACGGGTGGCCATATCCGCGTCGGACATGGGCGTTGGGGCGCAGCTTGCAAGCAGTACAACAATCAGGATGACGGGCAGCAGTCGCTTCATTAATTTCTCCTCTTCCATCATAGCGCAGACCAAGTGAGCAGAAGGATGATCTCTGCCTGGCCGGCGCCGGGGTTAGAACTTGTAACCGATCATGCGCAGGAAATTTTTTCTCCAGGTGACATCTTTTTCTTCTTCGATGCCCCGGGGCATTTCTCCATCCACCACGCCCAAAATGCCCCGTCCGCCGTCCACTTCGGCCAGAATTACGGTGGCAGGGTTGGCCGTGGCGGTAAAGATGTTGCAAACTTCGGGGACGTTCTTAATTCCGTTCAAAATGTTGATCGGATAGTAACCGGGGGTGAGAAACAGAATGAAGGTATGCCCGGCAGAGATGGCAAGCGCATTTTTTTGCGCCAGGGCAATCATTTCGGGGTCGGTGCCGCTGCAGCGGATGAGACACGGCCCCGAGGCCTCGCAAAAGGCCAGACCAAACTTAATCCCCGGCACGGTGTTGATCAACACTTCATGAATATCTTCGACGGTCTTGATGAAATGCGATTGGCCGAGAATGAAATTAACTTCTTCCGGTTTTTCAATTTTAACGCTTTTTAACTCCATCCATTCCTCCTGGTAGATCACCTTCACCGGACTTATTGTACAATCTTCCCCCGGTTCCGGCAATTTTCAAGTGCCCGACAACCCCGCTGCGCTTCAACTGGCGGGGATGGTCTCCATTTGTCGGGTGGCCCAGCGCACAAGGCGGGTGAGCCCGGTTTCAATTTCGGCGTCGGCGGCGGCGATGGTAATGCGAATATAGTTTTTGCTGTAAGGCCCAAAGGCGCCGCCGGGGATGACGGCCACCTGCTCTTCTTCCAGCAGGCGCGCGGCCAATATGTCGGTGGTTTGCCCCAGGCGCGAGAGATCCAGAAATAGATAGAAAGCTCCCTGCGGATCGGCGGCCTGGATGATGGGGTCAGACTGGCTGTTGAGAATATCCATTGCCAGTTTGCGGCGGCGGTCATAAGCAGCGATCATCCGGTCGACATAACCGGGCACTTCAAGATCGGTGAGCGCGGTTTGCGCAGCCACCTGAATGAACGGGGCAATGTTGGTCAGGCCGGTCTGACAGACTTTGTGCGCTTCTTGAATCAGTTCGGTCGGTCCGGCAAGATAGCCAATGCGCCAGCCGGTCATGGCATAGGTCTTGGAAAAGCTGTTCATCACAAAGGTGCGTTCCCACGCACCGGGCAGGCTGGCCAGTGAGATGTGGCGCAAACCCGAGAAAATGATCGATTCATACACTTCATCCGACAGGATGTATAAATCGTGGCGGCAGGCAAAATCGACCACCGCTTGCAGATATTCTTGCGAGGCAATCATTCCGGTGGGGTTGTTGGGGGTGTTAATCAGAATTGCCGCTGTTTTTTCGGTGATCGATTTCTCGAAATCTTCAATGGTGGGGAAAAACCCGTTTTCGGGCTTGCCGGGGACATATACCGGGCAGCACCCGTTGATTTTGAGGATGTTTTCATATACCGGCCAGCATGGATCGGGGATTAAGACTTCGTCACCCGGATCGCAAACGGCATGCAACGCGCACAGACAAGCATGACTGCCGCTGCAAGTGACCAGCACTTCGCTGATCGGGTCATAATTCAGCCCGTTAAAACCGGCCAGCTTTGCGCTGATGGCGGCGCGCAAGCCGGGCAAACCGCGGCTGTCGGCGTAGTGGGTCAGCCCATCCAGCATGGCCTGATGGGCCGAGCGAATAATCGGCTCGGGGGTGGCAAAATCCGGGTCTCCGGTTTGCAGGGCAACCACAGGAACGCCCCGGCTTTGCAGCAGACGCACCTGATCGGCGATGCTGTGAATGGGTGACCCGGTGATCTGACGGAGCAGTCGATTTGTCTTCACAATAGGCTCTCCTGGCATTACAATGAAAAAAAGTGGCCGGTGCTTTTCAGTGTTTTTTCGAAAACGTTTTGGCCAAAGTCGTCGGGGCGCCGGAGTCAAAACATTCCTGGTGATTGCATGGATGCATGAACAATGCCAGTTGTGTTTGCCGGGGCGCCTGAAGTTCTTTCCTGTTCTTTTTATTATAAAGGTTTCTGGTGATCTGGTAAGCTGTGGGTCTTGTTGCCGGGCTCCCAAAAATGCAAGGAAATGATTGTAAAACGTGTCACGGTTCACTTGCGTAGAGATTCTTCACGCCCCGCGCGGTTTGGCTGTTGTACGAATGGCGGGCAAAACCGGCCCTCAGACGAGTTGGAAGTCTACCCACTAATCTTATTTTCTAAAGGTGCGCTATGAATAACCTCGTCCATGAAAAAAGCCAGCAGGCGGTGCGGGTGCTTAAGAAAACCGGGCTGGATGCCTGGTTAACGCTGGTGCGCGAAACGTCTTGCAGCCGCGACCCGGTTTTGCCGTTGATTTTTGGCGAGGGTGATCTGACCTGGATGAGCGCATTTTTGTTCACCCGCAGCGGCGAACGAATTGCCATTCTCGGCCGCTACGAAGCCGAGATTGCCCGCCGCAGCGGGGCCTATGACCAGGTTCTGTTTTATGATGAATCGATCCAGCCGCTGCTGGTTGAGACGCTTGCGCGGATAGACCCGCAGCAGATCGCGATTAATACATCGCTGCACGATCCTCACGCCGACGGCCTGTCACACGGCCTGCACCGGCTGTTGTTGGATTATTTAAAAGACACCCCGTTTGTAGACCGGCTGGTTGAATCTGGCCCGGTGGTTTCGACGCTGCGGGGGCGAAAATCGCGTGAAGAAATTCGCCGCATTCGTGCGGCCGTGGCAGAGACCGCAGATATTTTTGATAAAACCATCGCCTGGATGCAGGTTGGAATGAGCGAAAGACAGATTAGCGACTTTATGCATGACGAGCTGGCGGCGCGGGGGCTTGAGGCCGCCTGGACGTACGAAAGCTGCCCGGCGGTCAATACCGGCCCCGAATCGCCTGTGGGGCACAGCGGGCCGACCGATCTGGTGGTCGAACCCGGTCACATCGTCCATTTTGATTTTGGGGTGAAGAAAGACGGTTATTGTTCCGATATGCAGCGCGTGGTGTATTTTTTGCGGCCGGGTGAGACCGCTGCTCCGGTTGAGGTGCAGCGCGGTTTTGATACGGTGCGTGACGCGGTGAAGAACGCCGTCAAGATCATGCGGCCCGGCATCGCGGCTTATGAGGTGGATGAGGCGGCGCGAAATACGGTTACGGGCGCCGGGTACCCTGGTTATCAGTATTCCACCGGGCACCAGTTGGGCCGCCTGGCGCATGACGGCGGGGCCAGCCTGAGCGCACGCTGGGAGCGTTATGGCGATCTGCCGTATCGGCTGCTGGAATCGAACCAGGTCTTTACGGTGGAACCCGGCCTGGCTGTGCCGGGCTATGGCTATATTGGTCTGGAAGAAGATGTGCTGGTGACCGCTGCGGGGGCGGGTTTTCTCTGGCCGCCGCAAACTCGCCTGATTTTAAAGCAATCTGCGTTATAAACAGAATCAGCGGCTACTTTGCCGGAGAAAGCAGCGTGAAGGTATTGAGAATGCTGCCTTCTGCGGGGCAAAAATCACCGGCCACCAGGGTTAAGCTGTACTGGCGTTGGTTGGCCAGCAGCAGCGTTGCGCGGCCAAACCGGTTGGTTCCCCCAAAACGATAATCAAATTGAATTGCATCCACACCCGCCACCTGCACGCCGGTTTCGGCGGTGATTTCAAACGCGCGCAGTTCCAGCTCCTGGCGAAGCTGCGCAGCAACATTGGCCAGCGTCAGCTCTTGCTCCACTGGCCGGACCGTGATGCTGGTGCGGCGCCCAACCTGCACCAGGCCCCCGCCGTTTTCATCGATCCGCGCCTGCAACTCGCAACCGGCATTTTCAGGCGCTTGATAGCTGCCCGGATACTCCAGTTGCAGCCCGAGGGCCGGGTTTTGATATTGAATCAGCCCATTTTGGCCCGTCGGCGGGGTGGCGGTGGGCAGCGGCGGTGCGACCGGCACGGTTGTAATGGCGTACCCCAGACCGGGCCCAAAGACGGTGGGCG
>CAZQLE010000127.1:0-11642 GCA_964593905.1 uncultured Anaerolineaceae bacterium | reverse complement strand
GCCACTCGACGGCGCGGATGGTGTAAGCCGGCAGCGGCCAGACCAGCGCCGCCAGCAGTTTGCCCAGCGGCGGGGCCATAAAAGCGGCCAGCAGGCTGGCCCCGCCCAGCACCATTACCGCCGGCTGGGGCGGCAGGATGAGCGGGTTGGCCAGCAAGGCGCTGAGTGAGATGCGCCCAAAGTTGCCGGCGATGACCGGCAGGGTGGCAAGCTGTGCGATCAGGGTGATCAGCAGGCTCTCACCCACCAGCGCGCTGGCGCTGCGCAGCCAGCCCTGTGGCAGCCGTTCTACCTGGCGGGCCAGTTGTTTTGCCAGCGGGTCGGCCAGCAGCGCCAACCCGGCCGAAGCAGCAAACGAAAGCTGAAAGCTGATTTCAGCCACAATTGGAGGGTGAAACAACGCCATAACGGCCGCGGTAAAGGCCAGACTGGTCATGCCTGACCCGCGCCGGCCGAGCACCCCGCCCAGCAGTGCCACCGCACCCATGATGGCGGCGCGCACCACCGGCGGTTCGGCGCCCACCAACAGGGCATAGGCTGCAATAAGCCCGGCGGCCAGCAGCGGCGACCAGACCCGGCGGATGAGCCGCACCGCAAACCAGGTGAGCAGCGAGGCCAGAATGGTGATGTTAAACCCGCTGATGGCGATGATGTGCGACGTGCCGGTGCGGCGGAAGGCATCTTGCACTTCGGGCGGAATATCATCTTCAAGCCCCAGCAAAATGCCCGCCATCAGGCTGGCTTCGGGCTGAGGATAAAGCTGAAACAGCAGATCGTTGGCGCGGCTGCGAATCTGCTCCAACCCGCGCAGCAAGGCGCTGCCCGCTGAACCGGGTAGATTTTTCAGGTAGGGGTATGACATGCGCGCGGTGATGCCCTGGCGGGCCAGATAGGCGCGGTAGTCAAAGGCTTCCAGAACGGGCGGGGTGGTCAGATCACCATCGGCTTGCAGCCGGTCGCCGTAGCGCCAGACAGACCCGGGCGGGGTGAGCAGCAGCACACCGCCGCTGACCGGCCGCCATTCATCTTTAACATGCACCTGTTCGGCGCATAACTTTACATGCACGGCGCTGGTCTTGCGCTGCGGTGCGGCGCAGACCCAGCCTTCCACGCGCACCTGGCCGTGGTCATTGTAATATTCGATGCGGTTTTGAGAAGGAGTCGGAACGGCCAGACGGGCGGCCAATGCCCCGGCCAGAAAAGCCGCCAGGAGGGTAAAGATCGGCAGCGGCAGGCTGCGGCGCAGGGCTTTATAGCGTTCCCAACGGCGGGCAAAACGCGCTTCGGCTGCCGCGGCCAGCACGGCCGTCAGCCCCGCAGCCGCAAAAACGGCGGGCGAGGGTGTCCACCCGGCGGCCAGGGTGATGCCGGCAAGAAAGATGAGCGACAGCCAGAGCAGCGGCAAAGTTGCCCCCTGCGGTGAGAACGAGGATGGTTTAATTATAGGGGGATTTGTAAAATTGACGGATCAAAAAGTTGCGGCAGAATCTTACCAGAATTTTGGCACAAACATCGGCGTGTGGCGGCGGTAATCGGCATAGGCCGGGCCAAACTCTTTAAGCAGTTTGCGCTCTTCAAAGATGCTTCCGACGATGAAATAAAGGGTGATACCGATATTCAACGCCAGCAGGTTCAGCGTCATCACCGGCAGCAGCCAGAGGATGAGCATACTGGCGGTGTAAATGGGGTGGCGCATATAGCGGTATAAACCGCCGGTGTTCAGCGCGGGGGGTGCCGCCGGGGCAGCAGGTTGGCGCACCTGTTCCAACCCCAAAAACTCACCGGTGCCGGTCTGGCGCAGACCGAACAACATGCCCAGCCCGGCGGCAGCCTGCACAGCCAGGGTCAGCAGCACCCACGGCATGGGAATGGCCCACAACGAGCGGTCGGGCAGCAAAGCGACCAGGGCCAGCACCGGCAGCAGGGTTACCCCGGCCACCAGGTTATAGGCCAGCCGGTACCAGCGCTTTACGCCCGTGCCAAAGCCGCGTTCGGCGGCAGATTTTACCGAATGGGCCGCCAACAGTGAGTGTAGTGCGCCATATAGGGCCAACGCCAGGAGCAGGATCCAGAAAGAAGTCATGCCAGTTAGATGCATCTCTTGCGCAGAGGTTACAGATGTGGCGGATATATCTGCCCCCGGCCCCCCGGCGGCGAAAACCACGAAAACTGCGGAATAGCCCTGAAAAATTTAAACCCTGGTTGACGCTGCCCTGTGGCTAGACTATACTTTGATTGAAAATAAGGATTGTTTTTGTAAATAAACCTTATGCAGGTCGGGCGGTGTTAAAGATTCGGGGCGCAGTGTCGCCGGATCATAATGATCTTTCTATCCATATTTAATTCATTCACAAGGAGAGACAAGATGCAGGATTATTTCAAAATCAATACCCGTACGATCGTAGCCACCGGGCTGGGGGCTGCCATTTTCATGCTGTTGTTTATGTATGTTAAAGTTCCATCTCCGGTGCCCGAGACCAGCTTTCAGACCGCCTATGGTTTGAGCGCGTTCTTTGCCGCCCTGTTTGGCCCCATTGCGGGCGCGTTGATCGCCTTCATCGGTCATGCGCTCAGCGATGCCGTACAGTATGGTTCTCCCTGGTGGAGCTGGGTGATCGCCAGCGGTATTTCGGGCCTGATTTTTGGCTTTAGTTACAAACGCACCAAAGTTGAAGAAGGCGAATTTAAGGGCAAAGACATTGTCACCTTCAACGTGATCCAGATCATCGGCAATGCCATTGCCTGGCTGGTGGTGGCCCCTGTGCTCGATATTGTCATCTACAGCGAACCGGCCAACCTGGTCTTTACCCAGGGCGCAATTGCCGCGGTGATGAATGCCATCAGCGCCGGCGTCATCGGCACCCTGCTGCTGTTGGCCTACGCTGCCACCCGCACCAAGAAGGGTTCCTTAAGCAAGAAGTAAAATCTGGCAGCGGCCTGACCGGGGCGCCGGTCATGGGTCTGAGAAATTAAAAGATTTGCTTTTTCTACGCTCTGTTTGAAAAAAGCTCAGACGCACAGGTTGTATCGGGTCTGAGCTTTTTCAAACCATTTTACCGGCCAACCGGCGGCCATTCTGTGCTGCGGTTTTTTCTCTGCTCAAGATGCGTGCGCGGCAGCCCACTGAACGGAACCCACTGTTTATGGATAAACAAGCCATCATCGAATTTTCAGATTTTTCTTTCCAATATTTCAGCCAGGCTGAACCCACCCTGCACCAGATCAACCTTAAGATTTACCCCGGTGAAAAAATCCTCATTGTGGGTCCCAGCGGCAGCGGAAAAAGCACCCTTGGGCACTGTTTAAACGGGTTGATCCCTTTTTCTTATAAGGGAGAAATTACCGGCAGCCTGAAGATAAAAGGGGTTGAGACCCGCCAGCAGGATATCTTCAATTTATCCAAGACCGTCGGCACAGTGCTGCAGGATGCCGACGGGCAGTTTGTGGGGCTGACCGTGGGGGAGGATATCGCCTTTGCGCTCGAAAATGACAATATTCCGCAGGGCGAGATGCGCGAGCGGGTGCAAAGAGTGGCCGAGATTGTGGATATGCACAACTGGTTGACTTCTTCGCCGTTTGAACTTTCGGGTGGTCAAAAACAGCGCACTTCGCTGGCCGGGGTGTTAATTGATGATGTGGATATTTTGCTCTTTGATGAACCACTGGCCAACCTGGACCCCGCCACCGGAAAGACCGCCATTGAGATTATCGATGAGATCCACAAAAAATCTCAAAAGACAATCCTCATCATCGAACACCGCCTTGAAGATGTGCTGCACCGTGCTATCGACCGGGTGATTGTCATCAACGACGGCCGGATTATTGCCGATTTGAGCGCCGACGAACTGGTTTCATCACAGGTGTTGATCGAAAACGGCATTCGCGAGCCGCTGTATGTCACTGCGCTGAAATATGCCGGGGTGAAGGTGACCCCTGAAATGCGGCCGGGGCATATCACCACGTTAAAAACCGAATTTTCGCGTGCGGCGCTGCAAATCTGGTATGGCAGCATTCAACGCGATCATCGTCAGAACGCCAACCCTTCGGTCTTGAAGATGGAGCATGTCTCGTTTTCTTATGACGGCCTGCGCCCCATTTTGGAGGATATCAACTTTGATATTTGTGAAGGAGAGATGGTTTCGATTGTCGGCAAGAATGGCGCAGGAAAATCGACCCTTTCGAAACTGCTGTGCGGTTTTGAAAAAGAAGATAAAGGGGTCATCTACTATAAAGGGGAAGATATCCGCGATAAGACCATCAAAGAACGGGCTGAAATCATCGGGGTGGTGATGCAGAACCCCAATCAGATGATCTCGAAAGCCATGATCTTGGATGAGGTGGCGCTGGGGCTGCGGCTGCGCAATGTGCCCGAAGCGCAGATCGCAGCGCGGGTGGAAAAAGTGCTTGCCATTTGCGGCCTGGCGCCTTTTATCGACTGGCCGATTTCGGCGCTGAGCTACGGACAGAAAAAGCGTGTGACCATCGCCTCCATTCTGGTGCTGGATCCCAAAATTCTGATCCTCGATGAACCCACCGCCGGGCAAGATTACCGCCACTACACCGAGATCATGGAGTTTCTGCTGGAGATTAACCGCCTGGGGGTGACCATCATCCTCATCACCCATGATATGCACCTCATGCTTGAATATACCCCGCGCGCCATTGTGCTGGCCGGCGGGCGGAAGATTGCCGACACCGCCGCCTCGGTTGTGTTGACCCATGCACAGGTCATTGAAGAGGCCAACCTGAAAGAGACCTCGCTGTTCAGCCTGGCCCACATGGCCGGAATTGAAGATGGCACGGCCTTTGTGCAGGGGTTTATTGACTTTGAAAGGGGGTGCAGAAACACATGAACATGAAGATGAAGTTGTTCTCTTATAACCAGCTCGACACCCCCATTCATCGGCTTTCGGGGCTGACCAAGCTGATCTGCTTTTTGTTGCTGACCTTTGCGGTGATGTTTACCTATGATATCCGTGTGATTCTGGCTGTGATGGCCTTTTCTTTACTGGTTTTGCGAATTTCACGCATCACTTTTTCGCAGATCCGCCTGATGGTGATCTATGTATTGATCTTTGTGCTCACCAATGCGGTCATCTCTTTCTTCTTTTCACCCGAAGAAGGGGTGAAGATCTACGGCACCCGGCATGAGATCGTTAAACTGTATGGCGCTTACGGCCTGACCTGGGAACAGATCTTCTACCAGGTGACCAAGTTGTTTAAGTATGCCTCGGTGATCCCACTGGGGATCATCTTTCTGCTCACCACCAACCCGAGCGAATTTGCCTCTTCGTTGAACGGGGTGGGGGTTAATTACAAGGCTGCCTTTGCGGTGGCGCTGACTTTGCGCTATTTCCCTGATATTCAGCGCGATTATCGCGATATCAGCCTGGCGCAGCAGGCGCGCGGGCTGGACCTTTCGCACAAGGCGCGCTTCACCGACCGTTTTAAAAATGCGCTGATGATTGTCATTCCGCTCATCTTCTCCACCCTCGACCGGATTGAGCTGATCAGCAACGCCATGGACCTGCGCGGTTTTTCCAAGAGCAAAACGCGCACCTGGTATACCGCGCGAAAATTGAACCGGCAGGATTTTTTCGCCATTGGCATCTCGGCCTTGATTTTTGCCGGCACGGTGTGCGTGTCGGTCTTTATTAACCACAGCCGTTTTTATAATCCATTTCTCTAGGAGTCGAACGAATATGAAACCCATCCTGGTATTCCAGACCGATTTCACCTACAAAGAGGGGGCCGTGTGTGCCATGTATGGCGTGGTCAAGAACGTTGACCGCGAACTGGAGATCATCGACGGTACACATGAGATCCCGCAATATGATATCTGGAGTGCATCTTACCGGTTGTTTCAATCCATGCGCTTCTGGCCCGAAGGCACCATCTTCGTCTCGGTGGTCGACCCCGGCGTGGGCACGCCGCGGCGGGCCTGTGTGGCCCGGACGGTGGATGGTTTTTTTGTGGTGACGCCTGATAACGGCAGCCTGACGCATGTGAAAACGTGGGTGGGCATTGGCGAGGTGCGCGAGATTGACCAGACGGTTAACCGGCTGCGCGGCAAGGGCACCGAAGATGTCAGTGTGTTTCATGGGCGCGACCTGTTTGGCTACTGTGCCGCGCGGCTAGCCAGTGGGGTCATCTCTTATGAGCAGGTCGGCCCTGCGTATTCGCCGGATGAGATCGTCACCCTGCCCATGCAAGAGCCGCTGTTGGAAGGCGGCAGGGTCAAAGGTATTTTTGAGATCGGCGATCCAAATTTTGGCAATGTGTGGACCAATATCCCGCTGGCGTTGTTTGCCCAGGCCGGCTTTGCCTATGGCGACCAGCTTAACCTGACCATTCGCCATGCGGGGGCGGTGGTCTTTTCTCAGAAGGTGCTGTTTCATAAATCTTTTGGCTATGCCCCAAAAGGGGATGTGATCATTTATAACAATGAGATTATGAAAGTGGCGGTTGCCATCAGCCAGGGCAGCTTCTGTAAACGCTATAACATTGATTACGGACCCGAATGGCAAGTGGAATTTGAGAAGTAAAAAAGCTTAACAAAACAGAGCGGGGCGGTTTGCCCTTCCTTCTCAGGCGGCAGTGTAAATTTTATTGCCACACTCATTGTGCGCGCGGCGCATGGCTTCATCGGCGGCGCTGAGCAGGGTATCGACCCCGGAGCCGTGATTGGGGTAAACCGCTATTCCAATCGAGAGGGTCAGATCATTAAATGCCGGTATCTGTGAGAAGCTGACCTGGCGGCGAAAATCGAGACATAGATCTGTGGCGCGCTTATGTGCGTCTTCGGAGTGAACCAGCGGTAAGACCAGCACAAATTCGGTGCCGCTAAAGCGGCAGGCAATATCTGAGCCGCGGATGTTGGCATTGAGGAACTGGGCCAATTCAATTAACAACACATCTCCGGTCTCGCGGCCAAGCAGATTGTTCATTTCGCCAAACTGGTCGATGCAGATCATTAATACGGCCAGCCCATAGGCGTGTCGTGCAGCGCGGCGTAGTTCGCGGGTAAAACTTTCTTCCATGTAGTTGCGGTTGTATAAACCGGTGAGCGAATCGTGGATGGCCTGGTGGTGCAGCCCTTCGCGCAGCCGCAAATTGGAGAGCGCCAGCGCCATTTGCCCGGCCAGCGTTTCGATTAAGCGCTGCCGGGCCGGTTTGCGGGCGGCGCTGGTGGGGTCGCTGATGGAGAGCAGCCCGATGATTTTTCCCTGCACCACCAGCGGCGCACAGAAATGTGCACAGGTCTCGCCTTCGGGAATATGAACGCAGTGCAGGCGGCTTTCGCCCGCGGGGATGCTATGGATCTGCATCCGGCGCAGCCCCCAGCAATCTTCCAGCGCCAGTGTATCGGCCCCAACCGCCAGATCTCCCCAGTTGACTGCCAGCGCAACCTGAGACCCGCTTTCATTGGCAATATACAAGGCCCCTGAGCAGCCCTCCATCAAGCGTGGAATGACCCTTGAGATCACCTCGGCGGCATCGGTCATATCCAGACAGCTTTGCAGCATATCGCTGAGCTGGTTTAACTCGTTCACTTCCCGGTTGCGCTGTTCCAGCTCTGTCACCAGCCGCCAGAGTTGTTCGTTAACCTGTTGCAACTCCTGGTTTGTGGTTGGTTGAGAACTTGAAAGGCAGCCCGCGTGCCAGGTGCGGTTATTTAAATCCCAGGTGAACCAGGTGACACCCTGCGGCGGCCCGGTGATATTTGCGTTGTCAATGGCGCTGTTAAATGGCGGGGGGAGCACGGCCGCGGGCTGGTTGAGAATTGTGCTGCGTGGAATGCCGGTCAGATGTTCGGCGGCTGAATTCCAGAAGAACACCTTGCCATCGGGGTCAATTACCACCAGTGCATTGGGGGTATGTTCAATCAACTCATGCAGTATGGCGGTTTCTGTTTCGGCGCTGTGATCTTCAAGAAAGGGCAACGCCGGTTGAATGAGCAGCGTGATGGTTTTGAGGGTGTCGAGCTGAGTGGGAAACGCGTGTAAAGAAAACGCGCGAATTTTGCGCGAAGACAGGGTTAGCTTGATTTTTGACAGCCATTCGGCTGCGGTGGGATGCTGATGGAAGTGAAAGAACACTTCTTCCAGGGTTTCTTGCAGCAATAATTCAACTTGAAAATGAGACTGGGGGTCGATATCCAACAACTGAAAGGCTGCGTTGTTGATAAACTCAATTGACTGATTGTCTGGGCGCAGAAACAAAACACCGGCCTGCAACTGGTTGGCCCAGAACTGCATCCACTCTTTGATATTGCCAGCCATTTCACCCTGTGTCAACATTTTTTCTCCCAAAAGTTGACCCACCGGTTATGAATTTGGGTATTTTTGCGCGCTGACCGTGTTTTTTTGAGGCAAAAAAACACAGTAGTTTGGATTCACAGTATAGGCCGAAGGGCTTGCAAAATCAACACTATGGCAAAGGCGCCGAGAATTTGTGAAGCGTAAAAGAAGAGGCTGCTCAAAAACTGAGCAGCCTCGAAATGGTCTTGCAACACCCGTTAGATGTTGGGGTCGTCATTGGGTTTGACCGGCTCGGCATCCACCACCGCTGAGCTGGCCTCTGGCTCGTTGGGCACCAGAATGAGCATCACCAGGTAGATCAGAACACCATTGCCGCCCAGCAGTGCCAGGGCAACAAACGCCAGGCGAACCAGGGTGGGATCGATATTGAAATATTCTGCCAGGCCGCCACAAACACCGCCAACCATTCGTTCTTTTAAGCTTCGATTTAGCCGTTTCATTTTTTTCAAACTCCTTTCATCTAGAAAATATACGCGGTGCGTCAAAAAAGGTTGCGAAAAATTGAGCAGAAACGGCGGTGAATTTGCGCAGCTTGCGCAAGGTTAGTTGTGGGGCACGTGGATCACCACCTTGCCGAGCAGGTTCCGGGTGGGCACACTGCCAAACTGGCGGCTGTCGATACTCGCGGGGTGTAAACCGGTCACAGTGATTTCGCCGGCGGCGGCATCAAACGTCGCGACCTGCTTAATCAACACACCGTAGGGCGGGTGTTCAAACACCACACTATCGCCGGGTTTGAGCGCCGAAAGGCAGCATGATGCGTGGCAGATCAATACATAATCACCCGGCTGATAGCGCGGCTGCATACTTTCACCTTTTACTTTGATCAGCCGAAACATCGTTTACAGAATCGGGTAAGTGATTTCTTCGTTGGGCTTGTAAGGCGCTTTAACCCGCTTGGTGGCGATGCCCTTGGTCTCCCAGTAGATTTCGGCAAAACGGTTGACCAGGTTCAGCAATTGCAATGCGTTCTCGCGCGAAGCGCTCTGGCGCACCTTGGAACCAAACTGGAAGATTTTGTGGGTGAGTTCGGGCAGCTCGGGATATTTTTCAACGTGCTCTTTTTTGAAGTAATCGCCAAAAATTACCCGCACTTCGCGCTTGCAGAGTTCGGCATGTTCTTCTTTGATGGCAATATAGCGGGTGATGCTGTTGTGATAATCGATCTTCTTTGCTTCGGGGCTTTGCGCTTCCAGGTCGGTCATCATGTCGATCATACGGATGACAGTCAAAACGGCCACCTGGGCCTGGTGCGGGTCATAAATTCCGCAGGGAATGTCGCAATGGGCCGAAGCGCGCTGAAAATGGAGCACAGAGTCAAGTTTTTCGAGCAATTGATAAAGCATGGATTTCCTCCTGAGGTTGGGTTTATGATCTGAGATTGGCATTGCATATTTGACTTTAATCATCATATATCCCGCCCGGGGGAGTGTCAAGGAGTGGAGTGGCGCTGAAACGGTTTGCGCCCCGGAGCGTGCGAGAAACATGTACATTTGCTCGCTTTCTCTGGGGCGCATGGATGGGTGCAAAACAGGTTAGCTTTTCTTTGCCACAGCCACCGGGAACTGGATCTCACTTACATAGCTTGGGTCATCCTGACGTACCGAGCCATCGCCGCTGTAGATGTAGATCTCACGGCCTGGGCCGGTGATGGTGTAGCCGTTTTCGTTGATCCAGTGCAGCAGCTCTGGGTAGGCCAGGCTCAGGGTGTTAAAAGGTCCGTGGTGAACGGTGCTGGCCATGGTCTCTACTGCGGGGAGATCGTGTACGCTGGAAAGGCTGCCCGGAAAGAGTGGGCCGATGGGCAGGGCTGAATCGATAGGCTGGCATACTTCCAGATCCACATCCTGTTCGCGATATTCCTCGCCATGATCCAGGGTAAAGCACGGTCCTTGCGGCCGCACACCCACCTGGTCCAGCTCGGTCATCAATACTTCCCACAGCGCATCCTGGATGGCATAAGCAGGGCAAATGCCGCGGCGGCTGGCCACACGCAGCGAGGGAACGGTTTTAATCACACATTCGTAGGCAGACATTTTTGACTCCTGTTCAATTTGTTGCAGTCGGGCTTCAACCCGCAGCAGACGGGTGCGCTCTTCTTCGATATGTTCGGCCAGTTCGACCTGTTTTCGCAGCAGCATACCGCGGATCTGATCTGCCGAGAGCGACTCAGACAACAGACTGGTGATTTGCTGCAGCGACAGACCGAGGTCCTTCAAGGCCAGAATGCGGTTCAGCCGGGTGAGCTGCGCGGCGGCATAATAGCGATAGCCAGTGAAGGCATCGACCTGAATGGGCTTGAGCAGCCCGAGTTCATCGTAGTAGCGCAGGGTCTTAACGGGGACCCGGCTGAGCAGTGAAAACTCACCAATTTTATACATGACACACCTCAGAAAGCGCTTTCAACAAGAGGATACACCCTCCAGTTAGGGGAGAGTCAAGAGAGAAAACGAATTCTCATGAATATACACCAAATCCCTTGACATGATCTTTAAAATGCATATAATTCAGCCCGCTTGACCCAACAAAAAAGATCTCGCAGCAAGAACAGCAGATCACTAAAAAGCAAATACCGCACTGAGTGCGAGGAAAGATCGAGAGAAACGAGTTTGAAAGAAATCGAAAATCTCTCAAAAATAACCCTTGACAAAATCGAGGAGATGATCTAAAATAAAACCCTCGCAAGCAGCACGGTCGTCTCGCCGGGGAAACCTGACAGACGGAAACAACTGAAGACTTCACCGCATCACCGCGAAGAATGCCGATGTAGCCAACTAAAGACATCGGGATTTTTTATCGAGTGGTGTAAAGAAGCGGAACCTTAACAATTGAAGAGTGACAGAAAGTGAGCAACCGTCGATTATATACGAGTAAATCCGTAAAGTAAGATTGAAGCATCCGAGAGGATGATAAAAAAATACAGCGGAGAGTTTGATCCTGGCTCAGGATGAACGCTGGCGGCGTGCCTAATACATGCAAGTCGAACGGACAAATCAGCAATGGTTTGTTAGTGGCGAACGGGTGAGTAACGCGTTGGTGACCTGCCCCAAAGACGGGGATAACAGATCGAAAGGTCTGCTAATACCGGATAATCTTATGCTAGTTAGAGAGGCATAAAGAAAGGGAGAAATCCGCTTTGGGAGGGGCCTGCGTCCCATCAGCTAGTTGGTAAGGTAACGGCTTACCAAGGCGATGACGGGTAGGGGACCTGAGAGGGTGGCCCCCCACAATGGAACTGAAACACGGTCCATACACCTACGGGTGGCAGCAGTAGGGAATATTGCTTAATGGGCGAAAGCCTGAAGCAGCAACGCCGCGTGT
>CAZQLE010000126.1:0-11646 GCA_964593905.1 uncultured Anaerolineaceae bacterium | reverse complement strand
AAAACTGTATAATAACTCCATGCAAAATGAAATGTATATCTGCGTAGATGTTGAAACCGCCGGCCCCATTCCGGGCCAGTATGCCATGCTTTCGATTGGCGCCTGCCTGGTTGAAGATCTCTCGACCAATTTTTATATGGAACTGCAGCCCGACCGCGCCGATTATCTTCCCGAGGCGCTGGCGATCAGCGGGCTTTCGCTGGAGGCTTTGCAACAAAACGGCCGTCCGCCCCTGGCTGCCATGCAGGCCTTTGCCGACTGGGTGCAAAGCGTAACCCCCCAGAACTGGCGTCCGGTTTTTGTGGCCCTCAACGCGCCTTTCGATTGGACCTTCATCAACGATTATTTTCACCGTTATCTGGGCCACAATCCTTTTGGGCACAGTGCGCTGGATATTAAAGCCTATTACATGGGTCTTACCGGTGTTTCATGGTCTGAGACCTCCATTAAACATATCACGGCTCATCTTTCGCAAGAAAAAAAGCTGGTGCATAACGCCCTGCGAGATGCCCAGGACCAGGCCGAGATTTTTCGCGAGATCTTGTTTTTGTCACGCAAAGAGAAGAAGCTGAACCCCATGTGATCCTCCGGCATTTTCTGATTCAAAACTGAACACCGATTGCCGGCTGCCATGTAAAGAATAAGGAGGGTGTGAATGTCCACAGCAAATGCAAAACCTGAAGCTGAACTTACCCGAATTCTGGAATCTGCCCGCCGGCTTGGGGTGGAGGTGGATGAAGCCGACGCCCTGCAATGGCTGACCAACATGGCCGCCACAAAAGACGGCGAAACGATCTCGATGGATAAACGCAGCGGTGTTTTCGGGCATAACATTAGTATGCTCGATTTTAACGAAGAAGAGCTGGAATATTTCCGGCGTGTGGGCCGGCTGGTGGAATTTGAAGATGTGCCCGGCCTGGTCGAGACCGCCCTGGCGCTTTCAGGGTCCGCCGCCCAGTCCAAAATTCAGTCATACCCCGGCGATTGTGACTATTTTGAACGGGTCAACATTCTGGCCCCCTCGCGCGAAGAAGCCTGCCAGGTGCTGGGTAAGATCATGCGCGAAAAAGCGTTAAACACGCTGCAGGGGCCCACTTACCAGTTAATCGAGGTCAAATACGGCTCCTTTCCCGAAGAAATGGTGATCGATGGCCGGCGCTGCAAGGCGGGCACACCCATTGCCTGGAAGCCCGAACAGATCCGCGCCGGAAAAATTGAGGGCTTCCGTCCAGACGGCAGCCCGGTCAGCCTGGCCTGGGAAACCGCCGGAACCGCCCCCGGCTGGTGCAAACTGGACTGGGTGGTGGCCGATCGCATCCGCAAGCAGCTTGCCAACGCCAGCAATATGCTGGATGCAACCTGGGAAGCGCCGGATGGCAGCATCACGCCCCTCGACGGTTACCTGGACCCCTATTTTCAAGAAATCTATCTGGAAGCCGGCTCTGTGCCGATCTTCTCGAAGCTGGCTCAGCATGTTTCGGCCAACGCGCTCGACCACTATGTGGAACAACTGGAACATGAGGTGCAAAAATACCTGACCCGCGATATCAATTACGGCAAGGTCGCCAAACGCATGTACAACATCTTCCGCCTGGTCGGGCGGTATGAAGAGGCCGCCTTCCTGCGCGAATTGTTTGATGAACCGGCCACCATGCTCTATCAGGTCTGGTCGCTCATCCGCACCATCGACGATGCCTACTCCTCAGGTTCCACCATCGCGCAAGAAGAACTGACCGCCGCCGCCGACCGTTTGATCATGGCCGTGATCAAGACACTGGAAGGTGACCAGGAAAGCACAATCGTCAATCACTTACTCCGCCTGCGTGACGCGCTTGCGCGCCCCGAAGCCGGTTCTGAGCTGACCGCCGAAGCCGAGGCCGCCCGCGCCGAGGTGATTAACATCGTCAACAACTTCTTTTTCGAACGGCTGTCTGGCATGCCAACCATCAAAGCCTATATGGAGGGGTTCACTCCTCCTGCAGGTTAACAATCCAAAACCCAAAAACGCCCTCCCAAAACTGAACTGAACCTAGAATTGGAAACATACGGTTACAAAAGGTGTAGTTCAAAACAGGAGGGCGTTTATTATTTGGAATGCGCGTAACATCGCAGTGCCGGGAATTTCTGATAATAACTGGCGGCATCCTATTCTGGGATGTATTGTTTCGAGCATTTGACCCAGATTATAAAAGTTACGCTTTGTCGCTTTGTACTGTTTTGTTGCGGGTTAGTTTGGACTGATACAAGACGTGGTCAGTTTTCTTAACCAGGCTGTCCAAATCCATGGATAGATCGGATTCACAAACCCCAATGCTGATTGTCCATTTTATCGACTGTTGATGATACTTCAATACCGAAGCCTCCACATCATTTCTCAGGCGCTCAGCCAGCTTGAAGGCATCAGCAATGCCCGTTCCAGGTAAAACAATCAAAAACTCATCGCCGCCCCAGCGCGACAACATATCCTTTTTTTGCATCCATTTTTTAAAAATATTGGAGGTTTCAATTAATACCTTATCACCGCAGTCATGACCGACATTGTCATTTATTTCTTTAAACAAATCGACATCAATTAATAATAGTGAAAACTCGTATTTCGGGTCCTGTTGCTGGTAGATAAGCTCTTTATTAAGACGGTTAATCGCCGCCCTGCGGTTAAACAACCTGGTTAAAACATCGGTATTGGCAGAAAAGTGCAGGTCACTTTGCAACCGCTGGCTGTGCAAATTCATATAACCTACAGTCCAAAGCAATGAAGTGACAAGTAACGAGGAATATGTCATTACCTGCAAGGGGGTATTGCTGAATATGGTTTCAGGCGTGTCAGTAAAACTGTACACAGCCCGCACGATGAGAACAACCCCATAAAGAACAAGAGACAGGATGATCATGGATGCAGAAGCAATAAAATTTGAGAGATTTGATTTTGCAAGCACTTTAACACTTTCAACCAATACAGGAAGAATGGTCACTGTAATGATCAATATCCGCACCGCAATATTGTTATCAATGAAAGTAAAATGGGTCAGGCTGCAAAAACCGACCAGTATGGGGAGCCAAACAAAGTGCCTATTAATGGGTTGACTCAAAAATTTACACAGGGCAATATAAGATAAAACCACCCCTGAGATAATGAATGTATTGGCAAGAATGATGCTAACCCAATCAGAAAGCACGTTTCGAGTGAGCACCAATAAAAAACCGCTTGAGAAGATGATCGTGCCTGCTGCACCGTGTGGCATCCCCTGATATTCATTGATTATGAATGAATAAATCAATATCATTAACGCCTGAACAGAAGTGATGGCTACGATTGAATAAAATATCGTATACATGTCTATATGTTCAATCATAAGACCCTGTTGTTTTCTCTCAAGCGCCAAAATAACGTGCCTCTGGAAAAATAACCCCGCATTTTCTTGTTATTACACTATATTTCTCGCCAAGGCATGGGATAAAACCTTGACATTTTATCACATATTTTTACACCTGCTTTGATCCAAAGCTGCCGGCCGGCCGCTGATCACATAGTCCGCCGGGAAATGGGATGGTCATCGTTCAATTGCAGCAGATCCCACAAATTACCGTACAGGTCTGCAAACACCGCGACCATGCCATATTCGGCCTGTTTGGGTTCGCGCACAAATTTAACCCCCACCGCCTGCATACGGTGATAGTCCCGCCAAAAATCGTCTGTGTTCAGAAACAGAAAAACCCGCCCGCCGGCCTGGTTGCCGATAAACGGCTCCTGTTCAGGTTTGGATGCCCTGGCCAGCAGCAGCGTGGCGCCGGTCGAGCCTGGCGGTGCCACCACCACCCAGCGCTTGTCTTGTTCGGGCTGATAGGTATCTTCAATGAGGACAAAATTCAATTTGTTGATGTAAAAATCGAGGGCCTCATCATAATCACGGACCACAATTGCGATATGCACAATGGACTGTTTCACCATCACCTCTTTTTCTGGAGGATACAGATCGAGTGGGCTTTCTGCAGCTCAGAAGGCCCGGATTATTTCACATCTGCAAGACCGTTTGTTCCGGTCAGCACATCTTTCTCCATAATTGCCCGCGCTTTTTGGGGTTCTTCGAAGATGGGGGTATGGGCCGATTGTTCAAAGGTGTAAAAACCTTTTACCGGGGCTTCGAGTTCTTCAAAATACGCTTTGGCCAGCGTGTAAGAGCAGGTGTAATCATACTTGCCGTGAAAGAAGTAAACAGGAATCTGCAAGGCTGTCACTTGCCGGGTCAGGTCTGTGGCGAACATCGGATCGCGCAGAATGCCGGATGAAAAAACTTTGCCGCGCCACAGGTTGACCTTTTCGGTCAGGGTAAACTCACGGGTTAAAAAGGACGGAAAAAAGATTCCCGTGATGACCGATTTCATGCTGCGGGTCGTACCAATGCCAATGCCGTGCATGGCTTCGTCACGCAGTGCCTTGTAACCAGCCGACAGCGGGGCGGTCGTCGTGGGCGGTGGAACCGCCTCGAGCTTCTTAAGCATCTTTTCGTTTCCGCTCTTTTTATACTCCTGCAGCATGTAATCGTACGCCAGTTTTTCCGATTCAAGCTGGAAGGTGATCTGACCGATCCCGATATAGGCGTGATACAACTCCGGCGCCTGCCTGGCTGCCAGCAAGCCAAAGAAACTGCCCCCGGAATGGCCCAGCAGATAGATCTTGTCTTTGCCAAAACGCTGGCGCAGGTAATGGGTCACTTCCAGGGTATCCGCCACCATCTGCTCCACCGTCATCGTCTCGGGTGGAATACCGGCCTGATAAGACAGCCCCGCACCGCGCTGGTCCCACCAGCAGACGGTGAAATAATCTTCAAGGCCCGTCGGGTATTGTTGGGTAAGCCAATACTCCGGCATGCCAGGTCCCCCATGCAGAAAAAGCAGCACCGGATTGCCCACATTCTTGCTCTGAATGAACATCCCCTGTTCGACGCCATTGATGTTAACATGAATTTTTTCTGAGATACTGCCCGCCAGCGGTCTTCCATTTTCATCAGAAATGGGGCGCGGTTTACCGCTGCTCCACAGGAAAAGCGCCATCAACAAAATGATCATACAGGCCAAAAAGATGGCAATACCAACCAGCATCATCCGCCCCGCCTTTCTTGTCAATGATCGAAAGTAAAGTCCCTTTGTTCCAGAATCAGCCATTTTTTCTCCAATCATTGAACGGCCTGTAAAACCAGGAATACTGCTGAACCGGTAACCCATTCCACGGTTTACCCGCGCAGACCGCCATCTGCCGGGCAGCCAGGCCGGCCACGCCCGCAAGCGGGAAGCGCGGCAAAAGAACAGGCTGTGGGGGTGTGGATGCCGACCTGGGTCCCGAAAATCTCCACTTTAGCATACGACAATCACCGGCAAAAGTTACACAGAAAACGCTGCCATTTCCTGGAAATTCACAGACAGTCTATCTGCTCGCATCTCTTTACCGCCCTAAACCAGGGAATTTTCAACCGGTCTTGTACGCCTTCTATCCATATCAGGCCTAACCAGTTACAATGAGAAAAGAAATTGTAACTACCCTGCCAGGGGTGGAAGATGCCTTTTCCACACGCTCAGTAGTTACAAGGAACCTTTTTAACAAACGAATATTCAGGAATAGTCAAACAATATGGAAGAAACCAATCCACTGATGGGCGAAAATAACGCTCAAGATCCCAAAAATCAAACTCTGCCGGTTGAGCTGCCCGAAGCCACTCTGGCCGATTTACCCGAAAAACTACGTGAAGGGGTCGCACTCGCCGGCTGGAACGAGCTGCTGCCTGTTCAGGCCAGGGCCATCCCCTACATTTTCTCCCAGCGCGACATGATGATTCAATCGCATACCGGCAGCGGCAAGACCGGGGCCTATTTGCTGCCCATGCTCGAAATGGTCAACCCGTACGAAAATACCACCCAGGCGCTGATTCTGGTGCCAACCCGTGAGCTGGCCTTGCAGGTCGCCAACGAAGCTGAACTGCTGGGGCGCACGACCGGGGTGCGCTCGGTGGCCGTGTACGGGGGTGTTGGATATCACGCCCAACTGGATGCCTTCAAGGCCGGGGCGCATATCGTCATCGGCACACCGGGCCGGATTCTCGATCATTTGCTGCGCCGCTCTTTGACGCTTAAGAACTTGAAGTATCTGATCTTTGATGAAGCCGACCACATGCTCTCGATGGGTTTCTACCCCGATATGCGCCGGGTGAAATCCTATTTACCCGAACATCCCATCAGCACTTTTATGTTCTCGGCCACTTTTCCGCCCCAGGTCATGCGCCTCACCGGCCAATTCCTCAACCAGCCGGGGTTTATCAACCTCAGCAGCGAGCACATCCACGTCACCGAAACGGAACACGTTTACTACACCGTGCCCGGCATGGATAAAGACCGCAGCCTGGTGCGCATCCTTGAAGTGGAGAACCCGCTTTCGGCTTTGATCTTTTGCAACACCAAGGTGCATGTCGACTATGTGGCCACTGTTTTGCAGCGCTTTGGGTATGATGCAGATTTGCTGACCTCAGACCTGTCTCAGACGGCGCGCGAAAAGGTGCTCACCCGTGTTCGCCAGGGCACACTGCGCTTTCTGGTGGCCACCGATGTTGCCGCGCGCGGTATCGACCTGCCGGAGCTTTCGCACGTCATTCAGTATGAGCCGCCCGAAGACCCCGAGGCCTACATTCACCGCGCCGGGCGCACCGGGCGGGCCGGTGCCAGCGGCACGGCGATCACCCTGGTGAATATCAATGAACGTGCCGAACTGCTGCGCATCGGCAAGCGGTTTTCCTTTACCATCAGCGAACGCCTATTGCCCAATGATGAAGCCGTGGAACAGGTCGTTTCAGAGCGTATCATCACCCTGCTCGAATCGCGCCTGCGCGCCCGCGACAACCTGCAAACCGAGCGCATGAAACGCTTTCTGCCCCTGGCCCGCAGCCTGAGCGAAAGCGAGAGCGATGACGACACCGGCTTGCTGGCCATGCTGCTGGATGACTTCTACCAGCAGACTTTTTACGCCCCAGTAGTGCCCCCGGCCTCCGAAGAACAGTCCGACGAATCGCAGCGCAATGCCCGCCGTTCAGGCAACCAGTCAGAACGCAGAAGCGGCGGTCATTCCAGCCGTCACCCCGGCGCCCGCAAGCCCCGCCCGCGCTAAGCAAGGCCGTCGCCGCTTTCGACCAGCTTTTTTAACCGCTGCATAAAGCGCGCTGCCGGAGCGCCATCGACCACGTCATGATCAAAGCTGATGGTGATGCTCAAATATTCACGCACTTCCACCCGGTGATTGACCACACCGGGTTTTTCACCCATGCCGCCCAGGGTAAGCTGCAGGGTGTGGTTGGGCACCGGAATGCCCCAGCCGCTTCCCGACCCAAACATCCCCACCGAAGAGACCAGCACCGTGCCGTAATAATCTTTGATAAACTGCGGGTTCTTAAAAAGAACCCATAAAAACATGCGCCGCATAAATCCAGGCAGCCGCACAAACCATTCAATAAATTTGGATTCCCCGCTTTCCTCATGCCCATTCTGGAAGGTCTGCACCTCCTCTTGAAGCTCGTGCAGACTGCGCTGGTTCACCCCCCTGAGAATATGCGGCCGGATGGTCTTCTTTCCATCCACTTCCACCTCAAACAACATGTTAACATCCACATCGTCAAAGAGGATCAACTGGTTTTTCCAGTTGCGGTAGGCGTGCATCTGCGGGTCTTGATCAATTGCTTTGCCCAGGCAGGCCAAAAAGAACACCGAGAAAGACAGCGCCTCACCGCTCTGCTGGCGATAGCGGCGGATCTTTTCACGCGCCAGGGTAATGTCGAACTCCACCAAGCCGTGGATGGTATGTTTTTGGCGTCCCAGGCGACCGCCATCCACCATCAAAAGCCGGCTTCGAGGATAAGGAATCACGGTTTGCAAGGCATCTTTTTCTTTCATCAAACTCAATCCTTTGGATAACACCCTGGTGCTGTGTCAAACGGAATGATGATATTTCGCGGCGAAATCAGCGCTGCGAAACCCGACTTTTAGGCCTGACACAATGCGGTTCATCTCAGATAACGTTGGACGATTTTGACCGCACTGCCCACGCCGTCTTCAGCGCGGATGGTTTCACCCACCAGACGGGCGCGCTTTTGCATTTCAGTATCTTCCACAGCAGCCCGAATTGCGCCGGCCAAACGCTCTGCGCTCAGGCGCTTTTGCAAAATGGGCTGCGGGCCCACCCCCAGAGCTTTCACCCGTGCACCCCAGAACGGCTGATCGAAAACAAAGGGAACAATCACAGACGGCACGCCCGCACGCAGCCCCTCGGCGGTGGTGCCCGCCCCGCCGTGATGCACCACGGCCGCCATACGGGGGAACAACCAGTTATGGGGTGCAGAATCCAGAGCAAAAACCCGCTCTGAAAGAAACTCGGGGCGCATTCCGCCCCACCCGGTGAGCAACACCCCGCGCTGACCACTCTGCGCCAGCGCGTCTTGAACCAGACCGGCCACCTTCTCAGGGCTGCGGCCAGCCATGCTGCCAAAGCCAATATAGACCGGCGGGCTGCCGGCTTCAAGGAACGCTTTTAGCTCATTGGATGGCTGCCAGACAGTCTGCGCATCGAGAAAAAAATAGCCGGTTACGTGGATATTCTCCGGCCAGTCTGGCGGATGGGGGATAATGCTCGGGCTGTAAGCGCTGAGCATCGGGGTAGTTCTGAGGGTACGCTGAAAACGGGCAGCCGTATACTGCGGCAGACGCAGCCGCCGTCTAAACTCGTTAACAAATGGCAGATACCAGAGCCAGATGACCTGAAGCATGGCCACCCCCGACAGGTGGTTGTGCAGCCCGCCCAGGTCTTTCTGAATGGGCCAGGACGGCGCCGCAAAGGCCCGGGTGGGCAGCAGCGGGGTCGGCTCGACATGCAGTATGGGAATATTGAATGCCTCGGCAATGGACTGCCCAAAAGCGCTGAAAACACCCAGGCAAATGATTGCATCCGCGCCGCGGCAGGCCTCCAGGGCATCTTCTGCCATCTGCAAGATCACCGGGGCAATCATTTTCCGGATCGCAATAATCGATCGAAGCGGGTTTGCCCCGCCGGTCTCCATAAACTTGCGCCCGGTGTCGCTCGCCATAATCTGCCGCACATCTCCGCGCAGCGGGTAAAAGTCTACACCGTGTTTTTGAACAAACTCTGCAAAGTCAGACGGCGCAGCCAGACAGACCTGAAATCCTGCCTGTTGCAGCCCTTTAGCCAGAGCGACACAGGGCTGAATATCGCCCTGCGAACCTGCTGCGAAGAGTGTAATCTTCATCTTGATCCTTCTTGCCTTCACTTCAAGCGGAGGATTGCCGTATCAATCTATGGGTTCAAAAAATAAGCGGGATGGGGTTGTTTTTTTCAACCGGCACCAGATTTAAACCATTATAAGCATCTTGCCCGGCGAAACAATCCTCAAATCATCCACTGTGAGGCGCCGGGCGGGCGGGCGGCCCACCACATCCCTTCATCCGACCAAGACGCGCATAAAAACACCGCCGGGTGAAGCTCACCGGCGGCGTTATTTAAAATCGGAAGACGGGTTATGCAAATAACTGATCAAAAATCGCCTGCGGAGCAGCCGCAATTCCGATGACGGTGGGGCCGGCATGTGCACCCAGCACCAGAGTCACCGGCACCAGCGGGTCTTCATTCGCATCCAACAGCTCCTGCACCACTCCACGCAGTTGTTCAACACCCGGCAAATTGCTGCCGTGCATCAACTGAACACGCAGCTTCTGATCGCCAAAGCGCTCATGGACCTTGCCAACCATTTTTCGAATCGCGCGGGTGACGGTCATTTCCTGGCCCACATTGCTGTAACGCCCATCCTGGCTGTTCATCCCGATGATTGGCTTAATTTTCAAAATGGAGGCAAAGATACTCTTAAGGTGGTTGACCCGCCCGCTGTGAATGAGGTGTTTCAAATCGCTGAAAGTCACCATGGTAATGGTGTTGTCGCGCACAAGCTGCATCGCTGCAAGGATGCGCTCTTTACTCCAATTTAATTGGATGCCGTGCGCGGCGGTTTCCACCATCCAGCCCAGAGCCGGGCCCACGGTGAGCGAATCGATGACCGTGATGCTCCGGTTGGAGACCATTTGAGCCGCATGGGCGGCAGAGGAATATGCGCCACTTAGACCGGAGGACAGATGTACCGAAATAATATCCTCTTCGCTGCCGCATTTCTCATATGCTGTTACAAAATCACCCACCGAAGGCTGCGAAGTGGAGACAAAATCGTTCGGGTTTTCAATGTACATCCGATACAGGTCTTCGGGGTGAATATCGATCCCGTCTTTGTAGGTCTTGCCCAGGAATGTAACCTGGAAGGGAGCTACCTCCACTCCGAGCCTGGCAGCCTTTTCTGCTGGCAGGTTTGCTGCGGCATCCGTCACTACCTTCATTTAGATTTTCCTTAAATTCAATTTTTCAGATATTGGAACCGTGTAAAACATCAGCCGGATGTCCATCCAACGGAACTACCGGAATCGATTGTCCCCTATTGTATCATTGCAGATACCCGAATTACATGTGCACTCAGACACATACCGGACCCTGTTTTCACCCATTTTCTGCAAAAACCGCCCTCCCTTGCAGACGGGAGGACGGTTCAAATTTTTATCCAGCCGGCAGTCTCAACCGCGGGGCTACTTCACATCCACCAGCACGGCACGAACCACACGACGGAAGGTATAGGTAGAGTCTTTTGTATTAAAGGCTTCACAGGTCACCAGGGTCACCCAGTCGAGCTCTTCGTGTTTCATCACCGCTGCCACATTATCCGATGAAACCAGCCGGCTTTCGCGCACCTCGTAGGTGTAGACCTGCCCATAGGCATGAATGCGCAACGGGTCGCCATATTTAAGCTGGTTCAGCAGCGCAAAGGGGCCTGGGCGGTTCTGCGCATCCCACACATGGCCGGTGATGACGGTGTTTCCGGCCCAGGTTGGGTAGGCGCTGCCCTCCAGCCAGCCAGCCTGGCTGCCCAGCCAGGTCACGTCCCAACTGGTTTCGCCTTGCGGCACACCCACAATCGTCATTTTTTGGCCCACAGATGGGATCTCAAGCACCAGATTCGTGACGGTGTAACCTTTGCTTTCCGACTGCACAGGCAGTTCCATCACCCCGCCAACCGGGAACCCGGTTTCAGGCAGTTCAGCGGGCGCAGGCCGCGCGCGCCGCACTTCAAAATCGATGGTGCTGTCCGTCCCGCCGTTAAGCGGGTTGCCGGCCAGATCGATAATCGAGGTCGTTCCGCACACAAACAGGCGATACAAACCCACCGGCAGGCGGCCCGCCAGGGTGACGGTGGCCTTGAATGTGGTGCCGTTGTAATTGACCTGCGAGACAGCCGCCTGTGAATCATCACCCAGCAAACCGCCGCGGCAAGACAGCGTGTTTGTCAGGCTGTCGGCGCCCTTGTTCACCAGCAGATAATTGGCCGTATTGCTGACATCATCTTCACCGCTGTGCCCGGCCGGGTCGGCCACATTTTTGCTAAAGGTGACCACCAGGCTGCCCGGTCCGCTGCCGGTGTAAACGGGCTTTAAGTTGGTCGATGCCACCACCGGATTGGCCGTATCATAGGTGACTTCATTGTCGCTGCTGCTGCTGGCTGCATT
>CAZQLE010000125.1:0-11747 GCA_964593905.1 uncultured Anaerolineaceae bacterium | reverse complement strand
GCTGCGCGCCGGCCCCGATCTGCGCTGGCTGGGGCTGCGGCCGGGCGCGTGGATGGCGCTGGCCGGGCTATTTTTGAGCCTGGGCGGACTGATTTTGCTCTTCCGTGCCCAACGCGGTGTAGAATTAGGGTAACCGCCCGGTTTAGCGGGGTGGAGATCACTTTTCCAAAAAAGCCCGGCGGTTTCACTACCCGCAAACAAAGCCGGACCGACAGGAACAAATATGAAATTATCGCTGGCAATGGCTCAAATTAACACCCGGCTGGGAGATGTGCCCGCCAACCTGGAAAAACATCTGGCGCTGGTTAAAGAAGCACAGGCCGGCGGGGCTGACCTGCTCATCTTCCCCGAGCTGTCGTTGACCGGTTATGTTTTGCAAGACCTGGCCAGCGCCGTGGCGCACAAACCCAATCACGATGACCCCGTTTTTCGCCCGCTGCTCGAAGCCAGCCAAAAGCTGGATCTGGTGGTGGGTTTTGTGGAAGAAGACCAGCGCAACCGTTTTTACATCGCCGCGGCCTACCTCTCCCGCGGGCAGGTGGTGCACGTGCACCGCAAGGTCTATCTGCCAACCTACGGCCTGTTTGATGAAGGCCGCTTCTTTGCCTGGGGTGATTCGATTCGCGCTTTTGATACCCGCTTTGGCCGGGTGGGCATGTTGATCTGCGAAGATTTCTGGCATTCCTCGCCGCCTTATGTGCTCTGGCTGGATGGCGCCGATATCTTCCTGCACATGTCGGCCTCGCCCAGCCGCGGGTTGAATGCCGGTGAGGTGATCGATACAGCCCGCTGGGTGGACCATATCAACCGCGCTTATGCCAGCCTGTTCACCTCATTTGTGGTGCACACCAACCGGGTGGGGTTTGAAGACGGGCTCAGCTTTTGGGGCGGGGCGGCAGTCTACGACCCCAACGGTGAGGTGCTGGCGCACGGCCCGGCGCTGGAAGAAGCCCTGACCTTTGCCGAGCTGGATCTGAACCAGCTTCACCGCACCCGCGCCCGCCTGCCGCTGCTGCGCGACGAACGCACCGCGCTGACCCTGCGCGAAATCTCCCGCATTACCGGCGGGCAAAACCGTATGGACGGACGTTAGACCGACCGGAGAAAGTCTGCCATGAAAACACCTGCCATTGACCTGAACATTAACACCGACCTGGCCCGACAGATTTTAACCGGGTTCATTCGCAGTGAAATCACCCGCATGGGCTTTAACAAAGCCGTGCTCGGTCTTTCGGGCGGCATCGATTCGGCGCTGGCCTGCTACCTGGCCGCCGAGGCCCTGGGGCCCGAAAACGTGCTGGTGGTGCGCATGCCTTACCGCACCTCGTCAGCCGATTCGCTCAACCATGCCCAGTTAATCATCGATGATCTGAAGGTGCAGTCGCTGACCGTGGAGATCACCGCCATGGTCGAGCCGCTTTTTGAGCAATTTTCGGACATGAACAATATGCGCAAAGGCAACATCATGGCCCGTCAGCGCATGATCGTGTTGTACGACCAGTCGGCGGCCTTCAACGGGCTGGTGGTCGGCACCGGCAACAAGACCGAGATCCTGCTGGGTTATTCCACCCTGTACGGCGATTCGGCCTGCGCGCTCAACCCGATTGGCGATCTGTATAAAGCCCAGGTGCGCCAGCTTTCGCGCGCGGTGGGGGTGCCGGCCCCCATCATCGACAAAGCCCCCTCGGCCGACCTGTGGCAGGGGCAGACCGACGAAAACGAGCTGGGCTTCACCTATGAAGAGGTGGACCGGTTGTTGTACCTCCTGGTAGACCAGCGCTATACCCCGGAAGAATGCGTTGAGGCCGGGTTTAGCAAAAAATTTGTCGACAAAGTGGTCAGCCGCATCCGGCGCAACCAGTTCAAGCGCGTGCTGCCGCCGATTGCCAAACTGAGCAACCGCACCATCGGTTACGACTTCCTCTACCTGAGAGACTGGGGCACTTAAGCCTTGGGGTTCAGGGTTCATCTTCCTCCCGCGCTGCGGCAGCGGAATTTTGCGCTGTACTGGAGCGGCCAGTTTGTTTCGCTGGCCGGTTCCAATATGCAGTTGGCCGCCCTGTTGTGGCACCTGCGCGACCTGAGCGACCAGCCGCTGGTGGTAAGCGGCATTGGTCTGGCGCGCTTTTTGCCGGTGCTGCTGCTGGCCCCTTTTGGCGGGGTCATTGCCGATTCTTACAACCGGCGCAAGATCCTGTTTATCACGCAGAGCACGCTGATGTTAAGCGCCTTGACGCTGGGTCTGTTGACCTATCTGGGGGTGATCGAGATCTGGCATATTTATTTGCTCAGTGCGATCAACGCCGTTGCCACAGCCTTTGACGGCCCGGCGCGCCAGGCGCTGGTGCCGCATCTGGTATCGCGCGACAGGCTGACTAATGCTTTCAGCCTGCAATCCATCGCCAGCAACTCGGGCGCCATTCTTGGCCCGGCGTTAAGCGGGGTGGTCATTGCCGGGCTGGGGCAGGAATTTACCTACTGGATTAACGCACTGACCTTTCTGGCGGTCATTGCCGCCCTGGCTGCCATTGGCCCCATTGCCCAGGAGCAGCGCAGCGCGGTTACGCACGGCATACGGGGCAGCTTTCAGGCCATTGGCGAGGGTGTGCGCTTTATTGTGGGCAAACCGATTATTTTATCGAGCATGCTGCTCGATTTCGTAGCCACCTTTTTCTCATCGGCCAATACGCTGCTGCCCTTTGTGGCGCGTGATTTGCTCAAGGTGAACGAGGTGGCCTACGGCTGGCTGGTCGCGGCCGAATCGATGGGCGGGGTGGTGGTCGGTCTGGCGCTGTCGCAGCGCGAATCGGTGCGCCGCCAGGGGCAACTGCTGTTTGGGGCGGTGTGTGTCTATGGCGCGGCGACCGTGGTGTTTGGCCTGTCGCGCACCTTTGCCCTGGCGCTGCTGGCCCTGACGCTGGTCGGCGCGGCCGACGCAGTGAGCACCATCTTGCGCAATACCATTCGCCAGCTCAGCACCCCCGATCATATCCGCGGGCGCATGGTATCCATCAATCAGGTCTTCTTTATGGGCGGGCCGCAGTTGGGCAATATCGAAGCCGGCCTGGTGGCTCAGGCCTTCGGAATTCCGTTTGCAATTGTCAGCGGGGGGATCGGGTGCATTGTGGGCGCGGTGCTGCTGGCTGCGCGCTGGCCCGAGCTGCGCAACTACCGCCACGAACCGGCAGCCGCAGCGGCCGATTAACCCAGCTCAGCCCATTCTTCCATCAACACTTCCAGTTTTTGCTGCAACTGGTTATATTCGTTCGCCAACTGCTGCACCTTGCCGGCGTCGGCGGGGGGGGTCTCAAGCTGTTTGCCGGTGCGGTGCAGTTGGTCTTCAAGCCGGGCAATTTCATGCTCCAGGGCTTGCAGACGCTGCTGACGGCGGCGCTGATCGTTCTTGCTCAGCCCCTCGGCCGGGCGGCCGTTTGCCTTTGCCTCTTTGCCAGGGCGCACCCCGGTCACAGGCTCGGCTGTCGCGCGCGCAGACTGCTCACGGGCTTGCAGCCAGGCGCGATATTCACTGTAGGTGCCGTCAAAGACCTGCAAACGATCTTCATCGGGCAACACCTCCCAGATCTGCGTCGCCAGGGCATCGATCAGGTAGCGGTCGTGCGAAACCAGCAGGATCGTCCCGCCAAAGTTGCGCAGCACCGTCTGCAAGATCTCCTGCGAGGGCAGGTCCAGATGGTTGGTGGGTTCGTCGAGCAGCAGCAGGTTGGCGCCTTCCAGCGCCAGCCGCGCCAGCGCCAGCCTTCCGCGCTCGCCGCCCGAAAGGTTCTCGACCTTTTTGAAGACATCATCTCCGCTGAACAGGAACTGGGCCAGATAGTCGCGCACCTGGGCCGGCAGCAGACCGGGCGCCACCGCGTTGATCTCTTCCATCAGCGTGTGGTGAGACTGCAAGCCTTCGTGCGCCTGGGCAAAATAGCCGATCTTTAAACTCGCGCCCAGCAGGGCCTCACCCTGGTAGGGCGGCACCTGATCGAGCAGGGTCTTCAGAAAAGTGGTCTTGCCGGCGCCATTGGGGCCGATGATGGCCGCGCACTCGCCGCGCTGCAGGGTAAGATCGGGGGTGGTGAAGAGCGGCCGGCCCTCATCGGCATAACCCACGCTTAAGCCAAAGGTGCGCACCACCAGGTCGCCCGAGCGGGCCGCGGGGGCCAGGTGCAGCGTCAGACGGCGGGCGGTGGGCGGTGGGGTAATGCGCGCCTCATCCAGCATCCGTTCCAGACGGGTGCGGCGGCCCTGTGCCTGGCGGGTGTTCTGCCCGGCGATATTGCGGCGGATATATTCTTCTTCTTTTTCGATAAAGGCCTGCTGGGCCTGATATTCTTCCAACATGCGCTGATAGCGCTCGGCGCGCTGGGTTAGATAGGCGCTGTAATTGCCGTGGTAAATCTCCAGCGCCGGGGTCATCTCCCAGATCGTATCGACCGCCTGATCCAAAAAATAGCGGTCATGCGAAACAATCAGCACCCCGCCCTCATAATCTTTAAGAAAAGACTCCAGCCATTCGATGGCGGCGATATCCAGATGGTTGGTTGGCTCATCCAGCATCAACACATCCGGCGCGGCCAGCAGCAGCTTGGCCAGATAAGCGCGAGTGCGCTGCCCGCCCGAAAGCTGGCTCCAGGGGCGGTGTTCTTCGCCGGGAGCGAAACCCAGGCCCATCAAGGTCTGGCGGGCGCGGCTTTCGTAGGTATAACCGCCGCGCCGGTCAAAGTTCATCTCCAACCGGCCATAAGAGGCCAGCGCCTGCTCGGCCTGGGCAGGGTCGCTCATCAGCGCCTCCAGCCGGCGCAGCTCGGCCTGCATCTCGAGCAGGTCGGCAAAACCATCCAGACATTCCTGCCAGACTGTGCGCGACGATTCGACCCGCACTTCCTGGGGCAGATAGGCCAGGCGCACCCCGCGAGCCAGTTGCACCTCGCCCGAAGAAGCCTCTTCCATGCCCAGCAGAATGCGCAGCAGGGTGGTCTTGCCCACCCCGTTGGGGCCTACCAGACCAATGCGGGCGCGTTTAGGCACACTGAGGGTGACGCCAGAGAAGATATCTTCAGCGCCGAAAGATTTGGAGAGGTTGATGCCGGTGATTAGTGACATTGCGCCAAAAGTATATCACAGGCGGGTGCGGCGGGGAGGGAAAGGAGGGGCGTGAATCGTGCGCGGTGGCACAAAATCCATCCTCCAGTCATCTTCCCCTGCTGCCCGCGCAACCGGCTGACACTCAATCGATCTGCAACGCACCCACCTGCTCGCCGTTAACCCATACCGTATAACTGCCCGCCGCCAGGTTTTCGATGGAAACCGTTTGTTCAAAGGGTGCGGTCATCTGAATGCAATAACGACCGGAACTATGCCGGGTATAAACATCCACATCAATGCGTCCGCTGGCATCGGGTTCGCCAACATACGTCTGAACGATATCACAGGGTGTAGGACGGGTGCCGCTCAGCAGCAGCAGGGGAGAAGCCGCAGCGGTGGTGTTCAGCGTCTTTTGTGAAAGAAAAACCGGGCCGTCCCATTTCTGGTTGCGCAAGGTTTTGGTCTCATCAATATCACCATCGCTGTCCGAGTCAATCTCCAGCACCAGGTGCTGATCAGCGCTGGTTAAATCGGTGCTCAGGTAGTGTGTATCTGCGGCCAGGAGGGGAATGGCCGAGCGCTGATAGGTCAGCGTATCGGTGGCAGTGATTTGATCCACATTGTAAGCATATTGTCCAGCCCCCACCAGGCTGCCATCGATCTTAACCCGCTGCTGGTCGGGCAAAAGCTGTGCTGTGAGCTGACCGCCGTTTTCGATATGGAGGCCCTCAAAAGCCACCTGCTGGCTGAGGCCGGTCGTTTCGGTGATCAACTTGAGGTTAACTTTTGCCGGGTCAGCCGCTGCTTCAAAAGTCACCGCACGGCTGTCGGCCGCGACCAAAAGGTTGACGCGGGAGGTGGGCGACATGGGAATGTCTTCAACACTGAGCACCTGCCCCGGGCTGAACTGATCGACCGACATTTGTCCGGTTTCGGTAAGTGTTTCACCGCTCAGATGGTAGGTATAAGCCGCATTGGCCGGCACCACCAGCATGGGCTGAGCGGGCTCAGTACCGGCAATGATCGGAACAAGATAACCACCCGCAATTTCCTGCAATGGTTGACCGTCTTGAACGCCCAGGCGATCCCCCTGTGAGTTTTCCACAAAAAGATTGCCATCACCTTGGGGCCAAATCAATGCAGTCGGATTCCCCGAGTCCTCACACCACCGACACTGTGATGGCTGATTGTAAAGCGAAATAGGGGCTACGAAAAGCGTTCCAGCACTGCCAGTCCTGATACCTGTCTCCCCCCCAAAATCATAGGACCAGGTATTGTTATTGGTATTAATCTCCACTGACCGGCTTTCATCATCCGGCCACGCATTATCATAAACTTTCACATGAAATATTCCAGCGTTGACCGTTTCAATTGCGTAAGGAGTTACGGCATGACCTGCATACCCCAAAGGTCCAACTTCATAGTACAAAACGAGAATATATGGATCCATTCCAGATGATATTGCCGCTCTCAGTTGTTCCAGAATTTCTGGTAGCGTTTTCAATAACTCTGTATTGTGGTAATCCATTGCCGGATAGGTAAATTGTCGCGAATGATAATTTGCAATAAACCTGCGTACCCCTGTGCTGGGCGGTTTTTGTAATTGGTACGTTGTTGCCGCGCTACTTTCAAAATCTTGTGGCTCTTCATCATTGATGAAAAAGCGCAGACTGGTGACCGCCATCCCAAAACAATGACCACCTATCATGGTCAGGTGAAGATTTCCCCACCACTTAAGCGCACCCCATTTGGGAATACAGGTTGGCGTTGTGGTGGCACATACGGCTTCATCCCCAAACATCTCACGCATATCGGCAATGGTCAAATCGGTCAGGTTCACTCCGCCGTAATTCTCAAACTGGTAACCATCCGGGTTTGGGTGAAAACCCAGATCGACATTGTAATTAATCGGCATGCTGCCCAGCACATCCACCGGTGTAGTTTGAGAGGTGGTTGTTCCATCTCCCAGTTGACCATACCAATTGACCCCCCAGCACTTCACCCCGCCCACAACGGTTAATGCACAGGTGTGCTTATTACCCGCTGCAACCAATGCTGCCCCGCTGCTGAGTCCGCTCACATCCATCGGCGTGCTGCGCCAGGTGGTCGTCCCATCACCCAACTGCCCATTGTCGTTATCACCCCAACACTTTGTCCCACCCGCAGTGGTTACCGTACAGGTATGATTGTTGCCCGCTGAAAGCGATGCTACTCCACTGCTCAGGCTATTCACATCCAATGGTATGCTGCGTTGACTATACAACCCATTGCCGAGTTGACCTCTCAAATTACTTCCCCAACACTTTGCCCCGCCAGTACCGGTCACTGCACAGGTATGCCATCCGCCTAACGTGATCATGGTCACTCCGCTGCTTAACCCGCTCACGTTCACCGGTACACTACTCCAGGTGGTCGTCCCATTGCCCAACTGTCCATAATTATTGAGACCCCAGCACTTTACTCCGCCAGAATCGGTTAAAGCACAGGTATGTCCCGAAGTTGCCGGTCCCACCCCGAGCGCGGCCACCCCGCTGCTTAATCCACTCACATCCACCGGTGTATGCTGGTCAATATTTGTTCCATCACCCAGTTCTCCATACCCGTTAGAGCCCCAGCACTTTACCGCGCCAAGCGAGGTCAGCGCACAGGTATGGTTACCGCCTGCCGTCAACGCGGCCACCCCGCTGCTCAACCCGCTTACATCCACCGGCGTATGGCGGTTGGTGGTTGTGCCATCGCCCAGTTGACCGGTTCCATTGTTTCCCCAACACTTTACCCCGCCAGTGTCAGTCAAAGCGCAGGTATGCGAATAGCCCGCTGCCAGCGCGGTCACCCCGCTGCTCAGCCCGTTCACACTGACTGGCGCGCTGATAGCACTGGTTGTTCCGTCGCCCAGTTGACCATATTCGTTGCGGCCCCAACACTTTACCCCGCCAGTGTCAGTCAAAGCACAGGTGTGTTCCCAGCCTGCCACAATTTTGCTGATGCTGCCCAATGGATCCACCTGGGCGGTCACTCCCGCGCTGGTCTGGTGGTCGACATTCTGTAACACCTGGATGCGCGGCAGCTCAAACGTACCCTGGCCGGTCACCAACTGTACCGACGGCTTTTGCAGCGAATAGTGATCGATCACCTGCGGCGGATCACCCGCCGCAGCCTGCACCTGCACAGCGCCGAGCGCCGCTTCTGCGGCCGCATCGCGCGCCAGCAGACGATAGGCAAACCCGTCTGCCTGAGTGTCGATTCGCAAATCCACGCCGGGGTAAAGGTCGGCGTAATGCACCCCGTCCCAACCCGGCTGATCACCCGCCATCCACGCACCCAGACCGCTCACCTGCGCCTGCGGGTTTGCACCGCTCAAGCCCAGGCGCAGGTGGATGGAAGCTCCTTCATTCCGGTAGGTCAGCCAGAAACCGTCGCGCAAAAGCCACAACACCTGTTCCTGCGCCAGCCCCAGATAAAGCACGCGCTCATCCACCTGACCGGTATTTTCGATGAACAAAGCCGCGCCCTTCGACAGGCTGTGCGTGTCATACAGCAGTTCATCCGCGAGCGCCAAAACTGCCTGCACATCCGCGTCGGAAAACGGCCGGCCGGAAGGCTCTTGGTGTGCGCTCTCGGCCCGGACGGCTGTCAGCCCATTGCCAGCCAGAAACGCGATCATTAAGAGGGTAGACAAGGCTTTTTGCACTCGCTGCGGCCAGTTTTTTAGCAGGGCAGACAGGTTAAGATGGATATGCATGATTTTCTCCCCCGAAAAAAAAGAGTCTGGAAACAGAACAATTCGACGCCGCTTCAAATGAAGCAAAATAGAAAGCTTTCGCAATGTTTCACTGTTGCCATGGACCATCCAAAGTGGCCGTTCCACTAACCAACAATTGCTTTTACAGCCAGCTTTTGCGCATCCGAAAGCACAATCCTGCCCACGTGGGCGTTTAATTCCAACTGGGCCACGCTGGATGAGGCCGGGATGAGCGGGCCCATGCCGGGCAGGGTGAGGGTGTAGGCCAGCACCAACTGGCTGATCTCCATGCCCCACTCTGCGGCCAGCCGGGCCAGGGCTTGCAGCTTTTCAAGGTTGGCCGGGGTGGCTAGCTCAGAGAACATCCCCTGGTCAAAGATGCGGTCGCCGGGGCCCACCCGCGCGGGGTCGAGATAACGCCGGGTAAGGAACCCTTCGGCCAGCGGGCTATAGGCAATGAAGGCCAGGTTTTCTCTGTGGGCATACGCCAACACACCGGGGTACTCGGCCGGTTCTTTGCGCAAAATATCAAACTGGTTTTGCACCGCCAGAATCCGTGAACGGACCCCGTAAACACTTTCCATGCTGCGATACAGGCGCAGTTGGTCGATGGTGAAGTTTGACACGGCCAGATAGCGGATCAGGTCCTGGCGCACCAGGTCTTCGATGGCGCTAAAACTCTCTTCGGCCGGGGTGAAGGGGTCATAGTGATGGAAATAAAACAGATCAATGCACTCGATCTGCATCCGTTCGAGCGAGGCATAGACCGATTCTTTGATGTTGCCGCGCGTGAGACGGCAGTGGTTGGGGGTCAGCCCATCCATGCCGCCGTAGATTTTGGTGGCAATGACGATATTGCGGCGCTGGTCGGGGTTGGCCTTAAACCATTCACCGATCACCCGCTCCGAATTGCCCGAAGCGTTGTTGTAGCGCGGAGCGGTATCCCAGAAGGTCACCCCCAGCTCCAGCGCGCGGTCAAAGATTTTTAACGCGGTCGGCTGATCCACCCGCGCCTGATCTCCGGTTTCGGGCCGGCCAAATTTCCAGGTGCCCAGGCCCACCTTTGAGGCCCACAGCCCCGAGCTGCCCATTTGCAGATAGGGCATGCCGTTATATTCAGTAATATCGAGCGGGGCCTTGAAAAACTGCGGTCGAGGGATGAGGTGATCCATGATGAAGAAAGCTCCTTTGCAGGCTTCAAAAAAATTGGGTGAACCCCGCTTTATGGTTCACCCAATTCATTGTGTGATGAGGGGCCGAGTGCTATGTCAAACGAGATAATGCTATTTCGCAGCAAAACTCGACTTGGATGGTTGACACAGTACTAACCCAGATGCATGGGCATGATCACATGGCGGAAGTGATCGTCACCGACGGGCTGGAGCATGCCGGGAGCGGTGGCTTTGTTGGTCAACAGGGCCACACTAGGGGTTTTGATCACATCCAGCACTTCGCGCAGGAAGCGCACATTGAAGGCGATGACCATGCCCTGACCGTCGACATTGGCTTCGACGCAGTTTTCGCTCGAACCGGTCTCTTCAGACTGGGCGGTAATTTCAACCTTGCCGGGCTGAGCCCCGCCGGGCTGAATGTTGAGCCGCACCACATAATTGCCGTCGCGGGCGATGATCTCGGCCTGGCGGCAGGCCTTCTGGAAGGCTGCGGTGGTGAGGATGGTGGTGCTGCTGAAGCTGCGCGGCACGATGGCTTTGTAATCGGGGAAGTTGCCGTCGATCAGTTGTGAGACCAGCTCGGCATCTTTGAGATGGAAAAGCACCTGGCCGCGGCCGGGTGGAATGATCATTTTGACGGTCTGTTCGGGGTCGCTGGCAATGCGCGCCAGTTCGTTCAGGGCGCGGGCCGGGATGATGGCGCTCATCGGCGCAGGGACGGGTTCGGCCAGTTCGGCGCGGCGCACCGAGATGCGGAAGCCGTCGGTGGCGGCCAGGGTAATTTCATTCCCCACCACATTCAAGAAGACACCCTGTAACACCGGGCGGGCTTCATCCGATGAGGCGGCAAAAGCCACCTGCTGAATCATCTCTTTCAGATCGCTGACCTTCATATCGATGCCGTCATTCAGGTCGGCCACCGGCATGGGCGGGAATTCTTGCGCATCGATGCCTTTGATATCGGTGGAAGACTGCAAACAGCGCACGCGCAGCGTCTGGGTGGTGTTGTTCAGGTCGAGGGTGACCATATCGTTGGGCAGCGCGTTGACCAGGTCTGAGAAGGTGCGCGCCGGAACGGTGGTGGAGCCTTCTTCGCCGATCTGCGCACCGATCCAACAGGTGATGCCCAGTTCAAGATTGGTGGCCGAAAGCCGCAGGCGGCCGTCATCGGTGGCAACCAGGATGTTTGCGAGCACTTGCAGTGTACTGCGTGGTGAAACGGCGCGTGAGACCATGCTCAGCCCGTGCGCCAGTTGTTGTTGCGATACTGATACTTTCATGCCCGCACCTCTTTGGTTCAAAAATTTTTTGGGTCGTTTTTGGTAAGACAAAGAGGGGATTAATCACAATCCCTCTTCTGAAAAAGTATACAACACGCGCCCCATTTTTGCCAGTCATAAAGGGTTTTGTGATAGGACCATTCGCGTCTAATTTTTTAACCATCCCCGGCTTCTTCTCGATTCGGGAAGGGGAGAAAAAAGATTTGTGGAACTTTATTTACAGCCCTGATAAAATAGAGCGTATGGCGCAAGATAAGATGCCCCGCATGCCCTGGAAACTCTGGCTGGCCGGTCTGACAACCGCCGGTATTTTGACCCTGGCCGGGGTATTTTTACCCGCAGGCTACAGCGCAGCCGCGGCAGTGCTGCCGGCAGTTTCGGCCGCCGCGCAGAGCGTCACAACCAGCCCGACCGCGTTTCAGCCGTTGCCGCCAACGGCCACCCCTACCGTCACCCGCACCC
>CAZQLE010000124.1:0-11774 GCA_964593905.1 uncultured Anaerolineaceae bacterium | reverse complement strand
CCCTTATCATATGCGGCGCGAAAACCATTGATATTCCAGCTTGTAATTTTCATCGACCCTCCCGGAACGTTCGCAACGAAAGTCAGGCTATGTGAATTTTCTCTTTGAAAATCACTTTTTGTTGGCTTAGCAGCAATTCATCACCCTATGGTAAACTATTATATCAGGCAAGGAGGAGCAGAATGAGCGCTGGCCCAAAGCGAATCTTGTACATTGAAGATGATTCGGAAATGATCGACCTTGTTCGCATGATCGTAACCCGAAATGGTTATGAATTAATCGGTGCCTACGGCGGCCGTCAGGGTCTGGATGCCATTCTCACTGAAAAACCGGACCTTGTCCTGTTGGATTTGATGATGCCAGACGTGGACGGCTGGGATGTCTATCAACAAATCAAGGCTTCCGAAGAGACCAGGCACATTCCTGTAATTATTATCACTGCAAAAGCGCAGCCCATCGACAAAGTACTGGGCATCACCATTGCAAAAGTAGATGACTACATTTGCAAACCGTTTCGCCCCCAGGAACTGTTAGAAAGCATTGAAAAAGTCATCTCGCTGTAATTTTCTATGCAAAAATTAATTATAAAGAACGTTACCTGCCCCATAACCGCACAAATCAATGCCAGGCTCGCCAAAAGCTTTTGGCAGCGCTTTAAGGGTTTAATGTTTCAGGCATCCGTTTCGCCTCAACAGGGGTTGTTGATTGACGAAGGGCAAAATTCACAGATAAATAGTGCAATTCACATGTTGTTTATGCGTTTTGATATCACAGCTGTGTGGATCAATGATTCAAATGAGGTGGTTGATGTGCGGTTGGCAAAAAAATGGCAGCCGGCGATCCTGCCCGCCGCGCCGGCCAGGTATATCCTGGAAACCCATGTAGACCGGATCCACGATTTTCAACCGGGAGATAAACTCAGCTTTGAAGAGATTTAATTCTTTCACAATTTTAGTGCTGATTATTTTGGCAAGTTTTTTTCCTGGCAGATCTGTTTTTGCTCAAGACGAATCTACATACCCCACTTATGCCGTTCAAAGCGGCGATACACTGGGGATTATTGCACTTCGTTTTGGCATAACGGTCGATGATCTGATTGCTGTTAATCAGCTTGAGAATCCAAATGCACTGGCAATCGGAACCGAATTAAAAATTCCCGGACTCGAAGGAATATCGGGCACATTGGAAACGCAGGTTGTTACCCTGGGCGAGAATCTCCACCAGCTCAGCCTTAAGACCGGGATAACCGAAGCGCAAATTGCAAAAATGAATCGCTTAACCAGTTTGGGAGAAGTCTTCGCCGGCACCACATTAATATTGACCCAGCCTCCCGCTGGAGATCCATTGCAAAACGCAGGAGGGCTGGCTTCAGAAGAGACCTTGCTGGAAAAAGCCGTCGTTCTTAACCAAAATCCCTGGTCGCTATTAATGCAAAATCAGGCCAGCCACAACTGGGACATCTTACCCGGACAAAATTTATATTCCCGACAGGCTGTAGATAACCCCGCAGAAAATGCGTTCGAGTTATCGCCGCTTCCCCTGGTACAGGGGAAAACCAGTCAACTGACCCTTATCAGTCAACCCGAAACGCAGATCAACGTTAAATTTAACGACCAGACAATTCCTGTTTACCCCAATGGCACGGCTTTCATCGGTTTTATCGGCATTCCAGCTTTGCTGGAAAACGGGTTGTACCCATTGAATATCACCCTGACCGACAAAGAGGGTGTTGTCACCGAATTTGGTCAATATGTGCTGGTTGAGCCAGGGGCGTTTATCCAGGAGGCGGTTACCGGGGTGGATGCTTCCACAGTCGATGGGGCAACAATTGATCAGGAAAATGACATTCTGGAACAATACCGCGCTACAGATGTGAATCGACTCTGGGAGGGCTCTTTCCAATATCCGGTGGACGAGCCGTGTTTTGCATCTTCATTTGGGAACAGACGCTCCTACAATAATGGCACTTATTTTTATTACCATACCGGCATGGATTTCACAGTCTGCGCAAACAACCTGAACATTTACGCGGCCGCAGCCGGTACAGTGATCTTTGCGGGCAATTTGCCGATCAAAGGCAATTTCACACTGATCGATCATGGCTGGGGCATTTATACCGGCTACGCGCATCAGGTGGAGCAATTTGTAAAAGCAGGCGACCCGATTGAAAAAGGACAATTGATTGGCACCATTGGCAACACCGGCCGTTCACTGGGCCCACATTTGCACTGGGAAGTATGGGTAAATGGCATTCCAGTAGACCCGCTGGAGTGGGTTCAAAAAACTTTTCCGCTTCAATAAACAGGCGCTGCTGTAACAGCCTGACTTTTGCTGCCGCGGCAAAGCGGCCATGATTAAAAAAAGCTAAGGTATAATTAACCTGGAAATTACTCTGTAAGAAAGTATCATGAGAGACTGTAATGATAAATACGATTGAAAACCTCCCCGAAAATTACTGGGATCAGTTTCGACTGTCCGCCGAAGATCTGGAATTTTTATACAATCATCTGCTTGAAATTGAAACACCATTAACCCCCGAGGAATTGGTTCAGGCAGTTGTGGTAGAACGAATTCGAGTTGAGAAAAAACGCATTGAATCGCTCCCCAAAGCCAAAGTTCAAAGCTATCGGCCTGAAAACCATTATGAACCGGCACAAGAATTGGTGTTTAACAGCGAAGGTGGGCAGAGAGCCGCTGTAACATCAGTGCGCCCCGGCAATAACCCTGAAATTGGAGAATTCGAAGTCATCAACGTTCGTTTTGACGATGGCGCCGAAAAAAGTTATGCTGCCAGCCTGAAAGAGCATTCATTAAACCAGATGGCCCAGGCCGTTGCTGAAGAAGATAAAAATCTCGATTCCAAATGGGTCATGGAAACCTATGGTGCCAACCTGGAAGAATCGATCAGTCAGGAACTGGAAACTAACCCGGATCTGGTGCGAATTGCAGGTCGTTGGTTCCCCACCGCATTACTGGTTGACATCAATATCGGGTTTTTAAACCTTGCCGAAGCCGTTCTGGAAATGGCCGGCGGGGGGCCGCTTTCTACCTGTGAGATTATCGACCAAATTGAACTTCCGGCTGATTCCAATCAAAATTTGACCGAATTCTCGTTCAACCGCGCCTTACAAGAAGACGGCCGTTTTGATGAAGTGGGGCCTTCGGGTGAAGTACTCTGGTATTTGCGCCGTTTGGAACCCGAAGCAATCCAAAATACGCCATCCTTTTTGAAACACAACACATTTCAATATGATCAATCCAATTTGCAGCCTTTCAAAGAATTGCTGCGCGGAAAAGTGGCCGATGAGATCGAACCTGAATATAGCGCGGGCTTTGGGAAAACAAATGAGGTTACCATCAGTTTGATTTTCCCCCACTGGCGCTCAGGTACGTTGCCACTGGTTGGGCAGATCCGAAAGCTATTCCCCACCGCCATCGAATCGTTGCGAGTGCAGTTCACCTTTGTGGATGGAAACACAGGCAAAAAATTTCCCGGCTGGGTAAATGTTCCCGAGCGCTATGCCTACGGCTTAAAAGAATGGTATGAAGAGCAGGGTGTCTTCCCCGGCTGTATTATTCAGATACAGCGCGGCCCACAACCGGGCGAAGTCACCGTAAGGGTTGAAAAACGGCGCGTGACAAAAGACTGGGTGCGAACTGCACTGGTTGGAGCAGATGGCGGGGTTGTGTTTGCGTTGCTAAAACAGCCCATCCCGGCTTCGTTTGACGAACGCATGGCGGTGGCAGTGCCCGATCCTGCCGCCGTAGAAAAAATCTGGGACCTTTCCAATCGCCAGAAAGGTACGCTTGAGCACACAGTGCAAAATACAATGCGGGAGCTTGCAAAAATTAACCCGCAAGGCCAGGTACATGCAGTGGAGCTGTATTCAGCGGTGAATATTTCGCGCCGTTGTCCTCCAGGTGTCATCTTGAGTTTATTGGTGGAAGGAACCTGGGCAACGTACCTTGGTGACCTTTATTTCCGATTGAACGATGGAGACCTGGAGGCAAACGATGATGAATGAACCCAAGCGATTCAGTCTACTCAAACCAACTGTCGACACACCGTTCCATATCGATTTTGCATGGTGGAAACAGTATGACAATAACTGGCGCGTCTTTCTGCAGAGCTGTCTGTGCAACGAGCACCAGAAACAATTTTCCGAATCGGCAGAGATGACATTCATTGACTGGGTTGACCCGCTTACCGCCGAAGTCAGATCGGTGGATGGAATTGAACATACCCTGATCTCGCACTGCTCGCAGCAGCCAGATTTTGTTTCAGTAAACACAACCCTGGTCGATGCAGTTTTTCGGGTGCTCATCGCAAATGGCAACCGACCCATGACCCCCCAGGAAATGTCACTGCTGGTACACAAATCAGCCGACACAATTCTCAAAACGCTCACGGGGCCGCGTGTTTACCGGGGGGTTCGTCCCTGCAATGCCTGTTAAGTTATAATAAGTTCAAAGAACTTAATAATCGCCCGCCCCTGTAGCTCAATGGACAGAGCACCGGACTTCTAATCCGATGGTTGCAGGTTCGAATCCTGTCAGGGGCGCTGAGTTTTAATATACCCATTTTCAATTAAAAAGTTCGTTTTTGCGCATCGGTTTCTTTTGTGAAATGGCAGGAAAGCGATATGAAACGAAGGACGATTAGCGTTACTTCAGGTCCAAAGTCAGACCAGATAGAAAGCGATCCTTCAATCTCTTCCGCATTCATCGTAACACAACTGCCCGGGTGGAGAATAAGCGGTCGTGGCAGAATCTGGCGTCCGGCAATTGATCTCTTTGAAACAGAAGATCAATACATTGGCCGTGTCGAAATAGCCGGGATGCAAGATGGTGAGTTTGGCATCTTTATTCACCAGGGCACGATGGTTGTACACGGCGTTCGAAAAGACATTTTAAAAAACAAGAAGGCTTTTCATCAAATGGAGATTCCATTTGGCGAATTCCAGGTCGAGGTGGAGATCCCGGGTCCGGTTGATACAGATCACATGGAAGCCCAATATTCGGATGGCTTTTTGTGGGTCATATTGAATAAAATCACACCGCGGGTGATTCATATCCATATCGATGGAGAGGATTTAGAATAAATTATGTCGGCCACAAGGTGGGATGACTACCGGCAAGCGTATACATGGGAACGTCAGGATGAGCTTCCTGACTGGTTTTTTTCATCTTCGGATCCATTTGAAAACCTGGTGGATCCTTTTCAAGATAAAGAAAACAGCGCGCGTGAAGGGCTGGCGGAATTCCCAGAGGTTGTTCCCATTCTTCCGCTGCGCGGGGTGGTTGTTTACCCACAAACTGCGGTGCCGCTTACAATCGGTCAACCCCGCTCCATCCGACTGGTGGATGATGTTGCAGCCGGTGAGCGTTATATTGGGCTGATTACCTCGCGAGAATCAGAGATTGAGAACCCGTCTCCGCAGCACCTCTATCAAATTGGCACACTCGGTGTTATCCATCGGCTTTTTCGGGCCCCCGATGGCACCATTCGCCTTCTGGTGCAAGGCATAGCGCGTTTTCGAACCAGAGAATTTATTGCCGAAGAACCTTATCTGACAGCTCAAATTGAGATGCTGCCCGATCAAGACGAAACAGGCCTGGAAATTGAGGCATTGGCGCGCAATGCCCGCGATCAGTTCATCCATATCGCCGAGCTTATCCCATCAATTCCCCGTGAAATTGCCACCTCAATTGGCGCCATTGAAGACCCGCTGCAAACCGTTTATACCATCGCAAATTTCCAGCGGATGGATCTGGATGATGCCCAGCAAATCCTTCAACTTGATCCACCTTCCAACAAATTGCACCGGTTGGTCTCCATTCTGGCACATGAAATTGAACTGTTGGAACTGGGCCAAAAAATTCAAAACCAGGCTCGTTCGGAGATCGACAAGGTACAGCGAGAATATTTTTTGCGCGAGCAGCTTAAAGCTCTGCAACGTGAGCTGGGTGAAAGCGATGACCAGGCCGCAGAGGTGGAAGATTTTCGCCAAAAGATTGAAAAATCAAAGATGTCGCCCGAGGCAGAAAAACAGGCTCGCAGAGAGTTAGATCGTCTTTCCCGCCTGCCGTCTTCATCGGCTGAGTATGGCGTGATCCGCACCTATCTAGACTGGTTGACTTCGCTGCCCTGGGCCACCTTTACACCCGATAATCTGGATATCCCTCACGCCAGAACCGTATTGGATAGTGACCATTACGGGCTTGAAGACATCAAACAGCGTATTCTTGAGTTTTTGGCAGTCCGCCGGTTGCGCGGTGAACGCCGCGAAGAATTTCAGAGCACCCCTGAAGAGGATGTAATCCGCCGGGATCGCGAAGGTGCCATCTTATGCTTTATCGGCCCCCCGGGTGTGGGGAAAACATCTTTGGGACGTTCCATTGCCCACGCCCTGGGACGTAAATTTGTGCGCATCTCACTGGGTGGTGTGCGCGACGAGGCCGAAATTCGCGGCCACCGCAGAACATATATAGGCGCAATGCCAGGCCGCATTTTACAGGCCATGCGGCGGTTGGAATCGAATAATCCGGTGTTTATGTTGGATGAAATTGATAAACTTCGCGCTGACTTTAGCGGCGACCCGGCCTCGGCCTTGCTGGAAGTGTTGGACCCCGAGCAGAACAATGAATTTCGGGACCACTATCTGGAGGTCGCGTTTGATCTCTCACAGGTGATGTTTATCACCACCGCCAACCAGATCGAGACCATCCCCGGGCCGCTTCTGGACCGCATGGAAATCATTCACCTTTCGGGCTACACCGAACGCGAGAAAATTGCCATCGCGCGGCAGTATTTAGTGCCCCGGCAGTTACGCGAAAACGGCCTGCGTCCTGATGAAATCACCTTACAGGAAGAAGCTTTACAGACTATCATCCGCGAATATACCCGTGAGGCAGGGGTGCGCAACCTGGAAAGAGAAATTGGGGCTATATTTCGCAAAGGAATTACCCGCATGGCCGAGGGCGTGTCGACACCAATCGAAATCACGGCCGAAAAGGTTGGTGAATATCTTGGGCGACCCAAATTTTTGGAAACCGAAGAAATTGCCGAACGGCTTTCGCTGCCCGGCGTGGCCACAGGCCTGGCATGGACCCCCTATGGGGGCGATATCCTGTTTATCGAAGCAACCCGCATGCCCGGCGGCAAAGGATTTCAGGTAACCGGCTCCATCGGGAAGGTTATGCAAGAATCTGCCCAGGCGGCGCTTTCATTTGTGCGTGCAAATTCCACCACATTAGAGATTGACCCCGATGTTTTTAATCGTTTTGATATTCATCTGCATATTCCTGCCGGGGCAACGCCCAAAGATGGCCCCTCAGCCGGGGTGACCATTATCACTGCACTAGTCTCTTTGATGACGCAAAGACCGGTTGACCCCAAAATTGGTATGACGGGTGAAATTTCGCTGACCGGGCAGGTTCTGCCTGTGGGTGGGATAAAAGAAAAGATACTGGCTGCGCATCGGGCCGGGCTAAAAACGGTCATTTTGCCCCGCCGCAACGAAATGGATCTGGAGGATATCCCGGTGGAAATTCGCCAGGCCATTCAATTCAAATTTGCAAATCATGTCAGCGACATCCTCGAAGTGGTATTTTCATTTTCCGAAGAGCGCGTAAAAGAGGAAAGCGCCTTATGAAAAGCATTATGGTGATCGAAGACGACAATACAATGCGCCGGTTGCTTTCCACCCTATTGGAAATGGAAGGCTATAAGATCTTCATCAGCAAAATTGGCTCTGAGAAAGAAATTTTGGCCGAACTGATTGACCAAAAACCGGATGCATTGCTGGTTGATATTCACTTGCATGGGGTAAACGGGTTAAATTTATTAAAACAGGTCCGTCTGTGCACCGATATCATTCAACCCAAAGTTTTGATGACCTCGGGGATGGATATGGGCTACGAAAGTCGGGAGGCCGGCGCAGATGGATTCTTGTTGAAGCCCTATATGCCCGATGACCTGATCGAGATCTTGCGAAAGCTGTTCCAACCATGATCCCCCGTGTCGCAATTTTAACAATCTCCGATCGTTCCCATCAAGGAATACGCCCCGATGCCTCAGGCCCGCAGTTGGCGGCCGCCTGCGAAGCACTCGGCTGGCAAATTGTGGGTCAGACCATTGTGGCAGATGAGCGCGATCAGATCTGCACAGCGCTGATTGGTTGGTGCGATCTTAACCCCGTGGATGTAATTTTGACCACAGGCGGCACAGGGTTTACACCGCGCGACATTACTCCCGAGGCAACACAATCGGTAATTGAACGCCTTGCGCCCGGAATGGCAGAAGCAATGCGCCAGGATAGCTTATCCAAAACACCCTTTGCCATGTTATCCCGCGGGGTATGCGGAATCCGAAAAAAAACGCTAATTGTCAATTTTCCGGGCAGCCCAAAAGCCGCTCTGGAGAATTTGGGTGTAATTGCCACTGTGATCCCCCATGCAGTTGAGCTGTTACACAATTCACCAGACGCCGAACAGGGGCATCAATTCAAGTCAAATCAGTGAAAGGAGTCTTTTATGGCTGAACATTCAAGTGAAATGCGCAATGGGCATCTGCGGACCACAGTCAAAATTGAGCCGACGGAAACCGTCAAACTGTGTCGCTGCTTTGCCTCCAAGAATTTTCCCTTCTGCGATGAAGCCCATAAAACATTGGACAACGAAGAAGGTCCGGTTGTCGTCATAGTGAAACAGGAAACCGATACCACCCCTTAGACAAACCCATAAGTCAATTTTTCTTTAATTGGATCCCCTTTGCGCAGCAACACATTGGGGATTTTTTGTTTTCGCAAAGCAATTTGAACGTCCAGATCATCCGCCGGCCCGCCAAACGTCTCTCCTGAAATAAAAACAACCACCGGGTTCAGGCAGCGCTGATGCGCGTTCAGGGTCACATTCAGGGTATCTGAATTCACCGCTGCGGTGATTAAAATGACGGTGCTGCCACGATTGATCATCTGAGTTTGCGCGGCTACAACAGCCGGGTAGGCGGTTTTCCCAACCGGTTGAAGCAAGGCCAACGACTCAAGAATTTTGCTAAACTGGCGTTCACCTTTCTCGGCCGGCAGCACAATGCGTTGCTGCCCGGTGGCAGAAAGGCCCACCCCCCTGCCAATTCGAATAAAATATTTCGCAATCGAGGCCGCAGCAGCTACCGCATATTCAAAGCTGTCTGCTGGCAGTGAAAATTTTTCTCGATTCAACCTGACCACAGAAAACTGATCAGGAATTGTACTCTCCCGCTGCAAGCGCAATTTTTCTTCTTTATCATAGAAATAAGCAGCCTGGTCTGCATCAATCATGATCCACACATCTGCGTGAATATCCTGTTCAAACTCTTTAACAATCAAGCGGTCTTTGCGAGCAGAAGATGGCCAATGAATCCGGCTGAGCGGGTCACCGGGAGCATATTCGCGTACACTGGCGGCGTGCGGGGTAACCTCCAGGGTTTTAAAGCGGTGGGTCTTTCCACCGGGCAAAAAACCGGCCGGATATGGAAAATGATCCAGATCAACCATATAAGGCAGCACAAGCAGCGTCTGATTGGTCGAAAGGGTCTGCTGGCGAAGGAAAAAGCCAAATGGATCGCCCGAAATTAATTGGGTCGGACCAAGCGTATATTCCCCCCGCCGGGTTAATAAGGTATACGCCGAAAAATATCGATGCTCTCTGGGGCCAATGGTAGACAAAACTCTTGAGCCGCCAATGCCGGGCAAACCACTTTGATCGCGCAATTCCAGCCAGGGGCGGGTCAAGCGGGAGGTGTTGATTAACTCAAAACGCTCCTCAACAATTTGGCCCAATTCCTGGCGAATGCCACGCACATCCCGCTTCAAAATATAATTTTTTACCGCAGCAATTGCCCACGCCCAGGAGAACGCAAGCAGAAAAAAACCAAAATAGGCGGCGCGAATAAAGACCTGGTTTTGAACCGTAGACGTATTGTAGGCTGCCAGAACACAGAAGCCTATTAAAACCAGCAAAACCCAGAATGGCTTGCGCACTCGCATGACAGGCTACTTTCGGGCCAGATCACCGCCGGGCACCGGCATGATACGGGTGATCTCATCCACAATTTGGTCGGCAGATATATTTCGCAGCCGCGCCGAAGGATCGATCACCACGCGGTGACCGAGAACATGAACGGCCAAACTCTTGACATCATCCGGCAAAACATAATCACGACCGTCCATGGCCGCTTTTGCCTGCGCAGCGCGAAAAAGAGCCAGGCTGCCGCGCGGGCTGGCGCCAAGATAAACATCATGGTTTCCACGTGTAGATCGAATTAGCTCAACAATGTAGCGCTTTACCGGGTTGGCGACATACACGTGCTTCACGGCTTCCTGAACGCTCAAAACCTCAGCAAGCTCGGCTGCAATTTCCAAACTTTGAATGGGGTGTTGAATCTGTTGCAGTTCCAGAATACGGATCTCGTCCATCAACCCCGGATACCCCAACCTGACACGCATCAGAAAACGGTCCAACTGGGCCTCGGGTAAAGGAAATGTACCTTCATACTCGATCGGGTTTTGGGTAGCCAGTACCAGAAACGGCTGGGGAAGAATATGCGTAACTCCATCCACCGTCATCTGTCGTTCTTCCATCGCTTCCAACAGGGCCGATTGCGTTTTTGGGGTCGCGCGATTAATTTCATCTGCAAGAACAATCTGGTGCATAAGCGGGCCTGCCCGAAATTCAAAATCGCGGGTGATCTGATTAAAAATGGAAACACCGGTAACATCTGAAGGCAGCATATCAGGGGTAAATTGAATACGGCTGAAAGAACACCCGATTGATTTTGCCAGGCTGCGCGCCAGCATGGTTTTTCCCACCCCGGGGACATCCTCAATCAATAAATGCCCCTGACATAACAAACCAATAACAATTAACTCCAGAGATTCTCGCTTTCCAATAATCACCTTTTCGAGATTATCAAGAATTCTCTTTGAAAAATCCTGAATACCATTGGGTTCGAATTCCATCCGCCAGTCTCCTCATTGATTCCTGGTGAGTCATCATCTGCATTCTTCTTGATTTTATCCGTATTTTATGTTTTTCGTTGGAGAATCCAGAAGATCAACACAAGCAAAACCGCAACAATGCTGATTACAGCCCCGGCAGCAAAAGAGCCTGGCCGGTAAGCCAATCTCAGTTCATGATCCCCCGCCGGCACTTCAATTGCCCGAAAAGCCACATTGGCGCGGTAAATGGGCGTTTCCGCCCCATCGATAAACGCAAACCAACCGGGGTAATCGGTATCTGCTATCGCCAGCCAGCCATGCTGCGGTGCAGAAAAGCGCAGGGTGAACTCCAGCGGGGTTTCAGAAACCTGGCGCACCACAGCCGGTAAAAACAACGGATCCTCACATTTACCAGCCGCAGAATCCGACTGTATCACCAGGGGCAAGCCGTGGCTTGCTGCCGCACTGACCGCCAAAAAATCGAGGGTTTCTTCCTCATGTTGAATAACCCGCGCGCACGAATACCACCAGAAACGCCCGGCAGACTCAACCGTTTCAATCTCAAAGCCGGCGGGCCGGTGAACATTAAGCCGCAAAATTCCGCCCACATTCGCCCATTTTAGCCAAAAAGATTGTTCGCCTTGCGGTAATCGTTCAATTTGTTCCATCCAAAGCTGATAAACCTCGGGAACCATCGGGTCAAAATTCGTGGTTAGCTGAGATTGTGGTTCAAGCAAATTCATATTCGGCAAAGGAATTGCGCGAATCTGGTCGAGAGATTCGATTGGCAAATAG
>CAZQLE010000123.1:0-11804 GCA_964593905.1 uncultured Anaerolineaceae bacterium | reverse complement strand
CGGTTGCGCCCCCGCCGCCGCCGCCCATCTATCCAAACCGGCCGCCGTCGCCCCCGCAGGGCTATGCTGGCCAGGTCCCCCCGGCTGAAATTGAAGAGGCAGAACCGCAGAAGAAGTTCCCCACCTGGGCGATTGTGGTCATTGTGTTGGTCTTGCTTTTCGTCTGCATTTGTGTGGCAGCGTTATGGTATATCGACAGCAATTTCCTGTGGTGTGATTTGTTTGGCTGGTTCTTTGGGCCAGAAGCCTGCCCATAACAGGGGTAATAACCGAACATTTATAAAGCTTCATCCCCTTTTGCCCCGCGGGTGGAAGGGGATGGTTTTTAAGCAGTAAAATACAGGTGACCGAGGCGACCTTTATGGACCCGACAGACGAGCTGAAAATGTTGGAAACCGAAAAATCGCATAACAAAAAACTGCCTGAATCGCCGCGTTGGAACAATATTACCAAGCTGGTGGTTGGGTTGACCTTTGTTGCCATACTGGCCGGTTTGTTAATAGCCTATAACCAGTTTATTTCCCCGTTATTGTTGACCCTCATCGTGTCTTATTTGATGTGGCCGCTGGCATCTTTTTTGTTTGTCAAAGCGGGGATGTCGTGGCGGCTTTCGGTTACGTTGTTGTATCTGGTTATGGTGTTGACTATTCTCGGGTTGTTGTTCTGGTTTGGCCTTGCCATTGTCACCCAGGTGCAAAGTCTGCTGATCTTTCTGCAAGATGCCGTGGGCGATGTGCCGCAGTTGATCGAGCGCTTCTTCAATATGCAATTTGATCTGGGCCCCTGGCATTTTGGGTTTGAATCTTTACGAACGCTGAACATTGGCACGTATAGCAAAGAAATCATCGGCGCTGCCGAAACCCTGCTGAGCAGCCTGGGTGGGGTAATTGGCAGCTTTGCCAGCGGGGCGGCATCCACCTTTGGCTGGTTGTTCTTCATCCTGTGGGTGTCATATTTTATCGTGGTCGAGTCTGAGGGCGTGCGCAGTAATATGATCAATTTGCGCATCCCTGGTTTTGAAAAAGAATTTGCCCGCTTGGGAAAAGCACTGGGTAAAATTTGGAATGCCTTTTTGCGCGGCCAAATGATCATCTTCTTCCTGACTGTGGCGGTTTATTCGGTGCTGTTAGGGGCGCTGGGGGTGCGTTATTTCTTTGGCCTGGCCATGCTGGCCGGTCTGGCGCGTTTTGTGCCTTATCTTGGGCCAACAGTCGCCTGGACCGTCTATGCACTGGTGGCTATTTTTCAGGGAAGCAATCCCTTTGATCTTAGCCCGATCTTATATGCGGCCGTGATTGTTGGAGCGGGCATGTTGACCGATTCTGTGATGGATAATATCGTGGTGGTTTCCATCATGGGCAATACGCTGAGTGTGCACCCGGCGGCCATTATGATTACGGCCCTGGTGGGGGCGAGTGTGTTTGGTATTATCGGGTTTGTAATTGGCGCGCCAATTGCGGCCACGTTGAAATTGATCAGTGTGTATGTGATGCGCAAGATGTTTGATCAGGACCCCTGGATGGCGATTGATGTGCCGCCGCCCCCGCGGAAGATGCCTCGCTGGTTGGTTGAGTTGCAGCGCTTATATAACCTGCTTAAGAATAAGTTTCACCGGACTGTACCCCTGCCTGTAAAGGAGACAAAACATGAAAAATCCAAATGAACCCAATACGCTTACGTTAGCCGAAACCGAGAACTTCATTGCCTGGTCGGCAGAAGAACCGGATGGCGAAACCACGACGCATCTTGAGATTAACGCTCTGACCGTTCACTTTTTTATGGAAGAATGGCAGGAATTTCTTGAGCTGCGAAAGATGCTGCTCGAATCTTCTGGCAAGGGCGAAACTCTGGCTGAAACGCCCGGCTTTATGATCTATGTCAATAAAAGCGAGCAGGGTGAGGCAATTTATAACCTGGAACTGGATGGGGCCACCCTGCATTTTCTCAAAGAAGACTGGGATGAATTTCTTTCGCTGCTGCGCATGCTGCCCGAAGCATAAAAACAGGAAAACGCCCTGGCAAAAAACCAGGGCGTTTTTATTTGTGCAGGCTGCCGATAAAACTATGCTTTCTGTGGGTGGGTTGCTGAAAATTTTAAGCGGGTTTGTGTCCAACTCGTATCTTTACGCGTCGTTTCCAGGGTTTATGGAGGGATAGACATCAACGTCAGGCGGTTGAGCGGGATATCCATACTGCTCGTTGCTGTGCAGCATTAAATAGCGGATGAGTTCTTCGGGGTTCTGAAAAGGCATTTCCGACCCATCGGTGATGGAGCGTACTTTCCCGTTCAAAATTAACTTGCCCGGGTTGGCCTGATATATCTTAACCATAAACGAATTAATTCTTGCCATTATCTTCCCTGTGCGGCTGTGCGGTCAGTGATTCATGTCTTATCTGTGAAAATGGTTTTTTCAAAATAGCGCTTCAGAACCATCACGAGATAAGATTTATTACAGCTTTAGGATGAGTATACGGCCCCACTCTGACATCCTACTGACACCAGCCTGAAAAAACGTCTGACAGATGACTGACAGACGCGCAGAATAGGGCCTGAATTGGGCTTTCTGGAGCTTGCCGTGATTTGTGAACCCTGAAAATGAGGCGGGTTATCTGGAGCGGATCTGATCGGCCAGAGAACGCAGGTCTTCTCGGGGGGCGATATTCAGTTCTGCGAGCAGGGTCTTTTCAAGATCGAGATAGGCTTTCAGCGCATGTGGGGCGTCTCCCAGTTGCAGATAAGCCTGCATGATCATTAACACGCCCTCTTCGCTCCAGGGATCATGGTTTACAACCCGCCGCGCGGTTGACAAAGCCTGGTGATATTTTTGCTGGTTTATATAGGCCTGTGCCAGGGCCAGACAGCCATTAAGGTAGGCCTGTGACAGATGTTCGCGGCGCAGGCTGCTCCAATCGGCGTACCGGTCGAGCGGAAATAACTCATCGGTATAGGCATCCAGTACCTTTTCCAGGCGGATGGCTTCATGCGATTGTATGGCCGCCGGCAGGCTGCGCTCAAAACGTTCAAAATCGATCTGTGTGCCGGGGGGCAGCTTTAAAAATACCCGTTCGCCTTCCACAACCAGATAGCGCGAGGGGAATTTATCGGGCAGGTCGGGTTCAAGCACCCGGCGCAGGGCAGATGTGGCCTGATGAAAAAGATCGGCGGCGGCGCTGGGTGGTGAATCAGGCCAGAGGGCGTCGATAATCTCTTCTCGTCCGGCCGAATAATTGGGTTGGAGCAGCAGAAAGCGGAACAATTCACCGGCGCGCCGGCGCACCCAGGCCTGATCGGGGATGCGGGTGCGGCCCTGCAATACGGTAAATTGTCCCAGACCAAAAACGGTCAGGCGCTGCGAGGGAATCGTTGCCAGCAGTTCGAGCAGGGTTTCGGCCATGTTGCGCGCTTCATTGTCATTGGCGCGCAGATGGTTGCTAATTAGCGGAAATGCAATTGCTCTTTCACGCTCCATCAGAAAGGTGTAACCGCCCTGCAAGATGGCGCGGGCTGCGACCAGCCAGCTTTGCGGGTCATCGGTTCCCGGTTTACCCTCATTCCAGGCTGCTTTTAAAAGCGCAGTATAGGCCTGATGATATTCATCTCGGGCGGTGATAAATTTCTCCCGGGCGGTTTCCAGATCGGTAAAGGCCTGTGGGAAATCTTTAAGATCCCAGGAGGCCCGGCTGGCATGTAAGAGCGCCATGCCTTGATAGCGAATCTGCCCAAATTCAACAGCGTAGCGCAGGGCGTCTTCGGCCCATTGGCGGGCTGCTGTCGACTGTCCGCGCGCGCGCAGCAGCCGGCTGTATTCCAGCCGGACGACAATGCTTAAATCGATGGCGCCGGTCTGATTTGCAATGCGCAATGCTAGACGCAAATATTCGTCTGCTTTTTCAAACTCTTCCTCATCCACCGCAACCCCTGCCCAGAGATAATAGTAAACACCTGCAATGCGGGTGCCGGGTTTTACCAGTGTGAGCAGCTCATCCAGTGAGGCCCGGCTTTGCTGGCGGTCTCCGGTAAAATAAGCGATCGAGGCCTTTAACAGGGCAGAGGTCCATAATGTGTTTCCATCCAGGCGCGCCAGATGATTGGCCTGGTCGATCATGGTCAGGGCGCGGTGAAACCAGCCCCGCGGCAAATAAACGCCCAGGGCAAGGTTTTGCAGCGAAAGGATTTCTGCTTCTTGATCACGGTTCTTCTGGCTGTCGAAAAGGACCTTTAGCAGAAGCTCTTCACCTTCAACGGTTTGCTGGTTGACGATTAACGCCAGGGCACGCTGGATGTTCATGCGCCGTTGAATGAACGGTTCAGGGTTGCGTTTGGCCAGCTCTTCCAGCCAGCTAAAGGCCGCTCCGGGGTTAAATTCGCGTGCGCTGATGGAGGCCAGCAGAAGCAGGCAGTGATCATAAATGGGATCATTCTGGTAATTCTGCGCAGCATGCAGCGCTTCTTGCGCCTTTTCTTGAGCGGTGTGAATCTTACCCTCTTGAAGGTGGTTCTGGCTTTGTTGAAGAAGAGCTTCAATATCGGTGAATTCCATAGTCTCTTTCAGTATCGACCGCGTGATTTTGATCCGATATCAGGCATATCCGCTTCGCTGGCGAGTTCAATTTTTACAGCAGACACCTTGTATTCCGGAATTTTTGCCCGCGGGTCGATTACATCATTGGTGAGCATGTTTGCCGGGGCTTCGCGGAACGCAAAGGGGATAAAAATGACCCCCGGAGTGGTTTTTTCGGTGATGGTGGCGCGCAGCACGATGCTGCCGCGGCGGGAGCTAACCCGCACCGGTTGACGCTGAGATAGACCCAGTTGCTGCGCATCGGATGGATGAATCTCGACCAGCGGTTCGGGATAGAGATCATCCATCCAGGAGGCGCGGGTTAAGGTGCCGCCGTGCCAGTGTTCCAGTACCCGCCCGGTGGTGAGGATGAAGGGATATTCGCTATCGGGCAGCTCGGCTGCGTGCAGGTCATCTAGCGGGTGAAATTTTCCCCGCCCGCGGGGAAAGCTATCGCCAAACAGGAAAGGCGTGCCAGGGTGATTTTCATCCCAGACCGGGGTTTGCAGACCGATTGGCTCAATGCGGTCATAGCGGATTCCGGCGTATTCGGGGCTGACCCGGCCAATTTCGGCCATGATCTCGGAGGGGTGTTGATAATTCCATGTGGCGCTGGATGAACGGCCAAGACGCTGTTCAATGCGCTGCGCCAGGTCACAGATGATCTCCCAATCGGCGCGGGCCTGCCCGATGGGTTCAATGGCGCGGTTCACACGCTGTACGCGCCGGTCGGTATTGGTGAAGGTGCCTTCTTTTTCGGCAAAAGATACCGCCGGGAGAAACACATCGGCAAAAGCGTGTGATTCGTTAATAAATAAATCTTGCGCCACCTGAAATTCAAGCTGTTCCATCTCGTGGCGGGTTAAGTTGAGGTTTGGCTCAGACATCATCGGGTTTTCGCCCATGATATGCAACGAGCGGACCCCGTCAGGGTGGGCGTGGCCCAGAATCTCAGTGGTGGTCAGGCCGCGTTCGCGGTTTAGCCCGCCGGGTTCAATATTCCATGCGCTTTCAAATTTCAGCGCTGCGGCTTCATCGGTCACCGGTTGATAGCCGGGATAGTGCCAGGGCATGGCGCCAGAATCGGAAGCGCCCTGCACGTTGTTTTGCCCGCGCAATGGGTTAAGCCCGGTGCCGCGCCGTCCGATGTGGCCGGTGAGCAGGCAAAGGTTGATCAGCGCCAGCGCGTTTTCGGTGCCGTGGCTGTGTTCTGGAATGCCCAATGCCCAGTAGATTGCGGCATTTTTGGCCCCGGCGTACATGCGAGCCGCCTGAATGATCAGTTCACGGTCGACTCCTGAAACGCTTTCTGCGTATTCAGGAGTGAATTTTTCCATTGAGGCCGCGAAATCTTCAAAATTTTCGGTGCGTGCTTCAATAAATTCACGATTGAACAGATTTTCTTTGAGGATCACATGCGCCATGGCAGAGAACAATGCAATGTCTGTGCCAGGTTTCTCGGGCAGCCACAACGTGGCATAATTGACCATTTCGATTCGGCGCGGGTCAACCACAATTAGTTTTGCGCCATGTTTTTCGATGGCGGCTTTCATTTGCAGTGAAATGATCGGATGGGTCTCGGTGGTGTTTGAGCCGGTGATGATAAACACATCATTCTCGATCACTTCGGCGGCGGTGTTGCTCATGGCAGATGAGCCAACCGCCAACTGCAATGCCACCACGCTGCCGGCATGACACAACCGGGTGCAGTGGTCCACATTGTTGGTGCGAAACAGCGAGCGGTACATTTTTTGCATCAGATAATTGTCTTCATTGGTTGCTTTGGCGCAGCAATATACGGCCATGGCTTTTGCGCCGTCCCGCTGATAGATCTCACACAACCGGTCGGCTGTGTAATCAAGTGCTTCATCCCAACTGACTTCCCGCCATTCCGAAAGATCAAAGGCCTGGGTGCGGCTTCCTGGCTTTTGTGGCTGCTTACGGATCAGCGGGGTGGTGACCCGGCGCTGGCTGTAAATAAAATCATACCCAAAGCGGCCCTTTACACATAAATTGCCGTGGTTGACGATGGCATTGAAGGGTGAGGTTACGCGGTAAATAAAATTATCCTGCACGTGCAATTCCAGGTTGCAGCCAACGCCGCAGTAAGGACACACGGTCGATATTATTCTGGTTTGATCGGTCATCGTATTCTCCTGTTCCATTAAGCTTTGGCGCTGTTACCGCTGCGCTGCGGCCGGGTTAGGGCCATGATCTCATCTGGCCCCAGGCCCTGCTCGAGCAGCCACTGGCGTTTAGGTTTCAGCGCCCCGGTGGGGCATACGCCCACGCATTGACCGCAGAACACGCAGGTGGTATCGGGGATGGCTGCATCATAAAAGGTGCCGATCTGGGTGTGGTACCCGCGCCCGTCAAAATTGATGGCAAAGGTATACTGTGCATCTTGGGCACAGACCTGAACGCAGCGCCAGCACAAAATACATTTCGCATAGTCGCGAATGTACATGGGGTTATCGTCCATCAGCGGCGGCTCACGCCGTTCGGCGCCGGGAAAGCGATGGGGGTCTGCGTCATACTCATTAATCAACGCCAGAATATCCGGGGCTTCACTCAGGTCCACCGTGGCTGCCAGCATTTCGAGAATGGTGCGCCGGGCACGGACCACACGTTCGGAACGCGAATGAATGACCATGCCTTCGCTCACCCTGGCAACACAGCCGGGTATCAATGTGCGGGCCCCCTCAACCTCCACCACGCAAATGCGACACAGCGCATTGGCGGTGCAGTAATCGTGATAACAAAGGGTTGGAATGGACACGCCCATTTCTTCGGCAGCTTTGGCGATGGTGGTTCCGGCGGCAGTGGTATGGGGCTGATGATCGATGGTGATTTGAACGGTTTGATTGGTCATCGTTTTTCCTCCGCTGCACTAATTGCCGGTTTGAAATAAATTTGGCCATAAGCGCATGGCGCTTTGCACGGCCGAACCGGCGGTTTGGCCCAGGCCGCAAATTGAAGCATCTGTCATGGTGGTGATAATGTCGGCCAGACGCTGGTCGTCGCCCGCGAGCAAACGGCGCTGCGCTGCGCGTTGCATAATTTCAAGCTGGCGTTGTGTGCCAATCTGGCAGGGGTAACACTTGCCGCAGGATTCTTCGGCAAAGAAATGCGCCAGGCGCAAAACAATGTCGGTTAGATCGCGGGTCTCATCGAAAACCGTGATCACCCCCGAACCCAACGGCAGACCGGCAGCACGCAGGTCTTCAAATGACAGGCGCACATCCAGGTGTTGTTCACCGGCAAAAGCGCCGGCCGCACCACCAAACAGGGCCGCCTGCATTTTGCGCCCGCCGCGTACGCCGCCAGCCAGGTCTTCCAGCAGGTGACGGAAGGTAACCCCGAACGGCACTTCATATAAGCCGGGTCTGACGACATCTCCGGAAAGGCAAAATAGCTTGGGGCCGGGGCTTTTTTCGGTGCCAATGCGGCGGTAGGCCTGCGCGCCGTGGGTCAGAATGAGGGGGACGTTAATCAGCGTTTCAACATTGTTAATTACGGTGGGGCAGTTGAACAGACCGTGCGTGGTCGGAAAGGGCGGTTTAACCCGTGGAAAGCCGCGTTTGCCTTCGATGGATTCAAACAGGGCGGTTTCTTCCCCGCAGATATATGCGCCTGCGCCCTTGCGCAGTTCGATATCAAATTCAAACCCGCTGCCGAGGATGTTTTCACCGACATAACCGGCCTGGCGGGCCTCGGCGAGCGCTTTCTCAATGACATCAAACGCATAGGTATATTCGCCGCGAATGTAGATATATCCCCGCTGGGCCCCAATGGCATAGCCGGTGCAGATCAGGCCTTCAAGCACCCGGTGGGGCATGTCTTCCATCATTACCCGGTCTTTGAATGTGCCGGGTTCAGCTTCATCGGCGTTACACACCACATATTTTGTGGCCCCCGGCGCTGCTGCCGCGCTCTCCCATTTGGTTCCGGTGGGAAAAGCCGCCCCGCCGCGCCCGACCAGACCGGAGCTTTTAATCTCTTGAATTACTTGCTGGGGGGTGATGCTTAACGCGCTTCGCAGCCCGCGATAGCCGCCGATGGCTTCATAATCGGCCAGCCAGTTGGTTTTGCCCAGCCCACACTGGGCGGTGAGGATGGAAATATCTCCGCCGATGGGGGTATCTGGCCGGCGTGCTTTCATTCCGACCAGATCTTCATAAGAATGGGTATCGGCGCGGGGAACCGCGGTGCGTTGAACCATGACCGCGGGCGCGTGTTCGCACAACCCAAGACAGGCGGCGCGTTCAACCTGAAGGTTGCGCACCGGGATATTGTCAATCAGGTGTATTTCCACTTTTTTACGAATATCCTTCAGCAGCGTATCGGCCCCGGCCAGCGAACAGGCCGGATCACCGCATACATGGATCACCGTCTCGGCCACCGGTTCATTGTAAAAAAGGGTATAGAATTCAATCACACCATGTATTTCTGCCAGGGGGATTTTCAATGCAGATGAAATCCGCCGCGCGGCTTCCTGGGGGATAAAACCATACAGTTCTTGCACACCGTGCAACACCGGCAGCAGCGCAGTTCTACCCTGAGCGCCATATCGCTGTATTAGCGAATCCATACGCGTGAGATCTGGATTGGGCATTTTCACTCTCCAATTGAGATAATGAGGTTCTTCACACTTAACAGGTCTGGAATGGCTGTGTTGGAAACGGTAAGACCCATCGTCGGGCAGAGTTAGCGAGACTAAAGCAGCGGGGATGAAGCGTTAAGATGAGACTTGAGAAAAAGACACGATTTCAGACCGGTACGGGTAAAATTACAGCAACGTACTTTGGAATGGTTCAATTTCGGGAACTTCCCCGGCAGGGCTGAATAATTATGGTACGCTAACATTATATAAGAAAGTGGGTGTTAATTGTTCGATATTATTGTTCAGGCGGGCGGAGAATCGCGCCGGATGGGCGAAAACAAGGCTTTGCTGCCGCTGCGGGGGGTTCCGATTATTGAGCGAGTGGTTAAGCGGATGTGCCAGGCGGGAAATCGTATTATCATTACCACCAACACACCCGATCAATATGCCTGGCTTAATGTGCCGCTGGTTGCAGATCGTCTGCCGGGGATGGGCGCACTGGGTGGTCTGTTGACTGCGTTAAGCGCTGCCGAAACTGAGCTGGCGGCGGTGGTTGCCTGCGATATGCCTTTTGCCAGTCCGCGGTTATTTGCGCATATGGCAGAAGAGGCTGTTCGACTGGGTTGTGATGTGGTTGTTCCGGCCAATGAGCTGGGTTATGAGCCTCTACACGCGCTGTATCGGCGGGAGGTTTGTCTGAAATGGGTTGAAGCTGCGCTCTTAAGGGGTGAACGACGTATGATTGGCTGGTTTGAGCGGGTGAAAGTGCGCGTTTTAACCCCGGATGAAGTCCGGGCGATTGAGCCTTTTCCATATATTTTCTTAAATGTGAATACCCCCGAAGATTATCAAATTGCAAAAGCCCTTGTAAAAGAAGAGAATCGGTTTAATCTTGAATAGTATCTGCACCACCAGGCCGGTTCTTATGGGCGTTGAGACCGATATTCCACATTTTTTTCAGGCAGAAACAGGGTAAAATCTAGCGCTGGCCGCATGAATAAATTTTGTCTGTCAACTCGTATTCTCACCCTGATCATCGGGGCTTTTTGGGCAACATCCTGTCAAATGCTGCCCGATCTGGCATTACCAACGTCGCCAGGGCCCGGCCCCGAAAGTTCAACTTTTGCCCCGCTTCTGACCCCCACGCTGGAGACTCTACCTGTTGTGCCGGCCCCTACGGCTGAAATTTTCCCTACGGCCGGTGGTCTTGTGAACGCCCCTGCCGCTCAACCCGGTGCAACCCCGGCCAATATCGCGCCGGTTCCTTTTCCCGATCGCAGTGAAACGATGCTCCCCTGCAATCGCGCTTCGGCGGGGCATCCGCTGGATATCACCATACCGGATGGGACAGTTTTTGCCCCCGGAGAGCCCTTTACCAAGGTCTGGCGGATAATCAACCGCGGGAATTGCACCTGGACCGAAGATTATCGTCTGGTGTGGTTTTCTGGCACACAGTTGGCTGCGCTGGATGGCCAGACGCTGCCGCGGGAAGTTAAGCCGGGTGAAAGTGTTGATATCTCTCTGGAAATGAAAGCCCCCGATAAAGAGGGCTCTTATCAGGGCAACTGGAAATTGGCCAACGCCAACCAGGAGTTGTTTGGCATTGGCCCGGCCGGTGAATCGCCTTTCTGGGTGTTTATTCTGGTGCAGGGGGCTCTTCCCCCGGCGGTGAGCGCCGTTGAGACAGAACCGGTTCAACTGGAAAGCTCGGGATCGGTGCAGCTTTTTATTCAGGAAAGTTATGATTTTGATGCCGGTTCGAAGGGTAATGGCGCGTTTGATGATGTTGTGCTGCAAATTGGGCTGAATGATCGAATTAATCTTGAAACGCTTCAACCGGCGCAGGTGGTGTTGTATGGCCTGGAACCGCCCACCCGGATTGATTGTGAAAGCCTGGATGTTCAAACCAATTTGTTCCCCTTGACCGATCTGCCGGATGGAATGTTTTTTTGTCTTCGAACCAGCAGTAACTTTCCCGGCTATGTGCGGCTGATTCAACAGGGCGATATCCCCGGTTCGATCCAATTGGATTATCGTCTCTGGTTGAACCCATAACAGGAGGATGGCGCGATGGAAACACTGGATTTATTTTCGCATACCGCCAACCCCGCGGCGCTGGCTGGTTTGGCGGCGCTGCCAGAACGGATTTTGACCGCGGTTAAACTTGCGGCCGGTTTGCCCTTGCCCTCGCCAACCCCGACCCGACAGGTGCTGCTGCTGGGACACGCTACCGGGTTGGATGCAGCCCGAATGCTGGAAGGTCTGCTGAAAAACGACGCTGTTTTTAAGGGGCAGGCTGTCAGCCTGCGCAGCGTTCCTGCCTGGGCAAGAGGCGAAGAGACGCTGATCGTTTTTCTGCTTGATCGGCCTGCCGATGCGCTGTGTTTGTCTCAAGTGCGGGCCGCCCTGGCGCAGGGTTGTCAGACGGTGGTGCTCTGTTCTGGAGACGACCGGGGGTGTTCCAACCTGAACGATGCGTTGATCTGGCAGGTTAATTACCCTGTTGCTGCACGGCGACAGGCGCTGCCCGAGTTGTTCTGGGCCGGATATACGCTGTTTGCCCGGCTGGGGTGGTTGGCCGGGGCTGAATTAACCGCGGGGCGGGTTTCAGATCTGTTGAGCACAGTCTGGCAGAAGTG
>CAZQLE010000122.1:0-11927 GCA_964593905.1 uncultured Anaerolineaceae bacterium | reverse complement strand
CCCCTGGCTAGTGTTTGGCGCCGCGCCGGCGCCCGCCGCCGCACAGCTCACCCCCACTCCGCCCAGCGCAGAGCTTAACCCAATCCTGTCAGTGACCGAAATTCCCGTCCTGCCACAGGTGCAGGAAACGCCAATGCCCTGATTTATTGTGCGCGCGGGGGAGAGAGAAGCGGTTTTTTCCGCTCCCCAGACAACCGCTGTCTTGTTTATTTCACCTGTCGCGGAAACCCATCTGCAAATAAACGCACAGTCTCCGGCCGGTCGCTCCAGCGCCCGGCAATGGCCGCGCCGCACGCAGGGCAGGTGCCCTGGGCGGTGATGTGATAAGCCTGAATGCTATAGCCGCGCCGCTGCACCAGCACCCGGTGACAGGCGGGACAGTGCGTATCTTCCAGTGAACCCACCCGGCCGGGCAAATTGCCGGCATACACATAATTCAGCCCCGCCTCCTGCCCAATTTCGGCCGCCTGCTGCAGCGCTTTTGCCTGTGTGGAGGGGGTGGCGGTCATGTGATAATCGGGGTGAAAGGCGGTCACATGCCAGGGGATATCGCGCGACACCGCGGCGATAAAACGCGCTGCGTCCCACAGCTCGGCCGGGTCGTCGTTAAAACCGGGGATCACCAGGGTGACCACTTCCACCCACAGGCCCAGCGCAGCCGCCTGTTGAATCGTATCCAGCACATTCTGCAACACCCCGCCCATTTCGCGGTAACGCCGCTCTTGCATCGATTTCAGATCAATTTTATAGGCCGTCAAATACGGGCGCAGATAGGCCAGCGCCTCGGGGGTGGCATTGCCGTTGGAGACAAACGCACAGCGCAGCCCGGCGGCCTGGGCCCGGCCAAAGATGGCCGCCGCCCACTCGGCAGTGATCAGCGGCTCATTATAAGAAGAGACCACCAGTTCGGCCCCGCTGCGCTGCGCGAGCTGCACAATTTGTTCGGGGGTGATGCGCTGCACCTGGTGCGGGTCTGGCCCGGCCAGGGGGTCGCGCAGGGTCTGTGAAGACAGCCAGTTCTGGCAAAAACCGCAATGAAAATCACAGCCCAACATGCCAAAGGTAAGCGCACTGGCCCCCGGAAAGAGATGCGAGAAGGGCTTTTTCTCCACCGGGTCCACCTGCAAACCGGCCACATAACCCCAGGGCACCCGCAGCTCGCCTTCGCGGTTAAAGCGCACCTTGCAAATGCCGCGCCGCCCCGGCTGTAAACGACAGCGGTGCGCACAGGCCAGACAGCGCAGCCCATTTTCGCCAGTCGTTTCAAACAGCTCGCCCGGCGCGGTCAACCCATCCAACAGTTCCACCAGTTCCATCACATGCTCGCTTACCGGCAATATTTTCTGTCAGCCATTCATTTTTATCTTAGCACGCCTCACCTAAAATTCATCAGTCCAGCTATAATTGAGCCCATGCTCGCTGACAAAACTCAAAAAATATCTCGCTGGCTAACCCCGCTGATCTGGGCTTTGGCCGCCATTGAACTTTCGCTGGCCCTGAATGCCATGCTGCGGGTCCCTTCCGAAGCGGGCAGCGCAGTCTGGCTGGGCCTTTCAGCCGTGCGGCTGACCGCCGCCGGGGCGGCCCTGGCCGGCATTTTGTTGTTTAGCGGGCTGGTTTTGCTTGCTGCGCTGCGCCCGCCGTTCTGGCAGTCTTTAAGCCGCCGGCTGACCGCCTGGCTGGCCGCGCCCAAACGCTACTATGCCGCCGCCACGCTGCTGTTCACCCTCATCAGTTTGCTGGTGGCGTTTCTGTTTCTGGCCCGTTCACCGGCCGCCGTAGAGGCCGTAATTTTACGCTTCATCCTCGAACGCATCGGCCTGCTGCTGGTCTGCGCAGTGATCATCCTGCTGCAAACCGCCCTGCTGCTGTGGCTGCACCGGCCGGCCGAAAAGGTTTTCACCCCGCTGCGCGCCGCGGTCTGGTTTGCGCTGTTCACGCTCATTTACAGCCTGGCCATCCTGGCCTTCAACCACCTGCAATGGGATACCCGTTTGCGGGGCACCGAAGACTATATCTTCTACCCCGCGGCGCTCTTGCTTGTCTGGGCGGTGGTCGATCGGTTTTTCAATGACCGGGCCTGGTATTCGCGTTTGAAGCAGATTTTCTTGCTCGCGGCCATTCTGCTGGTCACCTTCACGGTTTACCGCCAGACCTCACAACACGTGGCCTGGGTTTTCACCCCCAACAAAACCTACTGGCACATGCTGGCAGATGCATTCCTGCACGGCCGCTTGTACCTGATCAACCCCGATACCACCCATGATCTGACCTTTTTCAACAACCAGTGGTATGTGCCCAACCCGCCGCTGCCGGCCTTTATCGTAATGCCCTTTGTGGCGCTGATCGGCGTTTATAAGATTAACATGGTTGTGTTCTCAATCTGGGTCGGCGCGGTGAACGTGGTGCTGACTTATCTGCTGCTGGCGGCGGCCAGCCAGCGCGGGTTGACCGGCACCGGTTTGCGCGGCAATCTGTGGCTGACGGCGCTGTTTGCTTTTGGCACGGTAAACTGGTGGCTGGCGGTCATGGGGCGCATGTGGTTCCTCAGTCAGACGTTAACGGTCACCTTTTTGCTGTTGGCGGCGCTGCTGGCTGTGCGCGGGCGCTCACCCTGGTGGGTGGGGGCGGCGCTGGGCGCTGCCATGCTCTCGCGGCCCAATGTGTTCACCATCTGGCCGCTGCTGGTCGGCATCTTCCTCTATTTTGACCGCCAGACCCACGACAACCGCTTGTCGTTCAAACGGTTTCTACTCTGGTCCATCCAGTCTGCCATTCCGGTAGTACTGGCGGTGGCCGGGCTGCTGTATTACAACTTCATCCGCTTTGGCGATCTCTTTGATTTTGGCTATGTCAGCATCCACAGCGCCGAATGGCTGATGAACAACGTGCAGACCTACGGCATGTTCAACGCGCACTTTTTCCCGATCAATTTCAAGATGATGTTCCTCACCACCCCGGCGCTGGCGCTGAAAGAGGGCTGTCTGGTCTTCGCGGCCTCGCGCGATGGCTACAGTCTGTGGTTTATGACCCCCGCGATCATTTACATCTTCCGCCGCTTCAAGGCCAATCCCTGGGTTCTCGGGGCGTGGGTCTCGGTGCTGCTTTCGGTGGGGCTGCTGCTGCTCTATCACAATACCGGCGCGTGGCAGTTGGGCTACCGCTATCTGATGGATTTCTTTGTGCCGGTGCTGCTGTTGATTGCTCTGGGCGTCAAAGAAAGGCCATCCGGGGTGCTGGGCGGGTTGATCGGTTTGAGCATCCTGTCCAACCTGATCGGGGTGCTGTGGTGGTTCAACATGTGGGCCTGTTAACCAGCCTGGGCCGGGCCGCCCTTCATGCCGCGCTTGCAAAACCGGTATAATTAGGGCATGGCTAAAACTCTAACCCATTATGTATGCCAGCAATGTGGAAAAACCACCTCCTATGCCATGGGCCGCTGCCCCGGCTGCGGCAGCTACGGCACCATGGTCGAACAGATCCTTACCCCGGTGGATGGCGGCGACAAAAAGTCGCTCGCCCGCGGGCTGACCGGGCGTTCGCAGCCCCAGCGCCTGAAAGAAATCTCCGGCGACAGCGAAGAGCGCCTGCCCCTGCCCATCGGTGAATTCGCCCGTGTGCTGGGCGGCGGGGTGGTGCCCGGTTCCATCGTCCTGGTTGGCGGCGACCCCGGCATCGGCAAATCGACCCTGATGCTGCAAGTGGCGGTCGAAATGGCATCTGTTGGCCGGGTGTTATATGTCTCGGGTGAAGAATCGGAGCGCCAGATCAAAATGCGCGCCGTGCGCCTGCTGCGCGAGGGCGGCAAAGAAGAGCTGCCCCTGCCCAATGATCTTTTCCTGGTCACCGAGACCAATCTCAACATCATCCTTGAACATGTTCACAGCCTGAACCCGGCGCTGTTGATCGTTGATTCCATTCAGACCGTTTATCTGCCCGAGATGGAATCGACTGCGGGGTCGATCTCGCAGGTGCGCGAATGTTCGGCCAGGCTGCGCGAATTGGCCAAAGCCTCGGGCATAGCCGTGTTTGTCATCGGTCATGTCACCAAAGAGGGCGTCATCGCCGGGCCGCGCGTGTTGGAACATATCGTCGACACCGTGCTGTATCTGGAAGGCGACCGGTTTCTGGCTTTTCGCCTGCTGCGTTCCGTAAAAAACCGTTTTGGGGCCACCTCAGAAGTGGGGGTGTTCGAAATGGGCGAACGCGGCATGATCGAGGTCACCAACCCTTCAGAGGCTTTTCTGGCAGAGCGGTTGGTCAACGCGGCCGGGTCGGCCATCGCCGTCACCATGGAAGGCACCCGCCCGCTGCTGGTGGAGGTTCAGGGGTTGACCAGCCAGACCAATTTTGGCAACCCGCGCCGCACCCCCAACGGGGTGGATATGAACCGCCTGCTGTTGATCACTGCCGTGCTCTCGCGCCGCCTGGGGCTGCGCCTGGGCGAGCAGGATGTCTTTGTCAATGTGATCGGCGGAATGCGCATTACCGAACCGGCCGCCGATCTGGCCGTCGCTGCGGCCATCGCCTCTTCGATGCGCGACCAACCGGTGCGCGCCGACGCCGTTTTAATCGGTGAAATTGGCCTGTCGGGCGAGCTGCGGCGGGTCAGCCAGCTTACCGCCCGATTGCGCGAAGCCGCCAAACTGGGTTTCAAGACGGCCGTCGTCCCGCGCCGCCCGCGCCAGAGCGTTGAAAAACTGCCCGATGATCTTAAAATTATCGAGGTACGTTCCCTGCGCGAGGCGCTCGACCACGCTCTGCTGGCAAAGGAATAGCCCCATGCTGCGCAAACGGCTGCAACTGGCGCTGATCCACCTGGCGGTTGCCATGACACTGGTACCCATCAACAGCACCCTCAACCGGGTGATGATTAAAGAGCTGGCGCTTTCGGCCACTCTGGTGGCGGTGCTGGCTTCTTTTCCTTATATTTTCTCTCCCATTCAGGTTTTTATCGGCTCATTTTCAGACCGTCACCCCATTCTCGGCTGGCGGCGCAGCCCTTATATTTTGCTCGGGCTGCTGCTGTGTGTGCTGGGCGTGGTGGTGGCGCCCTGGGTGGTTTTTCTCATGCCTCAAAACTACACCCTGGGGCTGGTTCTCAGCCTGGTCACCTTTGGCGCCTGGGGAATGGGCTTCAACTTCGCCAGCGTGTCTTATCTGGCCCTGGCTTCTGAGATCTCCGGCGAAAAAGGGCGCACCGGCACCGTCTCGCTGATGTGGTTTATCATGATCCTGGGCATCATCGTCACCGCCGCATCTTTGAGCGGAATGTTAAGAGAATACTCGCCCGCCCTGCTGCGCCAGGCATTTGAGATTGTGGCCGCGGCCGCGCTGACGCTGGGCCTGATCGGCCTGATCAAGCTGGAGCCGCGCCACCATCTGAATGCTCAAAACCTGCCGCCGCGCGCCTCCTGGACCGAAATGCTGACAGCTGTATCGGCCAGCCCCGAGACCCGGCGCTTTTTCATCTATCTGATCCTGCTGCTGGCCGCCATTCTGGGACAGGACGTGTTGCTGGAACCCTATGCCGCCGAGGCGTTTCACCTGCCGGTGCAGGCTACCACGCGCATCACCTCCATCTGGGGCGGGTGTGTGCTGGCGGCGCTGCTGGCCGCCGGGGTGTTGGACCGCTGGTTTAACAAACGCACCCTGGCCCAGGCCAGCGCCTGGGGCGCTTTTGCCGGTTTTATTGTCATTGCGGCCGGAGGCATTCTGGGCAGCAAAGCGGCTTTTTATGGCGGGGTGATGCTGCTCGGGTTTGGCACCGGGCTTTCTACTGCCGCCAATTTATCGCTGATGCTGGATATGACCACCGAACGGGTGGGATTGTTTATTGGCGCCTGGGGGGTGGCCGATGCACTGGCCCGTCTGGCGGGCACGCTGATGAGCGGGATAGTGCGCGACGGCGTGACGCTGCTGGTGGGCGGAAAACTCACCGGGTATATCACCGTATTCTTCATCGAAGCCGGTCTGCTGCTGGCTTCCATTTATCTGCTGCGCCACATTGATATCAACCGTTTTCAACGTCAAAACCGGCATTATTCGCTTTCAGAGCGTGCCGCGCTGATGAACGATGCCGGTTAGACAAAGCACCCAACCGACCCTGGAGGTATTTATGTTGACCCAGAAAGATGAACAACTGACCCGCCGGGCAATTGAAATTGCGCGCCAGGCGCGCGCCCACGGCAATCACCCCTTTGGCTCACTGTTGGCCGATGCGCAGGGCAATATCCTGCTGGAGGCCGAAAATACCGTCAACACCGAGCGCGACGCCACCGGGCACGCCGAAACCAACCTGATCCGCCTGGCAACGCGCAAATATGAGCGTGATTTTCTGTCAACCTGCACGCTGTATACCAGCACTGAGCCCTGCGCCATGTGTTCGGGCGCAATCTACTGGAGCGGCATTAACCGGATGGTATTTGCCTTAAGCGAATCTGGTCTGCTGGAGATGACCGGGAGCGATATCGAAAACTCCACCCTGTCGCTGCCCAGCCGCGAGGTGTTTGCCCGCGGGCAGCGACAGATCGAGGTGCTGGGCCCCATTCTGGTGGAAGAGGCCAAACTCGTACACGTTGGTTTCTGGCGGCCCGAACGCGCCTGAAATAAGACTGTGCACACCGATGGTTTGTTCGGTGTGTTACGCCGAACAAACCGTCAGTGTGTTAGAATCAGGGTCAGTGAGGTGTTTTCATGACAGACCAAATTTCCTCTCGCATTCAATGTGGCCCCATCGGCCGGACGCGCCGCAACCATGCCCTCGAACACGCCACGCTGCAAGTGCTCAGCGCCCGCTTTCCGCGCAAAAGCATGGCGGGTTACTCCACTCCCGACGGTTTCTGGATCGCCGGAGATGTGCCCACCCAGGATTTGCAGCAGGCAGTTGATGAAGCGCGCGCCCGCCTGGCCCGCGGCGAACACGCGCTGGCCATTCACCCCAACTGTGGCACCAATTTTGCCCTTTCGGGGCTGGCGGCCGGCGGCGCAGCCTGGCTGGCTTTGCTGGGCGCCAACAGCTTTCACAAGAAATGGGAACGGCTGCCCGTGGCCGTTATGCTGGCTACCCTGGCGCTGATCGTCACCCGGCCGCTCGGCCCGCTGGTTCAGGCCCGTTACACCACCGATGCCCACATCGACGGACTGCAAGTAACGGCTATTTATCGTCACGACCGGCCCGAACTGGTTCTACACCACATTCTCACCCGCTCCTGACCCCCAGCTGTGAGCACAGACAACCCTGCCATCTACATCTATCACGGCGACGATGGAAAAGCCATTGAGGTTTCCGTGCAGGTGATGCTTGCAAAAATGGGCGACCCCGGTCTGGCCGAGTTGAATTACTCGCGCCTTGAGGGTTCATCCACCGGCATCGATGAAATTGCCACGGCTGCCAATTCCATGCCCTTTCTGGCCGACCGCCGCCTGGTGGTGGTGAACAACCCGCTGGCGCGGCTGAACAGCAAAGAAAGTGAAGAGCGCTTTAAAACCCTGCTCAGCCACATCCCCGAAACCACCACCCTGGTGCTGATCATCCACGACAGTATTGACCGCGGCAAGTGGGAAAAGCTGAAAGAAAGCCACTGGCTGCGCACCTGGGCCAACAAAAACCCAGACCGCGCCCGGTGTATCACCTTTGCGCTGCCCGATCTGCGCGAGATGCCCGGCTGGATCATCAAGCAGGCTGTAAGCCAGGGCGGCAAGTTCTTGCCCGCTGCTGCGCAGGCCCTAAGCGCTCATGTGGGCAGCAACACCAGCCTGGCCGCGCTGGAGGTGGACAAGCTGCTCACTTATGTCAACTTTGCCCGCCCGGTCGAGCCAGACGATGTTGAGCTGCTCACCGCCCGCGGCGGACAGGCCGATGTGTTTGAGATGGTCGATGCCCTGGCCACCGGCAATGCGGCCACCGCCCTGCGGCAGCTTCACCGCCTGCTTGAAAAAGAAGATCATTTCATCCTGTTTGGCATGGTGGTGCGCCAGTTTCGGCTGCTGCTCCAGGCGCGCGAAATTCTGGATGAGGGCGGAGACGATCGCGAGACCGCCGCGCTGCTCAAAATCCATCCTTTTGTGGCGCAAAAGACCTGCAACCAGGCCCGCCGTTTTACCCGCACCCGCCTCGAAAATATTTATCACGAGCTGCTTGAGATTGATGAAAGCATCAAAACCAGCCAGACCACTTTTGATCTGGCCCTCGACACCTTCATTGCCAGGGTTTCCAATTCATGATCCCCATTCAGCAGATGCGCCAATTTTTCTCAACCTTTGAGGATGAGAAAACCTGCCCCCACTGTTGAAGCCATTCTTGCACGCTGGCCGGCCGACGCGAACTCATGGCGTTTTTTGCGCGTCAGCAGCAATTTTATCTTCACCTTTTGCATCGCGCAGCAGCCCCATATTTTGTGTTTTTGCCTCGCAGCCCACAAGCCCGCTGCCGTGATCGGTGCAGAGCTTGCCTGGCTGCGCCATCTGATCGATCAGGGCATCGCCGCCAACCGCCCGGTTGCCGGGCAGAGCGGTCAATGGGTTGAGACCGTTTCAACCGCAATCGGCGATTTTAACGCCGTGGTCTTCAGGGCCGTCTCCGGCGCCGAGCTGGAAGAGCTGGACCAGCTCACCCCGTCCCAATTCTTTGCCTGGGGCCAGGCGCTGGCCAGGCTGCATACCGCCAGCGCAGGTTTTGCCGGCGCCGCCCGCCCCAACTGGCAAGATCTGTTGCAAGAAGCCGGCAGGCGTTTGCCGGCTGAGCTTAAGCTGTCCCACCAGCATCTGCAGGGCGTGCGCACCGAACTGAGCGCCCTGCCGGTTAACCCTCAAAATTACGGCTTAATCCATTTTGATTTCGAACTGGATAACTTGATCTGGCAGGGGGATGCACCCACCGCCATCGATTTTGATGACTGCGCGCTGCACTGGTATGCCGCTGATATCGCCTTTGCGCTGCGCGATTTATGGGGTGACCGTGCCAGCCGGGTTAACCTGAACCACCCGCACCTGGTTGAGTTCATCTCTGGCTATCGCAGTCTTCGGCCGCTGGCCGAAGAAGAAGTTCAGCGCCTGCCGCTGTTGATGCGCTTTCAAAACCTGGTGAAATATGCCGAAATCCACCAGCATCTGCAAGACCCCCTGGCTGCCGGCGATCCCGACTGGGCGCAAAAAATCCGCCAGCGCTTGACAACACTGGCGGATGGCTATGAACAAGATTTTACACTGTGGCAAGGCTCAGGCTTTTGCCCCTGCGGCGGGTTCGGTAACCCCGGCCATCATCAGGCCCAACTGCGCCGGGGTCGATGTGGGACCATCCACAATGCCCACAATCTTGCCTTCATAAATCACGGCAATCCGGTCTGAAAGAGCGCGAATTTCATCCAGGTCTTCCGAGATCAACAGCGTGGCGGTGCCTTCGCTGCGCTGCTGCAACAGCCGCTTATGAATATATTCACTCGCGCCAATATCCACCCCACGCGTCGGCTGGGCGGCAATGAGCACCTTGGGAATTCGCGAAAGCTCGCGGGCCATGATCAGTTTTTGAATATTGCCGCCCGAAAGATTCTTAAGCGGGGTCTTAAGCGAAGGCGTTTTCACCGCAAATTCTTCCACTGCCTTGCGCGTACGCTCTTCAATTTTTCTGAAGTTCAAAAAGGTCAGCCGTGAATAAGGCAGCTTGCCGTGATCTTCAAGAATATAGTTATCTGACACGCTAAAATCGCGAATCGCGCCGTCTTTCATGCGTTCTTCGGGAATATACGACTGCCCGGCCTCGATCCGCTGGGGAATGCTGGCATAGGTCACATCCATGCCGTCCAACAGGGTGCGGCCGTTTTTCACCGGGCGCAGCCCGGCCAGCGCCTGGGCCAGCTCTTTTTGCCCGTTGCCCGAGACGCCCGCCAGACCCAGAATCTCGCCGCCGCACACCTCCAGCGAAACCCCGCGCAGCGCATCATCACCGCGGTCACCTTTTACCCACAGGTTATCCACCTTAAGCCGCACTTTCCCCAGAGAGGGTTCGGGGCGGTCATATTGCAAAATCACCGGGCGGCCCACCATCAACTGGGCCAGTTCGGCGCGGGTCACATCTTTGTTCTCACACTCACCCACCCATTTTCCATCCCGCAAGACGGTGATGCGATTGCTAATCGCCAGCACCTCATGCAGTTTATGCGAGATAAAGATCAAAGAATGACCATCTCTGGACATTTGTCGCAGCACCACAAAGAACTCGTCCACTTCTTGCGGGGTAAGCACGGCGGTCGGCTCATCCAGAATCAACAGATCGGCCCCGCGATATAACGCCTTAAGGATCTCAACCCGCTGCTGCTCACCCACCGCCAACTGCCAGACATAAGCCCTGGGGTCCACCTTTAAACCGTACTGCTCGCTCAATTCGTGCACCCGCTTTTCAACCTTATCCAGCTCCAGCATGGGTCCGCGTGAAGATTTCAAACCCAGGGCCACATTCTCAACCACGGTCAGGCTGGGCACCAGCATAAAATGCTGATGAATCATGCCCACCCCAGAGGCAATCGCATCTTGCGGCGAGCGAAAGACCTTTTCTTTGCCGTTGATCAGAATCTTGCCTTCATCGGGGCGATAAAGGCCATAAAGCTGGCGCATCAGGGTGCTCTTGCCGGCCCCGTTCTCACCCAGCAGCGTATGAATTTCGCCCGCTTTCACATCAAAATTCACATGATCATTTGCCAGCACACCTGGAAAGCGTTTCACAATCCCGATCATTTCCATGTGCTCAACACGTGCTTTTGTATTAACAGACGGTGTGGTCATCAGCCGTTTTCACCTTTCTATGCCTTCACGGTTCGTACTTGCGAGGGACCGCGAAACAGGTTTCGCAGCACATCGCAGGCGCCAACCTGCGCCCAAACACCTGCTGCCGGCGCGGTGTCTTCCTTCACCGGCAGCAGGCTTCGGTTATTCAGCTATTATTCGGGTTTGGGGCCCTTCAACGCATCGATCTTGCCATCTTTAATGCCCTGGATGGCTGCATCCACTGCGGCTTTTGCCTCAGCGGGGATTTCGATCTTGTCATTGTAGGCAATTACCAGACCACCGTTTTTGAAGGTCAGGGTATAAGACTTGCCGCCCATTACGCCGGCCTGGATCGATTTGATCATGTCATCCAGAACCACGGTCCAATCGTACACCTGGCTGGCGACCACGGTTTCGGGGGCCAGACCGGTCTGATCCCACTGGGAACCGAGCCACATGCCGCCTTTATCTTTGGCAACGCCGATCGCGCCGACCACCGACTGCGAAGAGCCGGTCAGCACATCTGCGCCGTTGGCCATGTGGGTCTCAGCCGCAGCAGCCATGAGCGAAACATCTGAGAAGGAACCGGTGTAGGTGACATTAACTTCGGCGGGTTTGCCAGCATTGGCAGCACCGGCCTTGAAGCCGTCCACATACAGCTTGGCATCGCCGGCTTCCACCGGGCCGTTCACGCCGAGTTTGCCAGTTTTGGAGAGCTGGGCAGCCAACACACCAAACACATAGCCGCCTTCTTGAGCTTCAGCCTGATAGGCGAACACATTACTGATGCCGTCTTTCTGGAAGGTGTCTTGCGCGGTGCCCCAGGCAAAGGCGGTTTCGGGGAACTCGGGGGCGATCTGCGCCAGCGAGGTGCCGTACTGCGAACCGTGGGCAATTACCAGGTCATAGCCCTGTGAGGCATAGTCGCGAAGGGCCGCGGCTGCATCAGGAACTTTGAACAGGCTTTCGGAATAGGCGATTTCAAACTTCTCGGGGCCGCCCATTTCGGTCTGCATTATCTTCAGCCCTTCAAACATCGACTGGCTGAAAGCATAGTCGCTGATGGTGGAGGGCATAACAATGGCGACTTTAAAGGGCTTCACTTCTTCCACCGGCGCCGGAGCAGCAGTGGGTTCAACCGCAGCGGGGGCCGCAGTGGGTTCTGC
>CAZQLE010000121.1:4429-12031 GCA_964593905.1 uncultured Anaerolineaceae bacterium | reverse complement strand
GCACAGGCCGGCGATGTGGTCTTGCTGACCAAAGGTGCGCCCATCGAGGCCACCGCCCTGCTGGCGCGTGAGTTCCCCGAACGGCTGGCGGGTGTTTTATCACCGGCAGAGCTGCACAAAGCCCAAAATTACCTTTACCAGCCCGGTATCAGCGTCGTGAAAGACGCACGCACCGCCTGCGCCAACGGCGTGGTACATGCCATGCACGACCCAACCGAAGGCGGGGTGGCCTCGGCGTTATGGGAGATGGCGCAGGCCAGCCAGAAACGCTTTGTGGTTAACCCGCAAAGTGTGCCCGTACCCGAAGTGACCCGCAAAATTTGTGCTGCGTTTGGGTTAAACCCGCTGGCATCGATTGCCTCGGGCGCGCTGCTGTTGTGCGCCCCGGCCGTAGACGCCGGCACGATCCTGTCGGCGCTGGAGCATGAGGGAATTCTATGCCGTGCGATTGGCCGGGTGGAAGACGGCCCGGTCGAGGTCTGGGATGAACCTGCCCAGGCCCTGCTGTTTCGCCCCGTGCGCGATGAAATCACGCGGGTTTACGAAGCTCCAGCAGGGTAGTCGTTGATCTGCCGGCACGGGAAAACCCGGCTTTCCCCCTGTAGTTATTTATTCCTGTTTTTGGAAAAACGCCACCGCCTGGCCCATATCATCGTTCATCACAACGCGCAGTGCAGTATTGGCGCGGTAGTCTTCAACTTTTAACAGACACAGTGCGCCTTTCAACTGCGGTTCAAGGTCGATCCACTCAGCGATATGATCGGGCAGATCATAGAAGAAGCGCTTATTAAACACCGTTGCATGATCATCCAGATACACCGCCAGCGGGTAAATTTGCGCTTCGAGCAGGTCCTGGAAGAAATGCGTCCCCAGTGAGGGTTCCGGTTCGGGGCCAATGCCCGCCCCGGCCAGCTCCACCAGCGCGCGGGCGTTGTAGATATCGCCGTAATCAATGGGCACACCCAGATCTGAATTGGAACTGCCCCAGCGCCCCGGCCCAACGCAGATAAAGGGCTTGCCGGCCAGGGCCGAGTTTAACCGGCCAATGGCGCGCGCCAGAAGAAAGCGGTCATTTAAACTGGGCAGCGCAAAATAGGCCTCATGGGGAACAAAAGCCACATAATCGACGCGGGGAATATGACCCTGGGGAACCACAAAATGGGTTAAGAAAGCCATATCATCTTCCCGTAAATCGGTGGGCAGTGGTTCCTGCTCGGTATCCAACAGTTGGCTTTGCGGGCGGCACTGCAACAGATTGATGCACAGGTTTGCCACCCCTTTCTCATCCAGATTCAGATGGATGGTAAATTCCATATCCACCGGAGCATGATAGTTGGTTTCAAGCAGGCGTAGAATCTCGCGCATTTGTGCGGCAAAATCTGTGCGGCGCAGCAGGTCTTCAAAGGTGATCACCAGGCTTTTCACCCCGCCTTCCAGAATGTTGGAACGCAGCGAGATAAAATAGCCCTCTTCATCCACCTGGGCGATATAGCGCAGGGGTGAATAACTGCCGTCGAGCACATCCTGCACCGGCAGGGTGGTGAACTCGTTTTTCTCCAGGTCGATCAAATCGACATACTGCTGTGAGTAGCGGCGAATGGCCTTGGGGTTGGTGGAGGGGCGCAGCAGTGGATGGCTGAGCGCAATGAGGCGGGGATAATCGTTGCCCACCCGGTCGACCGCGCGAGTGCCCAGCCCCCATACCAGGCGCACAAACCCATCCTCCCGGCGAATCTGAGGGGTCCAGCGGAACTGGTTGCGGCTGAAGGCCACCCCGGCCGCGTGGGGCAGGTAGTATTTTTTATACGGCTCGCCATTGACCACCTGAATGAGCAGCGCCATGCGCTCATCATAATCGGCCAGACCGCGCGTGCGGCGGTAGAGCAGCGCATTCGGGTTCAAGGTGGAGGCATATACGCGCGCCACAGCACGGGTGAGGGCATTCATATTTTCGGGCAGGGTGCCGTGGTTGGGCAGAAAGACGCTTTCATACTTCCCGGCAAAAGCAGTGCCGAAGTTATCTTCCAGCAGGCTGGAAGAACGCACAATGAGCGGCCGCGACCCCACACTGGCCAGCAGCAGCCCAAATTTTTCGAGGCTGTCGGGCAAAAAAGCGCCCTGTTCAAAATCGGCCACAATCTGCGGGTACTCAGCGCGCATATCGGCTTCAGATTTATATTTCTGATCATTCCAATGAGTCAGATTATTAATCGACATGAAGGTGTACATCTCATCTGCGCCGACATAAAAAGACTCGGTCTTGCGCAGACAGGCGCGCAGCTTTTCATCAGCCGCCGCCTGCAAAATGCGCATGGCCAGCAGCATACCGGCTGCCTTGCCGCCAATGCGCCCATTGCCAATTTTTCGCTGCCGAATCTCAACCAGATCGGCGATATTGAACCACTCTTTGGCAATGTTGATATAGCGCAACTGGTCGCTGATCAGGTTGCGAATCAACACCACTTTGGATTCTTTAAGCCGCGCTTCATAGCGAAAACGCTCTGACGGGGGCAGTTTTTCAATGGTCATGGCCTGTTCAAAGACCATTTCAACCGGGGCCAGCTCGGGGTTGAGCGACAACATCAACTTGCGCCAACTCAATCCCTGCTCCAGCAAGATTTCATTGACCAGTTCTTCAAAAAAACTAAAGGGCAGATTCTGGCTGAATTTCAGATCGGTCAACTGGTCGCGCACCCGGGCAATGCGCAGCTCCCAGACCTGGGTCGGTTCTTCAGTCAGCGGGTCGGTAAGCCCCTCACGCCGCTGCGAGCGCACAGCCATATTGCGCACCTCGGCTTCAAACTCAATGGCGTTAATCACCTTGCGTTTAAACATCTCGGTGCGCATCCGTTCACGGATGCGGCTGGAAAGGATGGGATACTGGGCCAACGCCAGGTAGATCGAAAGCAGGTTATTGGAAGAAGTGGAAGGAAAAGTCATCGCTGCCGCCTGAAATGGGGTTGAGTCCGGCTTAAGGTAGTGTAACATAATCTGGCAGAGAAATTGCCGAAGAGTTTAGCGGGATTGAGGTTCGCTAAAAACAGGACACAGACAACGACACATGTCATTCTGAGCCGAAGGCGAAGAATCTCTACCTATGCAGGCTGCAGCAAAGGGTTGCAGTAGGGTAACGGCAAAGGGTCTTGCCGATTGGCGTAGAAATGCTTCGCCCTCGCCTCTGGCGCAGCATGACACGGCCGCTGCGCCGGTGTGCCGTGTGACACGAGCAAAAGCACGTGTCATTCTGAGCCGAAGGCGAAGAATCTCTACCTGTGCAGACAGCAGCAAGGGGTTGCAGTAGGGTGCGCCAAGGCGCACCCTACCTGTATCATGCTGCGCCGGTACACCACGAGCGAAAACCCGAGAATCCCCTGTCAACCTTACCCACCAACCGATATATAATAGACCCATATCCATAGTACAGGGCATCATCTAAATCTGTCGTCATTTCGTTGAAGGAGCCAGCATGAGCGCACAATCTGTCCAGCTACCCTGGGGACCAGAAACCATCACCCTGAACCTGCCGGAACAATGGCACGTGGCCGGGGTATTTGAACCCGCGGCGCTGCCCGGTGTGGCCGATTCGGCCGCCGAGACGGCGCGCGCGCTGCAAGAGCCGTTTGGCTGCCCGCAGCTTTCGGCGCTGGTAAAACCGGGGCAGAAGATCGTGCTGGTGATCGACGACGACAGCCGGCCCACCCCGGTACGGCTGATTCTGCCGGCCGTGGTCGCCGAACTGGAACGTGCCGGGGTGACGCTGGACCAGGTGACCGTGGCGCCCGCGCTGGGTGTGCACCGCGCCATGACCGAAGATGAGGTGTACCGGCGCATTGGTGAACAATGGCGCGGAAAAATCGGCTGGACCTCGCCCGACTGCGGCGACGAAAGCAAGCTGACCAAGCTGGGCACCACCAGCCGCGGCACCCCGGTGGAGGTCAACCGCACTGCGGCCGAAGCCGATTTTATCATCTCCATCGGCTGCATCGAACCGCACATTATCGCCAGCTTTGGCGGCGGGTATAAAAACATCTTCCCCGGTCTGGCAGGGCGGGCCACCATTGCCCATAATCACGGCTTGAACTGCCAGCCGCAGACCTTTAACATGGTCGGCCAGCCCATCGACCACAACCCGATGCGTCAAGATCTGGAAGAATGCGGGCGAATGCTGAACAAAGCGGTGTTTATCATCAACGCCGTGTTGAACGCCAGCCTGCAAGTGGTGCGCATCGTTTGCGGCGACCCCATTGCCGCCCACCGTGCCGGGGCAGCCGTCAGCGCCTCGATCTACGGGGTGAAGATCCCCGGCCTGGCCGATGTGGTCATCACCGCCTCGCACCCCATGGATCAAGATCTGCGCCAGGGGGTGAAGGCGCTGGCCAACACCATCCGCGCGGTTAAACCGGGCGGGGTGATGATTAACCTGGTGCGGGCCGATGAAGGGGTGGGCGTGTTTGGGCTGGCCAACAAAAAACTGCCGGTCGGCCGGCGGGCGCTGCGCATTTTGGCCCCGCTGCTGCTGCCACGGGTGGGCAAGTTGAAGTTAAAAGGGATGGGCGAAGAGGATAAGTTCTTCCTCTATTTTGCCCTGCAAACCATGCTGCGCTGCGATGCGCTGCTCTACGCCCCCACCATTCCGGTTGAGGTGCATGAGAACCTGCCCTTCATCCGCTTCAGCCCCAGCCCCCAGGCAGCCCTGGCCTTTGCGCAAAAAAAATTCCCCGGTAAAGCCGAGGTGGTGGTCTTTCCGCATGCGGGCAGCACCTACCCCATTCTGCCGTAAGGTGGAACAGAGGCGCTTTCTGCGGCTCTCGTGTTGGTGTATTTTTCATGCCGGCCCCAAAACGCCGGCATGAAGATTTAATTTTGCACGATAAAGCGGGTAAACGCGTCGACCACCTTAGGGTCAAACTGTTTGCCGTTAAGGCTCTGAATATAATCCAGCGTTTTTTCCTTGCTCCAGGCCGGGCGGTAGGGCCGGTCGGAGGTGAGCGCATCCCAAACATCCACAATGGCAAAAATGCGCGCCGCCAGTGGAATTTCTTCACCTTTCAGCCCGCGCGGGTAGCCGCTGCCATCCCATTTTTCATGGTGACAGTAGGGAATCGCCAGCGCGGGGCGCAGGTATTCGATGGGGGTGAGCATTTGATAGGCATATTCGGGATGCTTGCGCATTTCCACCCACTCTTCATCGGTCAGCGCACCCGGTTTGCGCAGGATATCATCTGAAATACCCAGTTTGCCAATATCGTGCAGCAGCGCCCCGCGGCGAATATGAAGCAGCGCTTCTTCCGACATGCCCAGCTCGCGGGCCAGGTGCAGGGTCATTCCGGTCACCCGCTGGGTGTGGCCTTCAGTCTCTTTGTCACGCAAATCCATGGCCTGCGACCAGCCTTCAATGGTGGCATCATAGGCTTTCAGCAGATCACTGTTGGCCTGCTGAACACTCTCAAAGAGCTGAATGGTATCGATCACCACGGCGGCCTGCCCGGCCAGCATATCCAAAAACCGCAGCCAGTCGGCATCTGGCAAAAGCGGAGAACGGTTGAAAATTTCCAATACCCCGATCAGTTTGGAGCTGACCAGCAGCGGCACGCCAAAATATTCCAGAAAACGTTCCTTCAGCCAATCGGCGGGGGTGAAAAAGCTGCTTGTTTCTTCGGCAAGGCTGCTCTGAATCGTCTGTTTCACCTGGGCCACTTTGCCTGCCAGGCCCTCGCCCAGATGAAGACGGGCATTTTTTAAAGGGGTGCTCAAAAAACCACGGCCAAAAGCATATTCGAGCAGGTTGGTCTGGGTGTTGAACAACAAAATCGAAACCGCATCCACCTCAAGCCCGGTCATAATTTGCTTCATCAGAACTTCAACCGTATGCTGGGGGCCCAGATGGGCGGTTACGGCCGAGTCGATGGTATGAATGGCGGTTAATTCTGCCAGGCGCTGCTTTACACGGGCAAACAGACGGGCATTTTGAATGGCCATGCCAATCTGGTTGGCAACCACACTCAACCACTCTCCATCCTGTGCGTTGTAGGCGTCTTCGCGGTAACTTTGCAGATCCAACAGACCAATTACCTTGCCATCTACCAGCATCGGGACATAAATGGCCGATTTCGGTTCCCGCCCAAAATCCGCCGGAATCAGGCTTTTCGCTTTTCGCCGGGCCGCAAAATCATGAATGATCACCGGAACCTGCGCAGAAATTGCCTCGGAACGGCCGCTGCGAGAATTCTGCGGGTCATATTTTAAGGGCGGCAAAAGGCTGATATCATGCGGCTCGCCTTCCGAGCTAAAATAGGCGGCTTTCAACACCTCTTCTTTGGGGTCAAACAGCGTCACGCCAAAATTTGGGCAGTCGATAAAATCTCGAATATACTGATTGGCGATCTGATAAATCGTCTCCAAATCCAGGGTGGCTGCCAGGGCGCGGCCCAGGGCAACGATCATTTCCTGCCGCCACGTATACTGCTTTAAAATCTCTTCACTCTGTTTGCGGTCGGTCACATCCCGCGCCACCCAGACCACCTGATCGGATGTCATGGGTGAAATTGAGGTTTCAAACCAGACCGGAGAACCCTGAACGTTCAGATTGTATTCAATCTGCCGGGTCTGGCCGGTTTCTAAAATTTCACGGTTGATGCCAATGAATTCTTCTGCCTGTTCCGGGGGGAAGAAATCGCGCAAGTTGCGGCCGATCAACTCTGCGGGCGGCTTGATCAATAAACTGGGGTTGGTGGGCGCAATCTTGCGATACACCCCATCGGCATCAATGACCAGCACCACATCGGTCATCGAGGTGAACAGCGCGCGCAGCTCTGCTTCTGAAATAGCCAGGGCGGCTTCGGCCTGTTTGCGCTCATCGCGCAGCTTTTTTTGTTCAAGCGCGTTGCGAACCGCTTTTCCCAATCGCTCCAGGCGGTCTTTTAGCAAATAATCATAGGCGCCCAGGCGCAAGGCGGTTACGGCGGCTTCTTCGCCGATACTGCCCGATACAATGATGAACGGAATATCTCTCCCCCGGTCACGAATCAACTGCAAAGCGCGCAGCCCGCTAAACTGGGGCAGCGACCAGTCTGAAAGAATTAAATCGTGTCCCTCTTCAAGCAGGGTCAGATAATCTTGCTCGGTCTGAACCCGCTGCCAGTCAAACTGAAACCCTTCTTTTTTAAGATACAACACCATTAATTCGGCGTCTGAAGGTGTATCTTCAACGATCAAAACCCGCAGCGGGGCAATTTGAGCAGGATTCGGTTGGCCGGGGGCAGTATTTTCGATTTCCATAATTTATTTTTGCGGAGGAGCTTGATTAATCAACAACCAGTAAAGGCCCAACTGCTGCACAGCATCTGTGAAACGATGGAACTCCACCGGCTTGCGCACATAACTGTTGGCGCCCAATCGATAACTGGAAAGAATATCCTCTTCCTCGCTGGATGAAGTCAGAATAACCACCGGCACCAGACGAGTGCGATCATTAGCGCGTATTCGCTGCAAAACCTCCAAACCGCCCAGACCGGGTAATTTTAGATCCAGCAAAATAAGCTGAGGCAGATTGCAGGGATCGCTGCCGGCATACTTGCCCGTGCAAAACAAATAATCCAGCGC
>CAZQLE010000121.1:0-4419 GCA_964593905.1 uncultured Anaerolineaceae bacterium | reverse complement strand
ATCCAGCGCTTCAACGCCATCGCGCGCAACAACAATTTCATTAAGAATACGACTTTTTTTGAAAGCCAACAATGTCAATTCTTCATCATCCGGATTATCTTCAATCAGCAAAATAACCTTATCGTTCATAAGACCCTCTCAACGTGAAGTAAAAAGTTGCCCCGTGGTGAATCTGGGCTTCAGGCCAAATCCGTCCACCGTGGCGGGTGATGATGCGTTGAACGGTAACCAACCCGATGCCAGTACCAGGAAATTCATGTGCGCCATGCAGCCGCTGAAATGGGGTAAACAGTTTGGCAGCATATTCCATGTTAAAACCCACGCCATTATCCTGCACAAAATAAACACGCTCGCCGGCTTCTTCTTTCATGCCCACCCGAATCTGGGCCTGGTCGCTGCGCTGGGTAAATTTGTAGGCATTGTTCAACAAGTTTTCGAGAACAATTTTCATTAAGTGCGAATCGGCCTGAACAATCATATCGGGAGAAATCTCAAATTCAACCTGCCGATTTGGGTCTTGCGCTTTCAATTCAGCCGCAATTTCCTGGGCCATCAGGCTCATATCAATCTTTTCGCGGTTAAGTTCACGACGGGTAACCCGCGAGAGATTGAGCAAATCTTCAATCAATTGCCCCATGCGGCGCGAGGCCTCTTGAATGCGCCGCAAATAATGCCGGGCCTGATCATCAAGATTCTCCTGATAATCGTTGAGCAAAGCGCCGCTGAATCCATCCAGCGCCCGCAGGGGTGCGCGCAGATCATGTGAGACCGAATAGGCAAAGGCCTCCAGTTCATGGTTAGCCGCCTCAAGCTGGGCGGTCCGGTCACGGACACGCTGCTCCAGTTCGGCGTTCAATTTCAAGATCTGTTCCTCGGCCCGTTTCTGGTCTTCGACCAGGCTGAGCAGCGCCCGACGAGACTGGTCGGTGGCTTCAAGCAGCCGCTTTAATTCGGCCTGAACAGCCCGTTCTTTTTGTTCGGCCTTTTTGCGGGCAGTGATATCCCGCACCATGCCCTGCAATCGTCCATCGGGCAGCCTGCGGGCGCTGATTTCCACATCGACCAGCGAGCCATCTTTGTGAATCAGCCGCCGTTCGGTCATCATTCCCGGCCCCTCTTTATTCAGCTCCATATGCTGGAGCGGAGCGGCTTCTTGATCTTCCACCGTGACCAATTCGCTGATGTTAAGCTCACAAAGCTCTTCGGCTGTATATCCAAGCAGCGCGCAGGCGCTGGGGTTTACATCGATATAGTTGCCCTGCGCATCGGCAATAAAAATACCATCGGCGGCCTGCTCGAAGAGCTGGCGATAGTTTTCTTCACTGTTGCGCAAAGCCTGCTCAACCCGTTTACGTTCGGTCACCTTCCATACCGCATCCATCAGCAGGGTCAATTGCAACACATCCGATTCGTCATAATCGGTCGTTTTATTCGCCACCCCCACCACGGCAACAATTTGGTCTTCGTTGAAAATAGGGATGGTGAGAAAATTTTTGATCTTGACATGCCCCGGCGGGGTTCCCTTTTTTAGAGGATGCTCGGCCAGGAAGTCATTAATCACAATCGATTTTCGCTGCCGTATTGCCTCGCCCCAGATACCGGTTTTATCCAACTGACAGGTGGTTTGCATATCAACCACATCACATTCATCCAACACCCCTTTAGACCAGGTGTTCAACGTCAATTCTGTGCGCGATTCAGAATATAAGTAAATATAACCGATGGTGCTGTCGGTTAATTTAATCGCTTCATCCAGAGCATAATCAAGGAACTCCTGGGTGGTTCGTGCGCGATGCTGCAACAAGGCCACCAGGCTTCTCAGACGGCTTTCATTGCGCGCCAGGTCATCGGTGGCTTTTTCGCGCTTAAGGCGCAGCACCATCAATAAACCCAACAACATTACCCCCAGCGGATAGATAATCAACACTGACAGACTGATACTTGAAAGTATCGGCAGCACCATTTCGAGCGGCAGGGTGTAGGTTAAAGCCAGCATCACCAGGTGCACCACCAGGCCAAATAAATACAATTCAGACCATGAAAGATCCGCTAAAGGACGGCGACGGCGGAAATGACGCCAGACGATGCCAATTGTACCGGTCGCCAGAATCACCGATACCCCCATCACCGTGGCAGCACCGCCCTGATAAATTCGAAAAGCAGCCGTCATCGCCATGGCGATCAGGGTGGGCAGCGTGCCAAAAAAGAGCCCCGAAATACTCAACAAGACCGAACGGGTATCAAAAATGACCCCGGGCGTTAACACCCAGGGGGTCATCATGAGTGCAATGCCCATCAACCCCAGAATAAAACCAAAAGGGACCTGCCATAACCCGATTTTTCCGGTCTTCCAGCGAAAAGCAGCCAGGTCAAAAATAAGCGCCATAGCCAGCAGCAGAGTAACATTATGAACCAACCCGAGGAAAGAAGTTTCATTCATAGGGGATATTCTCAGCGATGACATACCGCGGCGGTTGACCCGCGGCAATCAACAAATCATTAATCTCGCGTTTCAGGTCCAGAATACGCATTTCTCGCCCAAGGGTCACTGTCTGCCAGCGGCGCAGCTCTTCAAGCTGTTCATTAAGTTGCAATTCGGCCTGTTTGCGTTTGGTTGTAACCTCGGTGTAGGTGATCATTCCACCGATGGCGCCATCTGCCTGATACCACGGCCGGCACTCCCACGAATTGTAAGTGATCGTCCCATCGGATCGCACAAAATAATCATCCTCATTTCGTTCAATCGCGCCCTTTAAAACCCGCTGATGCACTTCCTTCCATTTTTGCGGCATCTCAGGAAACACCTGATAATGGTGTTTGCCGATAAGATCTTGTTCTTTAACCTCATAATCGCGCAGATAACGGTCGCTCACAGCAATGTAATGAAGATCAAGATCATATACCGCGATGGCGTTGGGATCATATTTGATGATATAGTGCATGACCGCCTCGCTCTCACGCAGCGCATCTTCAATTTGCACGCGCCGGGTGATATCGCGAATGGCCGGGATATGCACCGGCCGGCCGCTCAGAGTTAGAAATGTGGCGGTAATTTCAACCGGGAAGACGGTGCCATCTTTTTTGCGGTGATAGCGCAGCGGAACCGCGCTGACGCCGGTGCGGGTAATGCGGCGGGTTTCATCGGGCTCGGCCGAAAGATCCACATTGCGCATCTGGAGCAATTCTTCATGGCTGTAGCCATACAGGTTTGCCGCAGCGAGGTTGGCATCCAGAATTTTGCCCTCTTCATTATCAATCAAAAAGAGCGCATCCGATTCCATCTCAAACAACTGACGGTATCGTTCCTCGCTCTCGCGCAGTGCATCTTCAACCCGTTTGCGTTCGGTAATATCTTCAAAAACAGCAAAGCTCTGATAGGGGCGGTCTTCACCGGGACGAAACAAAGGCACCGCATTGACATTGATCCAGCGGTATTGCTCATCGGCGGGGATATAAACCCCCATCACCACATGATTGAGTGTTGTTCCGGTTTTCACAGCGACAGCACCGGGAAAAGAATGGAAGGGAAAATCTGAGCCATCGGGATGAATGACATGCCAGCGCGGGTCAAACGGCGCCCGAAACTGCATCTGATCGAGGGTCAGCCCCAGAATCTGTTGTGCGGCAGCATTGGCGGCAATGATCTTGCCTGACCTGTTGAGGTAAATGACCCCACGAGGTGTAAGCTCAAACAGCGCGCGGAAATTCTCTTGCTCTTCTTCAAAAGAAGCATTTTCATTCTGTGACAGATTGAGATCAAATTCGTTCTTCAATATCCTGTCTCCCAGACAAAAGAACACCCATCACGCAAAATAAATCCCCTCAGCTTAAACCTGCTTCAACTGCCCTCCGGTTAACGCGCAATAGACAAGCATCAATTTGGTCATTAATTTATTTTAACCGCGACTGCATATTTGTGAAACAGGAACATCGCCGCAAGAATGAGTCAGACGAATCACGGATGTTAGACAATTATTTAATTCGAAAAAAAGCGAAAGTTTTATCTACTATAACTTAAAAGTTATTTAGTTGTTCCATCAAGTTTACAGCTTTCCAAAATTATTAAGACCTGCCAGAGAGCAAACCCAGCTGCGCGCAGTTGATGGAACTATTCTACCCGGTACGGTAAAATGATTAAAATTGATCCCTCCTACCAGGATTTACACCATGCCCAGACACCTTCGCGTACAATATGCCACCCCAACCGATTATGAGCGCCTAGCGGCGCTGTGTGCGCAGTTGGGCTACCCCACTGAGTCCCAGGTCGCCGCCGAACGGCTGAATGTCATCCTTGCCAACCCGGCCGGCGAAGCCATTCTGACGGCGGTGATGGATGAACGGGTGGTGGGCTGGGTGCACACACAGCGGGTAAATTTTTTGGGCTCTGAACCTTTTGCCGAAATCGGGGGGCTGGTGGTG
>CAZQLE010000120.1:0-12107 GCA_964593905.1 uncultured Anaerolineaceae bacterium | reverse complement strand
CCTTTCGGGCGGTGAACGCAACCGGGTGCAACTGGCTAAAACACTCAAAAGCGGCGCAAATGTTTTGCTGCTGGATGAGCCGACCAACGACCTGGATGTGAATACCATTCGCGCGCTCGAAGAAGCAGTGGAAAACTTTGCCGGTTGTTCGCTGGTTATCAGCCATGACCGCTGGTTTTTGGACCGCATTGCGACGCACATTTTATCTTTTGAGGGTGAAAGCAGTGTGATTTTCTTTGATGGCAACTATTCGCAATATGAAGCGGACCGTAAGGCGCGGCTTGGTGTTGCTGCCGAACAACCGCACCGGATTAAGTATCGCCAGTTGACCCGACTGTAAACATGACCAACGCTGCCCCCATGTCGCTGCGCCGTAAAATCTGGTTTAGCACCGGAGACCTTTCAACCAGCATCCCCCTGGTGCTGGTGATGTTCTTCCAGTTGTATTTTCTAACGGATGTCGCCGGACTGCGGCCCGACCTGGCGGGTTGGGCCATTGCCATTGGCAAGATCTGGGATGCGGTGAATGACCCTTTATTCGGGTTGATTTCAGACCGCATTCGTTCGCGCCTGGGGCGGCGGCGGGTGGTGCTGTTGTATGCGGCGCTGCCGCTGGGATTGGCCTTTATGTTGATGTGGGTGGTGCCCCCGTTTGGCGACCTGGGCAAAGTGTTGTATTACGCCGGAACGTTCATTCTGTTTGATTCGCTGTATACCATGATTCATGTCAGCTATAATGCGCTGACGCCTGAAATTGCCCGTGATTATGATGAGCGCAGTTCACTCAACGGCATCCGCATGATGTTTTCCATTGGGGGCAATCTGGCGGCGGTGATTCTGGCAACCGTGCTGGGCTGGTATATTGCCGATCTGCGGATGCTTTTTCGGGTGCTCAGTGTTGGCCTGGGGCTGATCTCGATCATCCCACCCTGGATTGTCTTTGCCGTGACCCGCGAGACGCAGCCGGGGGCGCAAGACCAGACCCCGCTGCCGTTTCGGGCTGCAATTTCGGCGACCCTGAGCAACCGGCCATTTTGGCTGGTGATGGGCATGTATCTGTTCAGTTGGACAACCGCCAGCATCCTTTCATCGGTGCTGGTCTATTTTGCCAGTTACTATTTGCGTGTGCCAGAGCAGGCCAATTATTTTGTGCTGGTTGCGCAGGTGTCTGCCATCTTCTTTTTGCCGCTGCTGGTCTGGTTGGCGCGCAAACTGGATAAACGACGCGCATTTATGTATTCCATGATCTGGTGGATGCTGGTTTTTCTGGGGATCGTATCCTTGCGCTCTGACCAGGTGGGCCTGGCTTATCTGATGGCTTTCTTATCGGGGGTGGGAATCGCCTCGGCCTATTTTCTGCCCTGGGCAATGATCCCCGATGTGGTGGAACTGGATGAACTGCGCACCGGACGGCGGCGGGAAGGCTCTTTTTATTCCTTTGCGGCTTTCTTTCAAAAACTTGGCACCGGGGCGGCCATCTGGGCCCTGGGGCAGGCGCTGGCGGTCAGCGGGTATATTATCCCCACAGCCGGTCAGCCGCTGCCGCAGCAGCCCGCCGCAGCGGTGAATGCCATTCGCACTGCAATGGGCGCTGCCCCGGCGCTGTTGCTGGTTTTGGCGGTGGCCTGCGCGATAAAATTCCCGATCACCCGTGAAAGCCACCAGGCGTTAAGAGAAGAACTTGAAGCCCGCTCATTGCATGGCTGATCGACTGCTCGTCACCAGACGGCAAAATAGGGAATGATTAAGCTCCAATTACACCGAGTAAAGGAGAATTTGACATGCGAATGAATCATACTTTGCAACTGCTGCGCGATGGAAGATCGACTGTGGGCACTTGGGTTCAGATTCACAGTGTGCGTATGACGCGTATGCTGGCCGCTCAGGGGTGTGTGGACTGGTTGTTGCTGGATTGTGAACATGGCGCAGTGGCTTTGCCGACTTTGATGGCAGAAATTGCGGCCATTAATGATGTCAGCCGGGGGCGGGTTACGCCCATTGTGCGTGTGGCCGCCGGGACAATTGATCAGATTAAGCAGGCGCTGGATTGTGGCGCGCACGGGGTTTTGGTGCCGATGGTAAACACGCCCGAAGACGCGGCTGCTGTGGTCAGTTATGCGCGTTTTCCACCGGCCGGTCAGCGTGGCAACGGATCGGCCCTGGCGCACCTCAATTATGGAGCGTCCAAAGGCGATTATCTGAATCAGGCCAATGACCAGATTCTGGTGGCAATTCAAATTGAGACCCGTGAAGCCGTTGAAAATGTGGAGCAAATTTTGGAAGTGCCCGGGATCGACATGGTTTTTGTTGGCCCGTTTGATCTGACTTTTTCGCTGGGGATCACGCCAGGTTTTTGGTCGGATTCCCCCATTTTTCAGGATGCAATCCAATCGGTGATGGCGGCCTGTCGGCGCAGGGGCATTCCGGTGGGAACGTTTTGTGCGGGCGCTGAAATGGCAAAAGAGCGGGAAGCATTTGGGTTTCGCTTTATGAGTCTGAGCGTGGATGTATCTTTGCTGCTCTCGGCGCTGGGGCAACAGTACGGCCAGTTTTGTAACGAGGCTGAACCCCCCGAAGGCTGGGCAGGAAGATTGCGCCTGGAGTGAGGCTGTGGAGGCATAAAAAAATCAGACGGTTTGGCCGTCTGATTTTTTTATGCCTGAAATTTTTGGGCGAATTACTTCAAATACTTTGCCGTGATGGCCGGCATTAAATATTCGTCAAATGCGCGTTCCTGATCATAATCGGGTTTCCAGCTCCAGTCTTTTCGCGCTGCGCTGTCATCCAGGTCTGCTGGCCAGCTATCGACAATGCCCTGGCGGCCGGCATGAACCTTGAAGTTCACTTTTGCTTCGGGATAATATTTGCGGGTGATATCGTAGAAATCTTGCGCGGTGGGGCTGAAACTAGTGACGTTGTATACCAGTTGGTTCAACCTTTCTTTGGGGGTCGATTCGAGCTGTATCAGCGATTTCACTGCATCGGGCATGGCCATAAACGGCAGCTTGGTATCAGGACGCACAAAGCATTCGTATTCCAATCCCTGGGCAGCGCTGTGCAGCATTTCGGGCCCATAATCGCTGGTGCCACCGGTGGGAATGGTGACGGCGCTGATTAAGCCGGGAAAACGCAGACAGCGAAAATCAACAGCGGGGCGCGTATCGCGGTCTGCGGCAAGCTGGCGATAATGACGGGCATAGTAGCGGCCGAGATGCTCACAGTAGAGCTTGTTGCAGCCATACATGGTGATGGGGTTGGCGCAGTCGCTCTCGTGAACCTTGCCGAGGCGGGTTTTCTCTTCCAGGGTCATGCCATAAGCTGCAATGGAGCTGGGGTAGATAAACTTTACCGGGCGCCCCTGCCAGGCAGATTGTTCCACGGCCAGACGCAGCAGCTTGAGGGTGCCCTCAACGTTAACCCGGTGACCGGTTTCGGGGTTGTATTCGGCTTTGGTCGAAAGGATGGAGGCAAGATGAAAAATGGAGCGGATCTCATATTCGGCGACCAGGCGGCCCAGCAGCATTTCATCCAGAATGTCGCCCAGAATGAAGCGGGTAACATATGGCTTTAATTCTTCATCCAATGGCACAACATCCAGGGCAATAATGTCAATGTATCCTTTTTGGCCGAGATAAGAGATGATTCCATGACCCACTTCCCCGTTTGCCCCGGTGATTAAATAAACTTCTTTGCGCATAGTTTTACCTCGCTTTGTCCTTCCTGAATGAAAATGAGGGTTGTCGGGCTGTCGTCTGTTACGACCGCGGTAGCGATAAGAATGATCAAATGGCGCAGTGAGGTGGATAAGATGATGATAAAAATGGATGGTAAGAAAATTCCGCGCTGCGGACCCTTGTATTGTAGCAATGCTTTGAGAATTTGGACAAGTGCCATTGGTCATTTTCACCGAATATCTGCATGGATGTTTGACGCGGCGATTTCGGGGTGGGGTTCTGTGGCGGGCAATTCAATGGCTCTTCCGGCGTCATCTTTCAAAAATACCGGCCATGCCGGCAACTGCGGCGCGAATGCGCAATCTACCGGGGCGGCTTAAAATTCCCCGGTTATCCTGAAGAAAATTTGGATGATCCGTTTATTTTCAAGTACAATTAAAGAATAGCTTCCCGAATTGATGAGGTGATCATGGCCGAAAAGTTCAACCGGGTTACCGCCGCCGTGGTGCAGGCTGCCCCTGTTTTATTTGATCGTGATGCCAGTGTGGAAAAGGTCTGCCAGTTGACCGCTGAAGCGGCCCGCCTTGGCGCGCGTCTGGTCTTATTCCCCGAAGCGTTTATCCCTGCTTATCCGCGCGGGTTTAGTTTTGGGGCGGTGGTTGGCAGCCGCTCGGCCGCCGGGCGGGCATTGTGGGAACGCTACTGGTCCAACGCGGTTGAGATCCCCGGCCCGGCAGTTGACCGGCTGGCCGAGGCTGCCCGCCAGAATGGAGTGTATCTCTCGGTGGGGGTAATCGAACGGGATGCGCTGTTCAGTCACGGAACGTTGTATTGCACCCTGTTGTATTTTGGCCCGGATGGGTCTTTGCTGGGAAAACACCGCAAACTAAAGCCCACCGCCTCAGAACGCCTGATCTGGGGGGAGGGAGATGGCAGCACCCTGACCGTGGTTGATACACCCTATGGCAAGATGGGCGGCCTGATTTGCTGGGAGAACCTGATGCCGCTGGCGCGTATGGCCTTGTATGGCAAGGGCATTGAAATTTATCTGGCCCCAACGGCCGACTCACGTGATGCGTGGCAGGCGACTATGCGCCACATTGCCTGTGAAGGGCGCTGTTTTGTGCTGGGTTGCAATCAGTTTGTAACGCGCGACATGGTCCCCGCCGATTTGCCAGGTTTTGAAGAGATGTCGGCCCAGCCCGAGGTGATGAGCCGGGGCGGGAGTGTGATTGTTTCACCGCTGGGCGAAGTTTTGGCCGGGCCTTTGTTTGACCGCGAAGGAATTCTCACCGCCGAACTGGATTTGACCGAAATTGCGCGCAGCAAATATGATTTTGATGCGGTCGGGCATTATAGCCGGCCCGATGTTTTTGAGTTAATTGTCAATGAACAGGCTCAACCTCCCATTACTTATCGTTAGCCCTGCATAAAATGACCCAGACAAACCCATCCTATTCTGCCTACGACCAGGCTGTTGAAGCTTACCGTTCCGGTGATTTACCCGCGGCGCGCCGCTGGGCCATGAAAGCGGCCCTGCATGCGCCGCTGCAAGAAATGCCCTGGTTATTACTATCTTCTCTGGTAGACCCGCGCTCGGGGATTGAATATCTTCAGCGCGTCCTTGTCGATCACCCCGATTCAGAACGAGCGCGGGCCGGCCTGGACTGGTTGGAGAAAAACCACCCCAAAACTGAAACACCGGCCCCGGCTCCGGTTGTTGAAAAAATAACCCCCGAACAGGGCGGGAATGTCTGGGTGCAGGTGTTGCTGCGCCGTATTTTTTCAAGCCTGTTAATTTTGCTGGGGATTGCTTTTTTGACCCAGCTTGGCCTGTATGCTCTGGAACTCGGTCAGCAAGCGCTGCCGGTTACGGCGGGCAATTTATTTGTTGAATCGTTTAACCGTTTGGAACAGTATCTGATTGCGCACCCGACCACATATCTGTGGGGAAAACAGCAGATTGGGGCCTTGCAACTGGTGAGAGAGCTGGTGGTGAACAGCCTGGTACTGCTGGTGTTATCGCTGGTGGCAGCGGCGCTGGTCGGGGTGGCGCTGGGTGTGGTGGCGGCGTTGACCCGCCGCAAGGCCGCCCCGCTGGTGTTGTTTGTTTCTTTGCTGGGGATCTCTTTGCCCAGTTTCTTGTTGGCCATGCTGCTTCTGGTGGCCGATTTTAGCCTGACGCGCTTTCTGGGCGTGCGCACTGCGCCGCTTCCGCCGACGGGCACCGGCTTTGATCTGCATCTGGTGATGCCGATGCTGGTTTTGGGCGCGCGTCCGCTGGCGCAGATTGTTCAGGTAACTTACATTTCCATGACGCAGTTCATGGATGAGGAATTTTTGCGGGTTGTGCGCGCCAAGGGCGCTACGCGTTGGGTGGAGGTTTTTCGCCATATTTTGCCCAATATTGCCGTCCCGGTTTTAACCACCATGGGGTCGTCGCTGCGCTTTTCACTGGCGAGCCTGCCGGTGGTGGAGAGCTTCTTTCTGTGGAATGGCGTGGGTCTGGGGATTTTGCTGGCCGTTGAGCGTGAACTGCCGACGCTGGTGACAGACCTGGTTGTGATTCTGGGGCTGTTCTTTTTGTTGATTAACCTGGTGTTGGAGATTGTGTTTCCGGCGGTGGATCCACGGCTGCGCAGCACGGGCAGCATCGAAGAGGATGACCCGGCCCGAACAATGGGTTCGCCGCTAGAGACGGTGGCCTCAGGGCTGCGCGGGCTGGTTGAAAGATTCTTCTCTGGCCGGCGGCCCCCCGCCGCACAGGAAGACCCGCTGAAGAAATTGACGTTAAAAAAGGTTTCAATTGAAGACCCGGCCGAAAAGCCGCCCCGGCATCGTCTGATATTTAACCTGTGGTTTGTGCTGGGTCTGGTGCTTGTTCTGGGTATGGGCGCTTTAATGATCTTCGGCGGCGAAATGACCACAGCCAACCCGTATGTAACCCACGGGGTCATGAAAATTGAGGGCGCCATCAAAAGCCCGCCGTTTTCACCGGGGGTTGAGTTCCCCTGGGGCACCGACCCGATTGGCCGGGATATTCGCGCGCTGGTGTTGGCCGGTGCGCGCGAGACACTTTCGCTGGCCTTAATTGCTGCGCTGGCAAGGGTTGCCCTGGGCACTTTGCTGGGTATTTTGGCCGGGTGGTGGCAGCGGAGCTGGCTGGATAAGCTGGTTAGCAGCCTGATTTCTGTCTGGGCGGCTTTTCCGATTACCATCTTCACCATGATCATCATCCTGGCGCTGGGAATTCAGCGGGGGCGGGATATTTTTATCATTGCCCTGTGTCTGGTCGGGTGGGGAGAAATTGCCCAGTATGTGCGCAATCAGGTGGTGGCGCAGAAACCGCTGCTGTATATTGAGGCGGCGCGTTCGGTGGGGGCCCGGGCCGGTGAGATTCTGGTGCGCTATTTAATCCCATATCTGACGCCGGCGCTGCTGGTTTTGACGATTATGGAAATTGGCGGCGTATTGATGCTGCTGGCAGAATTGGGTTTTCTTAACATCTTTCTGGGGGGCGGGTTCAGAGCCGCGATTGGTGAAGGCGCGGGGATGACGGCGGTGGTTTATTACTTCTCAGATATCCCGGAATGGAGCGCGCTGCTGGCCAATGTCCGTAACTGGTGGCGCAGTTACCCGTGGATGGCCTGGTATCCGGGGTTGTTCTTCTTTCTGGCTATTTTTGGCTTCAACCTGTTTGGCGAAGGACTGCGCCGGTTTTTGGATGAAAGCCGGATTAATCTCAGCCGGCTGGTCAACCGCTGGACGATACTTGCATCGGCGGCGGCACTGGCGGTGATTATGCTGCTGCTGCGCGGCGCGACCCCGTTATCCATTTATAGCGAGCAGGCAAGCACGTTTGATTCTGCCCGCGCGATGACCCATATCGAACGCCTGTCGAGCCCGCAGATGCAGGGTAGAACCACGGGTCTGCGCGGGGGAGCGCTGGCCGCCGAATATATTGCGGAGCAAATGAAGGATATTGGCCTGTTCCCTTCCAGAGTGGATGGGTCTTATATTCATGAATATCGGTCCATTTATCCCCTGTTGACCGGAATGCCAGCGTTTTCCATTGAGGGCCTGGGAGAGCAAAAGTATCGCGATGATTTTATGGAATATGCCCTGAATGGGGCCTGCTTTGGAACGATGGAGGGTGCGGTGGTCGGTTTGACGATTGGCGCCGGGTCCGATTCCAGTGCCAGGTCGCGTTATACGGTTCGGGATGCCGACCTGTGGGATAAGGCGGTCATCGTGCTGGAAGAAGATATCCCCTATTTGAATTTCCAGAAGGTGGGTGGAATTCTGGTCGTGCCCGAAAACCCGGCCATGATGCAAAAGCGTTATCTGATGCCGCGTGACCAGTTTGCCGAAAACTCCATTCCCGCGGTCTATATTCGTGAAGATCTGGCCGAACAGCTTTTGGAATCGGGGGGAAGCTCGCTGGAAAAATTGCGCCAGATGCGTCAGGAATTAAAGCCTGATGAAATTCGCTGGACCGAGCCGGGCATCCAGGTTCAATTATCCGTCCCCGGTGATTATGAAACAATTACCGATCATTATCGGGTGGTGGGGGTGATTCCGGGCACTGGCGCCAGCCAGAACAAAGCCGGAATGAACGGAGGCCTCGATTCACAGGTGATTATTGTCAGCGCCTATTATGATGGCCTGGGGGTTGACCCCGAGGGGGTGTTGTACCCCGGCGCAAATGATAATGCCAGCGGAGTTGCTGCTATGCTGGAAATGGCGCGAATGCTGAAATCGGGTCTTTACCCGCCTGAAAAGACGGTGATCTTTATTGCCTGGAGCGGTGGTGAACACGCCGAAGGTTTTAGCGTGACCAATACCATCAATGACACGACTGCTTTTGACGCAAAGAATGTCGAAGTTGTTCTGGAATTAAGTGGCGTTGGGGCGGGCGATGGGGATGCTTTACTGCTGGGCGAAGGGAGCAGTTACCGTCTGATGAAGTTGTTCCAGAAAGCCGCGGCGCAGATGGGCGGCCAGGTGACCAACCGCGGCCGGGGCGTTCATACTGGAATTAAAACCATTGCCGGTTTTGGAGAACGAAAAGGGGTCAGTGCCTTCTTGAGTTGGGAAGGGTCTGACCGTCTGGCCCATACGGCGCAGGATACCTTTGAGCAGATTGATCAGAATAAAATAGACCAGACTGGCAAGATTACCGGTCTGGTCCTATCCATCATCGGGCGTGAACAGGAATATTAATTAACCGTTCACCAGTTCCAGAAAAGCATCGACAACCTGCGGGTCAAAGTCTTTTCCAGACTGCAAATGGATATATTTCAATACCTGTTCTTCGCTCCAGGCTTTGCGATACGGCCGGTCTGACCGGAGCGCATCCCAGACATCCACAACCGAGAAAACACGGGCCGGGAGTGGAATATCGGTCCCTTTTAACCCTCGCGGGTAACCTGTGCCATCCCAGCGTTCATGGTGGCAGTATGGAATATCCAGTGAGGGTTCCAGATAGCTGATTGGGTGGAGTAGTTCATAGGCATAAACCGGGTGCTGGCGCATGATTTTGAGCTCTTCTGCGTTCAAAGGCCCCGGTTTGCGCAGGATGCTGTCTGGCACGGCCATTTTGCCGATATCGTGCAGCAGCGAACCGCGGTAGATGTGAATTAACCGTTCGTTGGGAATGCCCATATAGCTCGCCAGACGCAGGGTCATTTCGGCCACGCGCTTGGTGTGTCCTTCGGTCTCCTGGTCGCGCAAATCCATTGCGCGCACCCAGCCTTCCAGGGTGTTGGTGTAGGCGAGCTTGAGTTCCATGTTCGAATGCTGCAGATCGCTGTAAAGCTGGGCATTGTCGATCAGGATGGCAGCCTGACCGGATAAGTTTTCAAGGAAGCTTAACCATTCCAAGTCGGGCGTTACCCGGCTGCGGTGATACAGCTCCAGCAGGCCTTTAATCTCGCTTTTTGCGACCAGCGGAACGGCAAAGTAGGCGGTGAATGCTTCGGCGTTTGCCAGATTCATCCGGGTGAAACGGCCATCGCTCTTGCGCAGATCAGGCAGAAAGATCATCTGCTGTTCCATCGCGGCGCGGCCGGGTTGGCCGTACCCCAGACGAATGCTCGACTGGTTGATTAACTGTGTGCGGAAACCGCGCCCGGCGGCATAATCAAAGGTCTGCATCACCGGGTTGAACAGCAGCACCGCAGCGGCATCCATATGAAGCTGGTTCATCACCTGCTCAAGCAGAATTTGCAGGTTGCTCTTTACATCCAGGCTGGTGGTGATGGTTTGATCAATGGTCCGTAATGCGGTGATGTGTTGCAGGCGGCGCTGTTGCTCTTCGTGCATGGTGGCGCGGTGCAGCGCATTGGCCGCCAGATCGGTCAGAATGTTGAGAATGCTGATATCATCCGCCTGGAAGGCATGATCTGATGCGATCCAGATGGCGCCCAAAATCTCATCCTCTGCATTGAGGGGGATCACCGCAAGCGCATTTACCTTGGCCGGGATGGGAAAATCGGACAGTTCTGCGCAGGAACAGCCATCTGACCGATGGATGGTGAAGCTCTCACCCTTTTGGATCAAAATTTCGGTGATCTCTCGATTCATCGGGGTGACCGAGCCCAACTGCTCTTCCCAGAAACCCCAGGTATGCTCGATGATGTTTTCCTGACTGGCCGAATTAAAGGTGGAAAACGCCGCGCCTTTTACCTCCACCAGCGATTTTAATTCCTTGATCACCACATCCAAAACCTGATTTCGCGTGGCGGCTGACCGGAGTGCTTTGTTTAACGAGATGATCAATTCCATCTCGTGCTGGTGACGTTTTTCTCGGGTGATGTTACGCGAGATGCTGCCGATCATGGTCCCGTGGGTGCTTTGAACCGGGAAGAAGACACTCTGAATATGAATGATATCCCCGTTTTTATGCTGGATGGTAAACTCGCGCAGGTGCTTATCCCAGGTGGAACGGATGGCAGGGTCTGGCTGCTGTTTGTAATCTTCCAGATAGTTGTTAAACATCTCATCAGATGCCATGTCATCGGGCGCAATGATGCGGTGTGCTTCCCAGACCGGCTTGCCGATGATTTCATCTCTGGTATAACCGGTGATCATCTCCTGGCCGCGGCTCCAAACCTGGACAATGCCTTTGTCGTTTACCAGCAAGATACCATCTTTGGATTGTTCCAAAAAGCTATCAAACGTGAAGGCATTTTCACGGAGCTGGCGGGCATCTTGCTGGCGCTGCATGGCAACGGGGAGAATGTTCATCAAAGTGCGCAAAATCTCCAGCCGGTTTGTTGCTTTTTCGTCGTTAACCATAAGAACGGCAGCGCCATATATTTTTTCGCGATGTTCAAGCAGGGTGGAATACGTGGATTGTGTATTCAGCCTGTTTTTAATTTCTACAGCTTTTTCTTCAGAAAACAATCCCCGTGTGATCTCATACAATTCCATCGAGATCGGCTCGAACCCCGCTGCTTTTGAATATTGGCGGAGTTCTTCTTCGGTAATCTTTATCTGCGCTGTTTCCAGCGGGGTGTCGATGATCTCTTCAAGCTGACTGTGTTCCATGCCAATGACGCGGAACAATTTTAATACCTGCCGGGTGGAATCATACAGGAACAGCCCTATTATTAATCCCTGGGCAATTCTTTCCAATTCGCCGGCCAAAAATTCGAGGACATCTGATTCGGTGTCAAGATTGACAAAGCGACACATGGCCTCGGATAAATATTTGAAATCTTGATGAAAAGCCAGGTTGGTTTCTTTTGCCAGACTGCATGAGGTGATATCGCCTACAAAACCCTCCACCGCATTTGGGCTTTCAGACTGATCGGGCCAGCCACCCTGGCGCACATAGCGGATTTTACCGTCACGGGTCTGGATTGGATAAACAATGCTAAAAGGCTGCTTATGGGTGATGCACTCTTGCAGGGCATCCACCACCTGTTGGCGATATTGGGGGAGGACCAGATTGATATAGGCAAAAGACTGGTTTTGGGTAAGTTCAGCGGCGGTATAACCGGTGAGGGGTAAACAGTCGCCCCCCACCCAGATCATGCGGTGACGGTTATCGGGTATGGCCCGAAAAACCATGCCCGGCGCTTCTCCCCAGATGGTCTTAAGCGTTTCGTGAACTTGGTTCAAGTTGCGGGTATATTGATCCACCTTTGCGGCTTCCAAACTCATCCGCAAAGTGGAGTTTTCCGATTCAAGCTGTCTGACCTGCTTTTCTAGCTCTTCTAAGTCTGCCTTGAAGAGGGTCATGGGTGCATTATCCCCTTGTAAAGCTTATTTTTAACTTGAACTCACGATAACGAGATAAAAATTGCAATTCTTATGCCAGATATTTGCGCAGCATGCCGTTTTCACGGCTTAAGATGCTTCGCTATGCCGGCCAGTCAATTTTTTGTGGTTAAGTTATCTTGAATTAGTGTTTTTAAATGTTAAACC
>CAZQLE010000119.1:0-12134 GCA_964593905.1 uncultured Anaerolineaceae bacterium | reverse complement strand
CAGAGGAACCTGACGCCGATTAAACATCCGCAGCACTTTTTCAGATGAAAAAGTGCTGCGGATTACATTTTTTAAACCCTGTCTGGCCGGCGGCGGCCGAGATGGGCGGCCATCAGCAGCAGGGCCACAAAACCTGTAAATAGCAGGGGGGCGGTATGGCCGGGTGCCTGTGCGTGGAGACCCAGGTAATCGAGGCCACTGAGCTGGTTTTGAATGTTAAAGGGGCCCAGATACCACAGGATGGGATAGACCACCTCAAACACCCGGCTGTTGTTTGCCCACACGCCAAGGGTGAGCGCCAGCGTTGGAATGAACAGCACCGCCAGGATCCAGACCGACAGGTGGAGCGGTTCGGCGAAGATGAGTCTGCCGACCAGAACGCCGCTGGTCACTGCGCAGGTGAACAGCACCCCGGCCAGCCAGGCAGCGCACAGCAAGCGCAGCGGCGCATGGGCAGCGCAGTTGACCAACTGCCCGGTATGATAATGGGCATCCCGTTCACCCATCCTGGACCAGACCAGCACCGGCCACAATGCGGCCAGCATGAAAAAGTATTTGCGGTAGTTTTCAGAGGGCGCCCCTGCGCAGCCAAGCCACAACACAGCCATCCCGGCCAGCCAGTACCACTTCTGGCCCTTCACCAGCAGCATTGTTTCCAGCCGCACCAGCGGCAGCAGATTCACACGAAAACGGCCGCGCCCGATGAGCGGGGTTAACCGGGCGGCAGGGCGGGAATGTGGCTCTTCGACCGGGGGGGCTTCACGGGCGGGTAGCGCTTTTTGCCCGCGGGTAAACTTAACCCGCCGTGAAGGGTCAAAACGGTTAAAGAAAAGCGCACCTGAAAGCGCCACACCTGCCGCAATGATCAGCCAGGCCAGCCGCTGCAAAATAATTGTGGCGGTCCAGGTGACGCCGCTGTAAACGAAGGTTGCCAGTGGTCGGGTTGACATCATGCCCAGCAAGAGCCGGTTGTCATAATCGGGGAAGGCCGCCCGCGCAGCCGCGCGCATATCGGCCCCAATCAGGCTGATCCCGGTCACGTCGAGCCAGGGCGTTTGCGCCAGCCGGGCGCTGAGCATAAACAGGGCGCTGAATAAAACAAAATACACCAGGTTGCCAAATCCGCCTTTCAGCCAGCCGGCCGTCTCAAAGAACACTGCGAGGGCGGCCACCAGGGCCATCATCGGCAGAGCGACCAGCAGCAGCGGCGCTGTCAATGCCCAGATATCGATCTGTGCGGCTTCGCTTTGCAGACATTGCATCAGCAGCGCGGCAAATGCCAGAATGAGCACCAGCGCAGCGAGCAGGGCGAAATTGCTCACCCATTTTCCCAGCAGATATTGCGGGCGGTTGAGCGAGGTGGCGGCAATGATTTGCCCCACCCCGCTGTTTTCATCGCGCTGAATGGCATCTTTAACCAGAAAGAAGCCAAAGAGCCCAAGAAAGAAGGTGATTACCAGCGCCATAAGGCTGCCAACCCAGGCCGAGTTATAGATGCCGCGGTAATTGCCCAGCAAGATCAGTACCTGCCCGGTGTTTACTGCATAGCCCAGGTAGATCACCAGACAGACCGTAACCAGAAACCCCGGACGCCGGGTGCGCTCTAAAAAATCGGCCTTCAACATGGCCAGAAACACCGATTGAGTTTTCATCCATTCACCTTTGCCGGGTTGCCGGCCACTGTATATAGATAGGCATCTTCCAGGTCTGGGGCGGCCAACTGCGCCCCGGCAGAAGGGGAATGCGCCTGAACAATGCGCACGCGCACGCCATCACTGCGGCGGGTGATGCTGCTGACCAGATGGTTTTGGCGGATGGCCGCCAGATGTTCAGAGGGAATGATCCATTCCCACACTTTGCCTTCCACGGCTTGCAGCAGCGCTTCGGGGGGCGCCTGCCGCAGCAGGCGGCCTTTGTTTAGAATGGCGATCTTCATTGCCGAGGCTTCCACATCTGAAACGATATGGGTGGAGAGAATTACAATGCGGCTGCCCGATAGATCGGAAAGCAGGTTGCGAAACCGCACCCGTTCTTCGGGGTCTAGCCCCACGGTGGGTTCATCCACAATCAACAGTTGGGGGTCATTCAACAGGGCCTGAGCAATGCCGATGCGCTGTTTCATGCCGCCTGAATAGCTGCCCAGCGGGCGTTTGCAGACTTCTGTCAGGTTGACGACCTGGAGCAGTTCGGCAATGCGCCGGATGGCGGTGGGCCGGTCGAGCCCTTTGACGGCTGCGATATATTGCAAAAACTCGACCGCGTTGAGGTTGGGATAGACCCCAAAATCTTGCGGCAGATAGCCCAGCACAGCGCGCAGCAGATTGGGTCGGCGGATGATGTCTTGCCCATTCCATAAGACTGCGCCCTGGCTGGGGCGGGTGATGGTGGCCAGAATGCGCATGAGAGACGATTTGCCTGCGCCGTTGGGTCCCAGCAGACCCCAGATCCCGGGGGTTAACGTCAAACTGAAGTCGCGCAAAGCCCACTGGTCTTTGCCATACCGTTTGCTGACATGATCGATAATCAATTCCATGATTCTCCTCCTGTGAGAATGATTTAATTTTTTAGTCACGATCAGGCATTCGAGCAGAAGCCTGAATATTTGTGCTTTCTGCGTGCTGCTACAAGAGACACCGGCTGAATGAACGGGATAATTCTATTCGGGCTGTGTCACGGCCCGGTCGTACACAGGTCGCAGTTGTGTCGCAAACAGGTTTTTCAGGTGTGCCTGTATCTTTCTGCGCGGCTTTGCGTATAAAATAAGGAAATGTCTATGACAACAATTTTGCTGGTTGAAGATGAACTTAAATTGGCCGAAATTATCCGCCGCGAATTGGAAGCGGCCGGGTATGCTGTGCGGCATGCTGGTGATGGGCTGCAAGCTGTGCGGCTTTTTCAGCAGCTTGCCCCCGATCTGATGATTCTGGATTGGATGCTGCCCGAAATGAACGGCCTGGATGTGCTGAAGCGCATTCGCGCTGCGTCGGCCGTGCCGGTTTTGATGTTGACAGCGCGCGGTGATCTGACCGACCGGGTGGTGGGGTTGGAAGTTGGCGCGGATGATTATCTGGTGAAACCGTTCAATTTGCCCGAGCTGATCGCACGGGTGCGCGCCCTTTTGCGCCGTGCAGAGCGGATTCGTGAGACCCTGGTTAAGGACCAGTTTCCGGTTGAAACCAGCCTTCATTACGGCGGACTGGAACTGGATCGCGAAGCGTATGTGTGTGCTCTGGATGGGCAGCCGCTGGAGTTAACCGCGATGGAGTTTGAACTGTTGTCGCTGCTTGTTGCGCACCCGGGACGCACCTTTAACCGCATCTACCTGGTGGAGATGATCTGGAAATCTGCTTTTATTGAAGGCGATCGGGCGGTGGATAACGCGGTATTGCGCCTGAGAAAAAAACTGGGCCGCATGGAAGCGCATCTCGAAACGGTGCGCGGCGCCGGTTATCGTATGCGCCGGTTGACAAAGGCCGATGGATCTGACCCCGGTTCGGGCTTATGAGACGAATTCGCGCCCTGTTTTTTCAAGCTTCACCGGTCCGGTCTCTGGCAGAAGGCGGGCTGCTTTGTGCTGCCCTGCTGCTGCCCATGCTCCCGATTTTGCTGGAGACCACCCCCCAGGTGCTCAGCCTGTACCTGGTGCTGCTGCCGCTGGTGTGCGCCGGATGGCTCGGGCTGCGTCAGCGTTTCTTTTCGGGCGCGCCGGGTTGGGTGGTGTTGCAAGAATTTGCGCTGGCATTGGGTATTGGGCTGGTGGTATGGGGGGGTGTGTTTGGGCTGCTGACCGCCCTGGGCCATTTCGAAGCAATCCGCTACAGTTATGCCGGTGTGGCCGGCACCCGTTTTTTTCTTCTGTTGAGCGCGCTGGAATATCTGGGGGTACGGGCGGTTATCTGGGGTTGGCGGGCCTGGGGCCGCCTGCGCCGCCGCCGGTATGTGTGGGCGCTGACCCATGCCATTTTATGCGTGGGCATGGGCGTGGGCATGTTGGTGCTGATCGGGGTTATCGCTTATTTTGTGACCCTGTTTGGGAACGATATCTGGGGTGTGCCGCCTGAATCGACTTTTGCCCGGGCTGTGTTCTGGGCGACCCTGATCGTTTTTCTGTCGTTTGTTTTGTTCACAGCCACCCTGGTTTTGGTTTTGCCGCCTGCCGCCCTGTTTTCTTTTTTGCTGGCGCGAAAAATGACCGTCCGGCTGGAGAATCTGGCTGCTGTGACGCGTGAACTGCGTAAGGGTGATTTTGCAATTCGAGCTGCTGTGAACGGCGAGGATGAAATTGCCCAGTTGCAAACCAATCTAAACGCGATGGCTGCCGATTTGCAAAAATCGATGCTGGCGCTGCAGGATGAAAAAGACAAAGTCTGGCGGCTGTTGGAGGCCCGGCGCGAACTGGTGGATGGAATCAGCCACGAGCTGCGCAACCCGGCGGCCATCATTCAGGGTTACAGCAGCGCCCTGGCCCAGGCCTGGCAAGACCGCCCGGTTGAGGAAGTGCAGCATGACCTGGCGACCATTCAATATGAAACCGCGCGGCTGCAGATTATTCTGGATGATTTGTTAACTGCCTCGCAGGCCGAACTCGGGCGGCTGCATGTGGCGCTGCGCCCGGTGGAGGTGACCGCGCTGGCGCGGCGGGTGGTGGAAACACTGGCCGGGCTGGCCTGGATGAGCAAACGTGTGCAGGTGACGCTGACCGTGCCGCCCCGGACCATTTTTGCGCTGGCAGACCCGCTGCGGCTGGAGCAGGCGCTGGTGAACCTGGTGCAGAATGCGCTGCGGCACACCTCGCCGGGCGGGCTGGTGATGTTGGAGGTGTGCCCTGTTTTGGAGCAGGTTTGCATTGAGGTGGAAGATACGGGCGAGGGTATTTTGCCCGAAGATCTGCCGCATATCTGGGAAAAATACTATCAGAGTGGTTCGCCGCAGCGCCGCAGCGGATATGGGATGGGGTTGGGCCTGTCGCTGGTGAAAGAATTGACCGAGGCAATGGGCGGCTCGGTGGCGGTGGAAAGCTGGCCGGGGCAGGGCAGCCTGTTTCAGATCCATCTGCCGGCTTGCGATCCGGTTGAGACTGAGCCCTGATCCTGCGGCTTTTTCGTAACTTTTTGAATGACAAAGTGTTCTATTGTTTTGTAAATAACACCGGGGTTCCCCCGGCGATTTTTTTCTGCGCCATTGACATTCAGAGAAATACGGTAGATAATCTTCCCTTCACAAATTTTTCATTCCATTTAAGGAGGTGCTTGTACAGTTGGCTAAGCAAATGCAATTAGGAGAACATCTTATTGTGGACCTCTCAGGTTGTGATCAGGAACTGCTCTTGAACAGCGAACGTTCGAGAGATTTGTTTTTTAATGCTGTGAGAGGCGCAGGTTTAACCATTGTGAGTGAGGGCTTTTATCGTTTTAGCCCGCATGGTTTTACATGTTTCCTATTGCTGGCAGAATCACATGCCAGTTTGCACGCCTGGCCGGAATATGGCTATTGTGCAATCGATTTGTTTACCTGCAAGCTGGGTTGTGATCTCACCCCATTGCTTGACAACCTACAGGAGCTTTTTGGGGCAAATCACCTTTCGGTGCGAAAACTGGACCGGGTGGGTACCCACGAGTTGGAGTTGGTGTTGGCTGCTTGCTGAAATGATATCCCGCTTGTCTGAACTGGAAAAGACCCGACAAACCGTTCCATAAAGCTGACGGTGCCCCTTAGGCTGAAACACCCTCAGGCTCAGAAATTGACAGGAGTACAGATTCCCCGTGACTGAACAATGGATTACCGAACAATTACATCCTTATTACCGCAAATCGCTGCGGGTTTTGGATATGCTGGTGGATGAACAGACTGATTTCCAACACTTGCAGGTGGCCGAGACCGAGTTTTTTGGCAAGACCATGATTCTGGATGGAATCATTCAGCTTACCGAACGCGATAATGCCGGATATCATGAAATGATCACCCATATGCCCCTGCTGGCACAGGGCAACCCCCGACGGGTGTTGATTGTGGGCGGCGGCGACGGCGGCAGCCTTCAACAGGTGCTGCGCTACCCCTCGGTGGAAGAAGTGGTGGTGTGTGAGCTGGACCGCCGGGTGATCGAGGTGAGCCGCCAGTATTTCAATTTCTTTGGCGATCCTTACAACGATCCGCGGGCGCGGGTGGTGATTCAGGATGCGTTTGAGTTTTTGCGCGACCCCAACAACCGCTTTGATGTGATCATCTCTGATACCACCGATCCGATTGGCGAGGCTGAAAAGCTGTTTAGCGAAGAGTTTTACCGCATGATGGTTGCTGCATTGAACCCCGGCGGGGCGATTGCCACCCAGTGCGAGCAGATGTTCTTCGATACGCAGTTGATCAAGGATATTCTCAACATGGCCCGCGGGCTGGCGAAGAACCCGGCTTATTACCATGCCATGATCCCAACCTACCCTGGCGGCGGGATTGGTTTTATGTATGTCTCGGATGTGCCCTGGACAAATGGGCTCGACCAGCCCTACCCGCCGGGAAAGATGAACTACTTAAACCCCGAAATTCACCGCGCGGCCTTCTCGCTGCCCGAATTTTTCAAACGGGCGCTCGTTTAACCGCTTCACCGACTAAAATCAAAGAATCCCTTTTATGCAGAAATGACAACCTGCCTGCTAAAAGGGATTTTTTATTTGTTTTTCAGGCGGGTGCAGAGGGATTTCGTGCCTGTATGCGCTGATCTACATCCCCGGCTGTGTCAGCCCGGCCGGTCTTCACTTCAACGCACTGGTTTCACCCAGTTTGTGCCCTCAATTTTGCAGATTGCATTTTCAAGCCCGTTTTCGGCCCCTATCTTTTGCCCAAGTTTGTTTGCCTGGCAGCGCATTTCGGGGTCTTCTACGCCGTGTTGGATGATTTTGCACAGGCGTGCAGCGTTCAAACGGGCATATGGAACCGGGTCGGGACCGGCGCCCAGCGCCGCGATTCGTTTGCCCCAGTAAAATTGGTCAAAGACAAAGGGAACTGCGCAGGATGGAACCCCGGAACGCAGCCCAAACGCAGTTGTGCCCGAGCCGCCGTGGTGGATCAGCATTGCCATGCGTGGAAAAAGCCAGCCGTAGGGCGCATAATGGATCTTAAAAACACTGGCGGGCAGAGGCTGGTCGCCCAGGTTCGCCCAACCCGCATGTAAAATTGCGCGCTGGCCGCTTTGGCGGAGCGCCTCAAGGATGACCGCGGTGGTTTTGCGGGGGTCCTTAACCGGCATGCTGCCGAACCCGATAAACACCGGCGGGCTGCCTGCTTCGATAAAAGCCTGCAAATCATCGGGCGGCTGCCAGTGGTCATCTTCTGCAAACCAGTAACCTGTGATGTGGATATGCCCGCCCCAATCGTCGGGGCGTGGGACGACATGCCGGCTGAACCCATTTAAGATGGGGATCTCCTGTGTTCCAAAGCGGTTGAAATACCCTCGCAGCGGTACGGGAGGCAGCGCAAGAACCTGCTTTCGCCAGCGGTTAATCACATCACGAAACATTTGCCAGGCCATTTGCTCGCCCAGTGTGTAGGTCATTTGCGGATAGCCGGGCAGGGGCAGGTTGGGGAATCCCATCAACGGAAACGCCCGCGTGCGCGTCAGCGGAATTACGGACGCCAGGGCCATTGGCACGCCATATTTTTCGGCCAGGTCAAAGCCGTATAGACCGGCAGGCAGTTGGTTGAGGATTAGATCTGTCTCGGCCAGATGGGGCGCCGATAAATCACGGGCATACCCTTCGGCCAGAGCGCTAAACGACCGAATGAGGGCCAGTGTGTTTGCTCCGGCATTGGCAACCAATGTCCGGGCATCCCCCCGGATGGGGTGAAAATCCAGGCCGTTTTCTGCCACCAACGCGGCAAAACTTTCAAAAGTAATCATCCGAACCTGGTGACCGGCGGCCTTTAATCCGTTACCCAGGGCGGCATAGGGCTGAATATCACCGCGGGACCCCAGAGCGAGAATGGTAATATGCATTACGGCAACCTGATAACCCTGTTTTTTGCTTTAAAAGCAGCCAAACGATTCTGCTTCAAACCGCGCCAGCAGTTCATCCATTTCTTTAACCCGTTCGAGCGCCAGAGCTTTGGCCGGTTCGAGATACAACTGCCCGGGCAGTTTGTTGCGCCGCTGCTGAACCACCTCGTAGGCCTGGCGCATGGCGCGCGGGTTTTTTGAGAAATCGCGCAGCACCCCGACCACACCCAGAAAGTCCAGCACATCTGCATCCCGCAGCAGGATGGCCTCCAGGCTGCGCTCGGAGCCACCGCTGTGGTGCAGGGCGATACATTCCAGAATCAGCGTCTTGGTCTCTGGGGAATATTTGCGCTCATTCAGAAAGTCTTCGGCCACCTCTCGCGAGCGGATGACGTGATCTACATCCTTCTGGGCCCAGGGGGCATAGGCACCCCAGTCATGCAAATGAGCCGCCACCCAGAGCGCATCGGCGTTGTAAACCAGCCCATCACCAATGACCGATATGAGCCGCAACAACCGGCGGGTGTGTTGTATGCCCCATACCCCGCCATAGTTTTCAGTCAGTTGAACGAGTTCTTCCCGGTCGATATGCATAAAACCTCCCACGGAGTGCGAAAAACTACATTAATTCATTTTCAACAGGGGATGACGATCTGTCCTGAAATAATTCTACAACATTTTGGATTGGTAATTTTTTATTGTTTTATCTACCCCCTTTGCCCGATTCGGGAAGGGGAAAAGCGGGCGCATCCTGCTGGCGGGCATTTGCAATTGCGCGTCTTTTGATCTTCGTGTACATTTAACATCAGTTAACCTCAATTGGGTTCAGAAACAGCGGGGTAAATTTTACAGGTCCTCTTTATTGCTTAAGGTCACGGGGAATCAAATCACCGGCAGCATTTGCACTGGAGGCAGCATGAACCAACCTCGTTTTTGGCGGATTATATTTTATCCGGCACTGGCACTCATTATTTTTCTCTGGCTGCTTTTAACGCCGTTTACCCCGGCGCCGGTCGGTGCTGAGGCCCTGGCACAGGCGAACCCGGTTGCGCTGGCAGTAACCCCCTCTCCGGCTGCATTGCAAGCCACGGGTAATTGGGAGATCACCCCAAAAAACCTTGCGGATCTCCGTCAGGTGTATCAGCTTAAACCCTCACCCCTCGGGATAATCTATGACCTGGTTTATTCGCCAGACGGCCGCATTCTGGCTGCCAGTGGATCGGGCGGCGCGGTTCTGTTTGACGGGGAGAAACTGGAAGTTATTCGTGAACTGGAGACACGTGGACGGTTTTCATCGCTTTCCTTCAGCGCAGACGGCCGCCTTCTGGCCGCGACCGACCCGATAACCCGGCTTACCCAGATCTGGGATGTGGAAACCGGCAGCACGGCGGCCCTTATCGAGAACACGGGCACGCTGACCGCCCTCAGCCCCGATGGCAAGACCCTGGCTGCGGTGGAAGATGAGCAGACCTTTGATGCCGGCGGTGCCCCCGGCCCGGTGAAAACCACCCTGAAGTTGTTTAAAGTTGATACAAAGCAATGGATCGGCAGCGCCGCGGCTTCTTCGGCCATATCCATCTGGGATGACACCCTGCCCGATACCCTGGGGCTGTACTTTAGCGCTGACAGCAAAACCCTGCAAACGGTCAGCCGTCTGGGCGATGTGCGCCTGTGGAACGCCGTGAACGGGCGGGCGCTGAACGTTTCGGTCAATGCATACACACGCAGCCGCTTAAGCGGTGGAAACTGCTGGGTGAGCGGAGCCAGCGGCGGCTTTTTCACCGTTGGCTGTCATATCACCTATCTGGACCCGCCCTGCATTGAAAACACGCCGGGCTGTGACCCGGTGGTTCGCGGCCGCGATGAATATGGCCTGTGGGATGCCAACCGTCTTGGCCGGCTGTACAACCTGGTGTTGCAAGACTCGGCCGGCGAGCTGTATGCGTCCGTTCTGGATGCAAAAAACAAGGAGCTTGGCCTGCTCAGAGATGACCGGTTGGAGTTCTGGAATTTTGGGAAAAGCCAGGCGCCGCAGCGCGCGTTTTCAGGCGCAGAGATCGCTGCCTGGTCCGATTATTTGATCACCTGCCCGGGCTGCATCCGGCCGCTGCTGGCGATCAACCCGGCCAGCGGCCAGCAGCCGGTTCTGGCCGTTGCTGCTCAAGATCAAATTCTGCTCTGGGATGCCACAGCGGCGAAACTGCTGCACCGTTTTGAGTATGATCTCCGTCAGGTCAGCGGTGTTTCGCCCGGTCTGATTGATTCAAAGCCCGTTCTGGCGGCCGGTTTTTCAGATGGCTCCATTTCCATCTTCAACCCGGCCGAAGACCGCGCCGTGGTTGATATCGCCAATGCACATGGCGGGGCAGCCTGGCAGGTGTATTTAACCTCTGATGGGAAAAACATCCTCTCAGCCGGTGAGGACGGCGTTATCAAATGGTGGAAAATGGGTGCAACGGCCCCGGTGCGCAGTGAAGCCGCGGGTGCGACGCAGATCTTATTGCTTAACCCGGCGGCTAAAAACCTGGTGGCCGGCAGGATGGAACTGGATAAAAACAATTATGTGGTGAACAAGCAGCTTGTAATTCAGGATGTGCAGACCGGTGAGAAAAAATTTGTCCTGGAGGATTGGGCCTTTCTGGCTGCGCTCAGCCAGGATAACCGCTGGCTGGCTGCGGGTTTGTATGACCGGATTAACCTGTGGAATGTTGAAAAAGGCAGTTTAATACGCACATTTACACTGCCCGATCCATCCAGTGGTCTTAAGGCGCTCGCCATAAACCCGGATGGCAGCCTGATTGCTGGCGGGCAGAGCGATTTGTTTTATCTTCAGGATGTGAATACCCGGCAGTTGATTGTGCAGGGCAAGCCAAACGCGAGTGTTAACAGCCTGGATTTCAGCCCGTCGGGGTGTCTGCTGGCAGTGGGTGATTCGCTGGGTAAAATTTATCTGGTGGATATTCAAGCCGGGACTGTTTCCAGACAATGGGATGCGCACGGCGGCGCTGTGAAACAGGTCCGCTTCAGTCAGGATGGACGGATTCTGTTGAGCCTGGGGGCCGATGGCGCGGCGCGGCTGTGGGGGCAGGCGGGAGTTCTGACGGCCCCGGCCGGCAAACAACCGCCGCTGTCTTGTAAATTTGCTTCTGCGCCCATGACCTCCACCCCGGTGACGCCTACGGCCACCTCCACTCCCGTCACCCCCACCGCGACTGCGACCGGGGTCAGCTTCTACCGCACCCTTTCGCTGGCCGACCCCCGGCTGGTTGGCAACGATGTCTTGCAGCTCCAGCAGCGTCTGGTGAAGCTGGGTTACACCCAGGTGGGCATTCCCGACGGCGTTTTTGGTCCCAGAACCGATCAGGCGGTGCGCTTGTTTCAAGAGCGCAACGGGCTGGTGGTCGATGGTCAGGTGGGTCCGATCACCTGGAAGCAGTTGTTCAGCAGCGGCGCCGTGGGGCAGTAGCGCAACGCAGCAGCCCGCAGCGCTGCCAGGGCAACAGCAGCATAAAAAAAGCGGCCCTCCAGCAGAGAGCCGCTTTTTCACCGTCCATGACACTGTTCAATCAAATCTGCATCGCAGTTCTTTATCCCTGTTCGTGGGCCCTCTTGAGACCTTCGATATCCAGCTTAACCATTTTCAGCATGGCATCCATCACCCGTTTTGCTTTTTGCGCATCCGGATCGTTTAACAACTCGCCCAGAATGGAGGGTACAATCTGCCATGATACGCCAAATTTGTCTTTCAACCAGCCGCACTGTTCAACAGCCCCGCCTTCCGAGAGCTTATCCCACAATTCGTCCAACTCGTCCTGGGTTTTGCAATCGACAAAAAAGGAGATGGCCGGTGAAAAGGCAAAATATGGCCCGCCGTTAAGCGCCATAAATTGTTGCCCTTCCAGTTGAAAGGTCGCGGTCATCATTGTGCCCTGAGGGGCGGGACCATTATCGCCGTAACGGGAGACCGATTCAATTTTTGAGTTTTTGAAAATGGAAGTGTAAAAATTGACGGCCTCTTCGGCGTTATTGTCGAACCATAGAAACGGAGTGATTTTTTGCATCCTGTTTTACTCCTGATTGCCGGATGATAAAATGGTTGGCCGGCCAAAACGGCCGGCCCAACCGGGTATTGCTAATCGTATAATAA
>CAZQLE010000118.1:7145-12137 GCA_964593905.1 uncultured Anaerolineaceae bacterium | reverse complement strand
GGGTTGGCAGGCCGCCAGGAGCAGCGCGGCAAAAACCAGCGTTGGGCCAGGCGTGCGCCAGAGATGTTTTATCCATCTATGAAAGATCATTTTTTTCGCAGTTCGTTCCAGAAGGCGTTCGGGTCGATCTTCTTTAATTGCTGCACCGCGCGAATTTTGGCCTGCTGTTTGCGCTGATTATGCCGCACCCACCAGAACACGGCCAATGTCAGAAGGACGATCTGGGCATAGATAAAGAAATTCAGCCGGCCTTCATTGCCGGTGACCCGATCGGGTGTCAGATAAATATTGATCCGCCGTGAAGGGTGCTCTACAACATAATCGCCGGGCTGGTTGATCATCACCGTCATCACCGGGCGGCCCGGCGCCCGACGGGTATCATATACGCTCTGTCCACGCGCAACATAATTGATTTCCAGATACTCGGCGCTGTCTTTGGGGTGAATGCGAAACCAGGGTTTGCTGCCGCTGCGCTCCAGATCGTTGGACATTGCCAGCAGGTCGAAATCATCGGTATATACGGCGTAACGCCCGGCCGATGAAACCTTGATTTCGGTTTCGCGATTGTTCATCGATACTGGGATCACTTCATCTGCTCTGACAGCTTCAACCCAGCCCAGTTGGGTGGGTACAAAGAGAAACACTTCACCAAATAATTTTGTCAACTGCCCAATGCGGGCAAACGCGAATGCCAGCAAAACAAATAAAAGAATGCCCAGGGCGATTGAGGTGACCTTTGCCGGTCGGAAATGGGTGGATTCGGTCATAAAAGGGTGTCTCCAACTCGTTGTTCTCCCCTGATTATACCCACCCATTTCCATCGTTGACCTGGACATTCTTCCAGTTTCTTGTTTAGACAAAGCGCCAGCGGGTGACCGAGCGGGGGTAAGATTGCTCTGTCCACGCCAGCGCGGTGATGGGTGAAAACACAAACAAAACCTGCTGCGGGTCAACGTGATCGGGTGGTTCGTACTCGGTGTATTTTTTGGCATACTGCTTAAAGATGTCGATATACTGTTTCGGATCGGTGATTTCTGCCATTGTCCCTTCCAGAATGACCACGTTATCTCCGCTTTCGAGGTGTACAACCGCGCGCGGGTCGGCCAGCAGATTGCGGCTTTTGACAGATTTGCGGCCGGAGCCAAAGAATAACTGCCCCTCATACCACAATCCCCACACGGGCATTGCGTGCGGCCGTCCATCTGCGCGGGTGGAGTTGATCCAGTAATTGCGTGATTTTTCCAGAGCTTCTTCTGCCCATGACCAGTCCATCATGTCGGCCTTTTGCGCGCCGTCCACGCCGTATTCGGGCCAGTGCGGCCGTTCGACTTGCGGTACTTTTGCGGGTTTATTCACAGGACCTCCTTGCGGTTCTACCGGTTTTAATCAAGAAGCGCTAATGCTCATTAGTTTATCCGAGAGCTAAAGATTTTAACCGATCCGGGTTAATTTTGCCAGTTTCCGGTGTGTCGCAGATCAGGGTTTTTGCACCCCCCGGTCTCCCGGCGGCGAAAACTTTCCTGGGGTATCTGCCATTTATTTGGGATACCTTCCCTTTTGCGATGCAGTCCGTTATAATACAAATGTTCTATGAAACCATCCATGCTGCCCTTCTTCCAATTCCTTTTCGCGCTGTGGCCGTTAATTTTTGTACTGGGCACGGCGCTGGCTGCCGGAGCGCGTGACAACCGCGGTGAGACGGCGCGCCGGGCACTGGCCTGGACGGCGGGGCTGTGGGTGGTCTGGGCCGGGCTGGGCGGTTTGCTGCTGTTGCAGGGCAAGTCGCTGCCGGGTTTTTTCCCGTCTCCGTGGAACCTGGTGTTGTTTTTTGTGGCCGGGGCCGGTCTGGTGGTTTTGCTGGCCTTGATCACCGTTCTTGAGCAGCGGCGGCAAGACCGGATGTTGGCCGACGCGCGGGCGTTATCTGATCTGCGGGTGATGTCGCCATCGGCGTTTGAAGAGCTGGTGGCGGCTGTTTACCGCGAGCTGGGGTATCGTGCGCAGCGGGTGGGCAAAACGGGTGATCACGGGGTGGATCTGGTGGTCTACCATCCACGCGGGCAAAAGATTATTGTGCAGTGCAAGCGTTATCGCGGCACAGTGGGCGAGCCGATGGTGCGCGATCTTTACGGGGTGATGCATCACGAGAAGGCCGACCGGGCCGTGCTGGTAACCACCGGCGGGTTCACCGCCCAATCACGCGAATGGGTGCGCGGCAAGCCAATTCAACTGATCAGCGGCGAAGAGCTGTTGCGCACGGTTCAGCGTATTCGCCAGGCCCGGCGGCGTAAAAATATTTTCACCGTCTGAACCATAGTAAAATAAAGGCGCGGTTGAAAGGTCTGGGGGAAACAAGGGCGCAAAAATCTTGCAATTCCGGGATGGGTGAAAATGATGAAGCTGGGCGTTGATTACTACCCTGAACACTGGCCCGAGAACAATTGGGCAAAAGATGCCCGCCTGATGCGCGCCGCGGGGCTGAATGTGGTGCGCATGGCCGAATTTGCCTGGTCGCGTTTGGAGCCGCGCGAAGGCCAGTTTGAGTTTGACTGGCTGGACCGGGCTGTGCAAACATTGGCGGAGGCCGGTTTGCAGGTGATTCTGGGCACCCCCACCGCTGCACCGCCGCACTGGCTGGTGCGAAAATATCCTGAAGTCTTGCAACGGGACGCGGCCGGCCAGTTGCACCTGGTGGGCGGCCGGGCGGCCTGTTGCGCCAACAGCCCGCTCTATCACGAAAAAACCGAACAGATTGTGCGCCGGCTGGCCGAGCGGTACGCGGCGCAGCGGGGTGTGATCGGCTGGCAGGTTGATAATGAGTTTGGGCGGCAGGCTGCGGCGCGTTGTTACTGCCCGTCTTGCACGGTGGCCTTCAGGCATTGGCTGGAGATCCGTTACGGGTCGCTTCAGCAATTGAATGAGGCCTGGGGCGCGGTCTACTGGAGCCAGGAATATTCGGATTGGGCTGAAATTGAGCCGCCGGTGCAGGTCGCGGCCGGGGCCAACCCTGGTGCGACGCTCGATTTTTATCGATTTTCAACGGCTGCGTGGGTTAATTATGAGCAGTTTCAGGTAGATTTGCTGCGAAAATATTCTCCCGGCAAACCGGTGACGCATAATTTTGCGGGCGGCCTGGCCGAGCTGGATGTTCAGGCCCTGGCGCGGCCCCTGGACTGGGTGAGCTGCAATTCTTATCCGACGGGACAGGCTGAGCAGATGGCCGACCGCGGCTATGAACCGGGGGAAGCCCGCCCGGCAAAGCTGGCTTTTGATGTAGGGGACCCCTATATCACCGGTTGGTGTCATGACACTGTGCGGGGCCTGAAAAAGATGGCCTTCTGGGTGATGGAACAACAGTGCGGCCAGACGAACCGGGCCGAATATAACACCACGGTGCGCTCTAACACGGTGCGCTTGTGGACCTGGCACGCGCTGGCTTCGGGCGCGGAGGGTGTGCTGTATTTCAATTTTCGGTCCGGCCGCTTTGCACAGGGTCAAATGCAGGCTGGCCTGCTGCACCCCGACGGCTCGCCGGCGGTTGGCTATCATGATTTGATCAGTATGCTGCCGGAACGTGATTTAATGGATGCCGTCGCTGCCCAGCCGCATGTGGCGCGGGTGGCCATTCTTTCGGACCCCGGTGATTTCTGGGCGCTTCAGCTTCAACCACAGCGTAAACACTTCAGTTACCAGCGCTCACAGTTCCGCTTCTGGCAGGCCTTGCAGCGGTTGGGAATTGAATGTGATATCGTGTCGCCGCAGGTTGACCTGAGCGCATATCGATTGGTGATTTCGCCCCATGCGCATCTGGTGGATGCATTTCTGGCGGCCGATTTGCGCGCTTATGTAGAGAACGGAGGCACGCTGCTGCTGGGGGTGCGTTCGGGCTTTAAGACCCCCAACAATGTGATCATTGATCAGCCTTTGCCGGGGCTGCTGCGTGGGGTGGCCGGGGTGAGGGTGAGCGAATGGCAGTCGTTAAAACCGGGGATCGGTTATCTGTTGAAGTCGGTTGTTCCGGGGCTGGCGGGCAAGGCGGAGACGTGGGTTGAAGCGCTTTCACCGTTGCGGTTTGAAGAGCAGACCGAAGGAAGCGTGAACGCACTGGCGACGTATGGTAACGGGCCGCTCTTTCCGGCGGCGGCTTTTACCGAAAACCGGCTTGGCAAAGGCAGCGCGTTGTATCTGGGGTTTTATCCATCGCTGGAACAGGTGGGGGCAATTTTGCGCTGGCTGGCAGAACGCTTGGAGATAGAACCGGCCGCCCGGATGCCGGAAGGCGTCGTTGCGGTGCGCCGCGGGCCTTACACTGTGGTGTTGAATTTTAATGACGACCCGGCCAATGTGCTGGTGAAGGGCGAAACCCTGCTGGTTGGCCCGCGCGATGTTGAAGTAGTGGGCCAGGAAGATTAATCATTAATCGCCCGTCTGGTTCTCTGGCAGTGCTTTGGACGGCCGGGCATCACCCGCTTATCAACTGCTCAATCGCCATTTCAACAGTCTCAATCGGGTCGGCCTTGCAGACCACCGCGTCGGATCCGGCCTGCCAGGCCGGGGTGATCCATTCGGGGCTGCTGACCAGGGCGATGATCTTAACCGTCGGACAGGAATTGCGAAGGCTGGCAAGCCATTGCGCCCAGGTGTGATGCGCAGACGCCTGCTTTGAAAATTGCGGTTGGGGTTCGAGGGCAAGCAATATCAGCATGGGTGAAGCTTCTTTGACCAGGGTTATCAAATCTTGCGCGTTACTGGCCTCAATAATTTGCCAGTGGCTGTGTCGATATTGCAGTGCAAACCGTAAGGCGGCACGGACCTCTTTTTGATCATCGGCCAGGATAATTTTCATAGAGTGACCTCAAATAATTTTCAATTTGAGTTTAGAACAAAAATGGCCCCGGCAAAATGGCTGCCAGAGCTGTTTTTGGGTGGACAGGTGGAAAGCTGCCGACCTGGTCTTTAGAACAGGTTCTTTTCAATCGCACAGGCCACAGC
>CAZQLE010000118.1:0-7135 GCA_964593905.1 uncultured Anaerolineaceae bacterium | reverse complement strand
ATATGGAACTTCACTGTTCCACGGCTGATGAAGAGCCTGGCGGCGATTTCAGGGTTTGTGGCGCCCTGGGCCATGAATTGCAGCACCTCGCGTTCGCGCGCTGTCAATTGTGTTTCTGGCGCCGGTGCTTCGAAGGCTGTCTGCATTAAGGTGCGCGCAGCTTCAGGCCCCAGGGCCGGTTGCCCGGCGGCGGCGGCCCGAATGGCCTGCACCAGCTCTTCAGCGGTTGCATCTTTAAGCAGATAACCAATCGCCCCGGCCTGGATCGCGTCGCAAACCAGTTTTTCAGTGCGGAAACTGGTCAGGGCGATGATTTGAATCGCCGGGTATTGTTCGCGAATCAGGCGGGTGGCACTGATGCCATCCAACACCGGCATCATCAGGTCCATCAACACCACATCAGGTTGCAGGGCAATGCATTGTTCCAGTGCTTTTTGTCCGTTTTTGGCCTCGCCAACCAGGCACAGATCTGGGTGGCTGAGCAGAAATGCGCCCAGCCCGCTGCGAACAATGGCATGATCATCGGCAATGACAATGCGAATGGGGTTCATTCGGCGGGCTTTCTCCATCGCACCTGGATGGAGGCGCCCTCACCGGGAGCGCTGTTCACCAGCAAACTGGCTGAAATGCTTTCGGCTCTTTCCTGCAGGATTCTTAACCCGAAATGACCGGTGGGAACCTGTTCTGGCACAAAACCCAGCCCGTCATCCAACACTTCCAGAATGATCTCTTCCAATTTTGCCGCGGCAAGATCACCCCTTGCAGACAGTTTATCCAGCCGGAGCAGCACATTTTGGGCTTCGGCATATTTGCTGATGTTGTTTAACGCTTCCTGGGCAATGCGATAAAACGAGATTTTTACCGCAGGGGGCAGGACAATTTCGTTGTTCAACACCAGTTGAACCGGGATCTGGGTTCGCCCGGTGAACGCGTTGGCGAGATGCCGCAGCAGATCGGGAAGACTGGCTTCTTCGAGCGCGGTGGGGCGCAGCTCAAGCAGCAGCGTGCGCATCTCGGCCAGTGCGCCGCGGGTGAGCCGGCGCAGTTCCTCCAGACGGCGCATTCCCTCGGCGGGGTCTTTTTGCCACAGCCGGGGTAACACATCTCCGATGAGGCTGGCCGAAAACAGGCTCTGGGTTACGGCGTCGTGCAGTTCGCGCGCCAGGCGGCTGCGTTCTGCCAGAGCGGCCGTTTCGGTGCTTTGCGCGTAGAGCCGGGCATTTTCGAGGCTGATGACCACATTGGCAGCCAACAGGGTGAGGATGCGCTCATCCTCCTGCGAAAGCTGACCTTCGATCTTGTTGGTGACCGAGATCACCCCCAGCACACGGCCCGCCAGGACGAGCGGCACGATCAGAAATGAATTAACGTTTGAGCGAATGATCGCATCTTGATAGACCCGCGGATCGGAGCGCGCATCAAGCACACAGTAAGGCTTTTGCTCTCTGACCGACAGCCCGGCAACCGAGCGGTCGATGGGAATGCGGTAGCCGGGAGAGATTTTTTTGTTCAGATACCCTGAGATCACCGCCAGACACAGGTCATTTCCATCCAGCATATAGACCGTTGCCAGTCGGGTGTGGGTCAATTGGCGCGCATAATCGGCGATCATTTGTAAAACCGTGTTGGGTTCAAGCTGGCGGTTAATGGCTTGCTGCACCAGGCGGTATACTTCCAATTCGCGATCGCGCGCCCCCAGCGTTTCTTTTAAACGTTGAAGTTCCACAGCGGGTGTTTCTGCCGGATTAAACGAAGGGTCATTCGGGTTATTTGGCTGCAAGTCAGGGCTCCTCATTACCGTTTTTGGCATGACCTTTTGATAATAATTTTTCTGCCCGGCTTTTGGATGGATATTTAGGGATGCTTCGCTGAACAGTCAGCATCATTGTATGGCAAATCGAACGGAGATGCCATATCAGAGAGATATGATTTTGGTTCACCCTTTGGAAGAAAGAAACCCTGGTCAAAAGTTCAGGGTATGCAGCCGCACAGGCTAAAGTGGCAAACGCTCTGCAACCGGCAAATTCGCATGGATTAAAATAAAACATCTTCGGTTTCTTCCCCTGACCGAAGATGTTTCATGACCTGCACACCCCCTGTTTTATTTTTTTTGTGTGCAGCGAAAAAATCTAATGTTCAATAATGTTCTATAAGGTATAATAATTACATTAAGCTATCAATAGTTTATAAGCTGGCTATCAAAATGCTATCAAAAAATAAGAGTTGACGATGTCCCGATCTGAAGAAAAATTTTCCACCGTATTACGCAAAGCCATTGATCTGATTGCCGTTCACGAAAGCAAAAAACGGCAGGTGATCTGTGATGAGCTGGGCTACTCGATTGGGCGTCAGGGTGGCAGTCCCATTCATTATTGGATCTACCAGAAAAAAATTCCTTCCAACCTGGAAGAAGTTGTGCAACTGGCGCGCAGCATTGCGGCGCGGCGGGGCTGGGAAGACGAAGCCAGTCTGTATAATTTTTTGGTTAGCGCCGGCCACCCCAGGCCTGAATGGGTGTGTGAACAACTTTGCGCCGAAGAAGGCTGTTTTGGTTCGGGCGTCGAATTCTCTAATGGAGAAGGGGGGGTGGATACTTTTTCACCGTTTCTGGTGGGCCCCCCCATTTTGAACCCTCACCAGTTTTTTGGCCGTGAGCGGGAACTGCGCCGGATTTTTAACGCCATTGGCGGGTCAACCTTGCAGCATGTGGCCGTGGTGGGGGTGCAGCGCAGCGGCAAGACCTCGCTGCTGCATTATGTAAAGAATATTTGCAATTCATCGCCCAGCAACCTGCGTCCCGGTCAGTCTGGCAACTGGTTATCGCGGCCGCAGCGCTACCGCTGGGTGTTTATCGATTTTCACGATCCACGCATGTGCACCCAGGAAGGTTTTATCCGGTATGTGCTCTCTCAATTGCAGCTAACCGTCAAGCGCGATTGCAACCTGTCTGTGTTTATGGATATGATTGGCGAGAATCTGCGCAGCCCGACCGTGATTCTGTTGGATGAAGTGCAGGTGGGGTTTGAAGCCCCTGATCTGGGTGATTCGTTCTGGTGGGGGCTGCGGTCTCTGGGAACCCATTTGACCGAAGGCCGCCTGGGTTTTGTGCTGGCTTCGCAAAAGTCTCCGGCCGAGATGCGCAATCATTTTGGCGCACCGTCTCCATTTTTTAATATTTTTGGGCATACCCTGCATCTGGGTCCGCTCACCCGTGATGAAGCCAGTGAGTTGATCCACAGCTCACGGCAGCCCTTTGAAGAACGGGATGTTGACTGGATTCTGGAAAAGAGCGGCTGTTGGCCGGCGCTGGTTCAGATCCTTTGTCAGGCGCGATTAAATGCTTATTTTGATGGCAGTGAGGGGGATAACTGGAAAGATGAAGCGTTGGCCGCCATGACACCTTATCGCTATCTGCTTGACCTATGACCGAAACGAGCCGTCTGGGCGCTTTCAAGAGTTGGTTTCGAGAATGGATCTATGAGAGCCTGGCGCTGCCGTTTTATTTAATCATCCATCCTTCTGCCTGGCGAAAGTTTCTTAACAAGCTCGACCCTGACCTGCCGCCGGATTTTACGGCGCTTCACCCGACCGGCGGGCTGTGGCGGGTGATGCTTAAAGCGTTTATTGTCTTGCCGCTGCTGCTGGTATTGCTCATCAGCCTGTTTCGGCTGGCAGTGGGTGCAAACCCGCTGGATATTCTGGGGCAATCGGTTCAGGCGGCCACCTATGCGTTTTTTGGCGGTTTTGCGCTGGCGGGTTTAGTGAACATGGCGGCCGGGATCGTGTTTAGTTTTTCAATGGCAGCGGTCATGTCGGCAATTCCCACCGATGGGAATTTTTATTTTCTTCCCATGGCTGTAACGGCCGGGTTGGTCGCCCGCACGCTGTTAAATCTGGATCGTTCAACTTCCATGCGCCGGCGCTCCCGTTCTGCGGAGGGGGTTGCCATTGGGGCGGTGATTCTGGTCGCCATTCTGGGGTTCGCGCTGCTGGTGGTCTCGGGTGAGATTATTAATCATGCCACCGTGCTGAGGATTGGTCTGGTGTTAGACTGGCCGTCTGCCAGTCTGCTGGCGGTGCAATCTGCGCTGGCGGTGTTTGGCCTGTATACATTAACGTTTTGGCTGCGCTACCCCGCAAAAAAGGCTGCCTTTCTGCTGGGGGTGTTCCCCGGTTCTTTGCTGGGTCTGGCCTATCTGGGGATTCTGAAGATCCCGACCGAGTTTGTGATCTCCTGGCTGTTGGCCGGAATTGCCGGCGGCCTGTTTTATGCGGTGTTGTTTGGTTTGACGTGGAATCTTGCCTACCGGGTTGGCGGTTCGCTGGCCGGGCTGCTGGTTGGAATGTTGGGAATGGGGTTGGGCTGGCTGCCGTTGGCCCCCCACATTGTGAAGGGTTTTCAACCCGGCCCGGATAAATTGATCTTAACGCTGGCAACGCTGGCGCTGGTATTCAGCCATTCCTGGTGGCGGCCGCTGATTCTGTACCCGGTCATATCGATGGTTAACTGGATTCTCTTTCAGACGGATCGAAAGCGGTTGATGCGTGGCCTGCCCAGCCGGTTAAGGGGAAATTCGGCTTTTTGGGATGAAGCCCAGTTTATTCCGGCCTCGTGGTTGGAAGAGCATTTGCTGTTGGTGGTGGAATATCAACCGGCTGAGGTGAACCAGGCTTTGCAGGATCTTTCGCAGACCCATCAGCGTTGGGCGGCGCGTGAGATTCAACTGGAACTGATTGCCCGCCGGTTGGAAAGCGCCGTGGATGTTCAGGAGATTGGTCAGGCGCGTTTCCATCTGGTCGGCGGTGAGCTGACCGGACCGGCCAGCGCAATGCTGCGTTCGTTTTCACTGATCAGTCATGATGTCGCCGCGGCTTTAAATCAGGTCAGCCCTTATCAGATTCGGATGTCGCTGGGGTGGACGCAGCAGCGCTTGAACAACCTGGAACGTGATTTGCGTATGCAGCCCCAAAATTTTGCAATGCGTTTTGTGCCCATTGTGGCCATCTGGCGGAACGGCATCAACGCTTATCTGGATTCTCTGGTGGTCTCTGCCCTGCCCGATGATGCGCTGCATAACCCGTATGTTTGCGGTGCTCCGCTGGATGAAGCGCAGGAGATTTTTGTTGGCAGAACAGAATTGATTGCCCGCATTTGCAAACATCTTCAGACGCGCACCAGTGTGCCATTGTTTATTCACGGGCAGCGGCGAATGGGCAAAACTTCGCTGTTGTTGAATTTGCGCAAGGCGCTTCCTGTGAATATGATGATGATATTTATTGACTGCCAGACGACCATCGGGCTGCGCACCTATACCGATATCCTCTACACGATGATTTTGCAGGCACGTAAACAACTCGATCTTCACTATGGCCTGACAGTGCCGGAATTTAGCAAACAAGATTCGGTCAGCATTTATGAATGGTTGGAGCAGATTCGTCGTCTCTATTTGAACAGTTCAAGAGAGTGGCTTCTGGTTCTGGATGAATTTGAAGCGCTGCGGGCAACCCTGGCTCAGGCCAGACTGGACCCTGTTTACCTGTTAAACATCTTGCGGCATGTTATGCAGCACTACACCGCGTTTAAAGTGATTATCTCGGGGAGTCTGTTTTTGGAAGAAAGCCCGCTGTTGGCGGGGTATCTGGTGGGCATGAAAACCATGCGGCTGGGAATTTTGTACCCGCGCGATGTCCAGAAGTTAATCGAACAACCCGTGGCAAACTTTGGCTTAAAGTATGAAACGGCGGCCGTTGAGCGCATGATGTTCTTAACCCGCGGGCACCCACACCTGACGCAGCAGCTTTGTTTTGAGGTGGTCGAACTGAAAAACACCCAGCCCGCCAACCGGCGGCGGCTGGTTGTTCGGGCCGATGTGGAAGAAGCCTTGCAGCGGGTGTTTGTGAGTGCCACTTTTTTCTTTTTTGATCTTGAGAATAACCAGATGAGCCCCGAAGGCCGCAAACTGCTGCGCAATCTGGCTTTGCGGGGTGAGAATGCGGTGTTTAACCGGGCAAGCTGTCTGGGGCAGGAGGATGTTGTTGAACACCTGGTGCAGCGTGAACTTCTGGAATCGGTGCAGGGGGGATATCGCTTTAAGTATGAACTGGTGCGGTTGTGGTTTGAAATGCACAGCAATCAGATCACCCGCCCGTTAAGATCAGCAATGAGATAGAATACAGTAGGCTGAGCATACTCGACCGAAGAGTTGTGAAACGATGCTCCCACCCACCCATTCTTTATGGAGAAATTGGTGAAGAACAGGGCCTACACCCATACAGCGCAGCTTTCCCCCAATTTTTTAATCGGGGGAATTCAGCTTTTGTTCTGGGTCTTGTTTCATCCTTCGGCCTGTCGGGCTTATCTTCAACGGCTGGACCCCACCCTGCCGTTGGATTTTTGCCTGGCAAGTCTGACGGCGCAACAGCGGCAAAACCCCACCCTGAGGCGCTTTGTTGCCCAGACCGTCTTATGGATGCCCCTGCTGGGCGCCCTGACCGGGATGGTTTATCTGGCGCTGATGGGCGAACGACCAGAGGCCCTGCTGGTTCACGTAATTTATGGCCTGGGTTTTGGGTGGACAGCAGCGCTGATCATGGCGTATTTTCTTAGCCCGGTGGTTGCCATGTCTTATGCGACAGCGCTCTGTCTGTTGCTAACCATCTCCGATCCGTTCAACCCCAATACGGCCGCCATTCCCATCGTACTTAGCGCCGGTTTTGTCGGCCTGTCAGTTTCGGCGATCTATCCGCTGGCTGTTCTGCCAAAGATCTTTTCCATTGGCCGCATGACGGTGGGGGTCTTCTCGAATATCGGGATATTGCTGGTGGTTGTCTGGGTCATTGTGCGAGACTTTGTGGATGGCAACCAGTGGGGGTTTCGAGAGATTACCAGCCCCGATGAAATCGGTTTCTGGCTGGTATTGCTGTCAATTCTGGGCATCTGGGTGATGTGTGTGGCGATTGTGATTTTGCTGCGCAGCCAGTATCGCAGACGAGATTTTGGCTGGCTGGCGGGCTTTTTTGTGGCACTGATGGTGGTAAATTTGGTTGCTTATGTCTTGCCGCGCACCGAGCTGCTCTTTTATTTGCTGCGTGGAATGGTATCGGCTCTGGTGGTATCGGCGCTGCTGCTGGCCAC
>CAZQLE010000117.1:0-12202 GCA_964593905.1 uncultured Anaerolineaceae bacterium | reverse complement strand
GGGTCGGCGGCCCGCAGCACCAGCTTCGAAGCGGCGTGGGCGTAGTCGGCCGTCAGTTCGGCCAGCGCGCGCGGCCGGTCGTTGTTCAGATAGGTTTCCAGCCCCTCGATGAGCGCCCGCCGCCCCACGCTGACGCCGTCCATCACGCTGACGCGCACACCTTCACCCACCCCGACCATTACCTATACCCCCACACCGCCGCTGGCCTATTTGCGTCTGCAACAACCCGGCCGGTTCTCAAAAATCACCTCGCCGTTTTTGATCTCAATGGTCATCTCACCCGGGGAGGATGGTTATGTATATGTCGATATCGTCGGCGAAGACGGTCGTATGATCCGCAGCGAAGCGTTGGATTATCGTCCCCAGATCGGCCGCCGACTGCTGGTTTCTCCCAAAATTGATTTCAATATCCCCGGTGCAGTCGAAACCGCCCGCCTGGTGGTGAGCATCAAAGACAGCTTCGGAAGATTGATCGCTTTAAACTCATCCGATCTGCTGCTGCTGGCCATCGGAAAAGCCGAAATTTACCCGGTGGAAAGCCTGTATGAACCCTATCTCATCCGCTTCCCACGCCCCAGGCAAACCCTTTCTGGCGGCATTGTGACCCTGGTCGGGTTGGCCCGCCCGGTCAATGATAACCCGCTTATCCTCGAACTGATTGATGAAACCGGAAAAGTGGTTGGCTTCACTTCGATCATCGTTCCCGCCCCCACGGGTGACCTCAGCCACACCCCGTTTGAGGTGGGCATTCCCTACCAGGTGGAAGAAACCACCCCAGTGCGGCTCACCATCCGCCAGGAGAGCGCCGAGCGCATCCCGGGCACCGTGATGCTCTCCAGCATGGAAATCATTCTGGAACCGTAGTTCCACACCAAAACAGTTTGGAGCGCTTCCTTTTGACAGGCGCAAAGATCATTAAATAAATACGGGCGGGCCACTGATTGGCCCGCCCGTAATCATCACCACTTTATTTTACGCCCCGCCCTTGCCATAGAAGGAAGGATCGGTGGGCGTTTCACCCGAGGGATCATGCACATATACCCAATCACCCACCCGGGCCCAGTCATATAACCAGCGTGAATCACCCAGTGAGAGATTCACACACCCGTGCGACTGCGGGTACCCGAACCAGGTGCGCCAGTAAGCGCCGTGCAGCGCACGGGCCTCATCGAAGTACATCGTCCAGGGCACATCTTCCAGATAATAGTAATCTGACTTATCGTTCTCAAACGCACCGGTCATGGTCTCGGTGTCTTTCTTTTCATACACCTGAAATACCCCCGGCTGGGTGTAAAACGGCTCCATTCCGGTTGCAATCAGGGTGGCGTACTTCAACGTACCATCCTCATAAACGGCCAGTGTTTGCTCATAGAGGTTCACATCAATCCAACGGTTGTTATCCACCCCTTGCGGGGCCTGGCCGGTCACCTCAACAATGCGAATATAACGCCGTTCAACCCATTCGCTAAGCCCAATCATATACCAGGTGGTGTTATCCATCTCCACCCGGTCAAAAACCTGCACCACGGCTTCACGCAGATAGGTCTTTCCCGTTTCGGGGTAGGCATAGCCTGGCGCTGAGCGTGGCCTGGCGTCATCCACAATCCAGCCAAAGTTGTTGCGCGGCGTACGGCTGAACACCAGCCCGCCAAAATAAGACAACGCCGCCGGTGAGGCGCGCACCCACTGGCCCGATTTTAACATCAAGAAATGGCCGCCATTAATATCCGCCCGTTGAATATAACTGACAAAACGCAGCGGCCCGGCGTTAATCTTGCCAACCGGGTTGGTGCCTGCCACGGCATCATCCAGCGAGCTGTAAAGCGGTACATCTTCAAATTGATCGACGTTGATCTTGGCAAAATTCAAGGGGAGCTTGGCAAGTTCGGGATCAATGGGGATGGCCGGCAAAGACTGCAAGGGAAAAGTAATCCCTTTTTTAGCCATATCCGTCAGAAATTGTGAAGGGCCCAACGGCAGACAATGATCTGGTTCCACCAGATATGCATCAGGCTGGCAAAGCAATTCACCACTAAAAGTTTCGCCGTTTTCGGGCGGCGCTGCCTGGGCCCAAACAGGGCTCACCAGCCAGGCAGCCGACAAAAAAGCGACGGTCAGACTCAGTAAAAAAAGCTTGCGCATAATTATGTACACCTCGATTCCTTCATCCGGCAAGATCGTTAAAAGCTCAACCGGCTACAGGGTATTCTAACTCATTTTTAGGCTGTCTCGGCCTAAAAATTGCAGATGTAAGGCTTTTCTAAAGCAAAACTCAGATTGGCACACAGCCGGCCTTTCCATAAGATCAAATTCACTCCAATTCCAGTTCCAGCTCAATTTCATCCCGCAAAGGAATTCCATCCAGCCCGACCAGCGGGATGGATGCCTTTAGCCGCCGGGCCAGATCTACCGCACCCGGATAAACCATCTTTAACCAGTAACCGCGTTTTTGATAAAACCGCAGAGCAGATAAATTGTCATTGGTGGTAATTAACCACACCCTTTTACAGCCAGTCTGTTTTGCCATCTGTTCCACGCTGTTCAATAGCGCCGAACCAATGCCCTGTCTGGTCAGCAGTGCGTCGAGGCTGATCACCTCACAGGCCTGCCCGGTGATAACCCAGGTCACTAAACCCACAACCGAACCATCCTGCAGGGCGACAAAACCACCGGGGTCTTCAGGGTGATAGATATGGTTATGCACGATCATCACATCACCCGACCAGTGTTGCGCCCAAAAATTACGGATCACCTGGGCGGCATTCTCTTTGAGAGACTCGATTTGAAAATTCATCCACTTATCATCCGGTTTACAAATGTTGCCAGACAAACCCCTCAGCTTGACGAAAAAGATTCGCTGTGCTAAATTATAAACAATCATTCTCCAAATTTTTAGATGGAGACGATGATTTTCCGCCAGACAAGGCAACAAAGAGATTTATATTAAAAAGAAGTAAGGAGCGCCGCCTTGACGAAGTCACGCACCCAACTAATGGTTGATCGCCTCCGGGACCTTCAAGCCTCCTCACCTGACATTGAAGCTTCTGCAATTGTCAGTGTGGATGGTCTTACAATTGCCTCAGCATTGCCCCAAGGGGTTGAAGAAGACCGCGTTTCAGCGATGTCGGCTGCAATGCTCTCGCTGGGCGAACGCATCGCCAACGAACTCGGCCGCGGCTCACTGGAACAAGTTTATATTAAAGGTGAGAAGGGCTATGTTGTGCTCATGTCAGTGGGCGAAGATGCGGTGTTAACCGCACTGGCGCGCGAACAGGCAAAATTGGGGTTAATTTTCCTCGATATGCGCCGGGCTGCAGAAGACCTTACCAGGCTCATTTAAATAAATATCATGGACCGAATTCCTAAGAGTGGCTTCTATTATCCAAATAAGATTTCCCGCATCGCGATTCTCGCCCTGGAAGAAGTAATGGGCAAGAACGGGATGAATGCCATCCTCAATCTGGCCGGGCTGCCCGAGCTGATCGACAATTACCCGCCCGACAACCTGGAACGGCAGTTTGACTTTGCCGATTTCTCTGCCATCAACGGCGCGCTGGAAGAAATGTACGGCCCGCGCGGTGGGCGGGGTCTGGCGCAGCGCGCCGGCCGCGCAACTTTTTCCAATGGGCTGCGCAACTTCGGCGCTCTGGCCGGCGTGGGAGATATGGCGTTTAAAGTGCTGCCGCTGCCCGCCAAACTGCGCATTGGTCTGCCGGCCATGGCAAAGATTTTCTCCACCACCAGCGATCAGCTTTCCACCGTCCAGGATCAGGGCGATAACCTCCTCTATATCATTCACCGCTGCCCGGTTTGCTGGGGCAGACATACCGATAAACCAGCCTGTTTTATCGCCACCGGACTGCTGCAAGAGAGCCTGAAATGGGTCTCTGGCGGTCTGGAGTTCCGCGTTTCGCAGGTCACTGCAAAATCAGCCGGGGCTGAAACCTGCGATTTCCTGATCGCCAAGGAACCCATTGGCTAAGGACGGTCAGTGAACGAAAACAAACCCACCCTGCTCATCGTAGAAGACGATCTTGACATTGCGGATATGCTCAATGCCTATTTCCGGGTACAAGGGTATGAGGTTTTAACCGTTAACTGGGGTGAAGACGGTATTCGCGCCTGTCAGACCAACCTGCCCGATCTGGTCATTTTGGATATTCGCCTGCCCGACATCGACGGCTTTGAAGTGGCCGGCCGGCTGCGCGCCAACCGGCGCACCCAGCACGTGCCCATCATCTTCCTCACCGAAAAACGGGAGCGCATGGCGCGTCTGAAGGGACTGGAACTCAACGCCGATGATTACATTACCAAACCATTTGATATTCAGGAACTGCGCCTGCGGGTGCGCAACGCTTTGCAGCGCGCCCAGCGCGGCAGCCTGACCCACCCGGTCACCGGCATTTCGGAAGGCGATCTGGTGCAGGAAAAATTAAACAGTTGCCTGACCACCCGCGATTGGTCGATGCTGGTCGTGGGATTAAAAAACCTGGATTATTTCCGAGAAGTTTACGGCTTCGTGGCTTCAGATGATCTGCTGCGAGCCGTGGCGCTCATGCTCAAAGAAATTACCGCTGAATTTGACAGCCATGCGTTTCTTGGGCATCTCACCACGACAGATTTTTTGATTGTCACCCGGCCGTCGAATATTTCAGATCTCAAAAACCGCATACAAAGACGATTGGACCAGTCTTTCACCTACTTCTACCGCGACCAGGATCGGGAGGCCAACCGCTTCAGCCAGCAACCGCTGGGTGTGCTGGTTAACGAGGTGTCTCCCGCGCAGGATCTTCCAGATGAAGTGTATGCGTTCCGCGAGAGTCTGGAACGAATTTCACGTCAAGGTGCCTAATTGAAAATCACATTTATTATTCCAACCTATAATGAAGCAGAAAACCTGCCCCGGCTGGTTTCTGCCCTGTTTGAGCTGCCACTGCCTGAATTGACCCTGCTGATTGTTGATGACAACAGCCCGGATGGCACCGGTCAGATTGCCGAAGACCTGGCAAAAGAATATCCCGGCCGCATTTCCATCCTACACCGCGCCGGAAAACAGGGGCTGGGGACCGCTTATATTCAGGGTTTCCGTAAGGCCATCGCCGAGGGTGCCACCGCTGTGGGGCAGATGGATGCCGATTTCTCGCACCCCATCGATAAAATTCCCGTGCTGGTCGAAACTTTAAACACCTGCGACTGGGTGATCGGGTCACGCTATGTTTCGGGCGGCGCACTGGATGAACAGTGGCCGTTCTGGCGCAAGGCCCTCTCAGGATTTGGCAATTTTTATGCGCGCACCATCTTAAGCATGAGCCTGCGCGATGCCACCGGCGGGTTCAAACTGTGGAAAAGCGCCACGCTGGAAGCGATGCCTCTGGACCGGATTCGTTCCAACGGGTATGTCTTTCAGGTGGAGATGAACTACGTTGCATCCAAGCTGGGATTCAAGGTCAAAGAGATCCCCATTTATTTTGCCGACCGGCGCTGGGGACAATCCAAAATGAATTTCCGCATTCAGATCGAAGCCGCAGTGCGCGTCTGGCAATTGCTCGGCATGTATCGCGATCTGAAATAATAACGTTCTTTCAAGGCCATGCTCACCCCCTTCGCCAAACGGAGGGGGTGTTGTTTAATCCAACCCCATTGCCACCGCGCAACCGGTGACCTGTCTCCATTCCTCAATCGAAAGCGACTCGGCCCTTCGCTGCGGATCAACCCCGGCAGCCAACAGCAGCGCTTCGGCCTGCCGGGTTCCATCGGGCAAAGCTTTTGAAAGCGAATTGCGCAGCGTCTTCCGTTTTTGCTGAAACCCGGCCCGCGCCAGTTGAAAGAAGCGCTCCAACTGCGCCTGTGGAATGCGCGGTTCGGGCAGCAGATCAACCCGCAGGGCTGCCGAATCGACTTTGGGGGCCGGCACAAACGCCCCGGCCGGAATGCGTACCGCGATGCGCGGGACGCCATAAACCTGCACACTGAGCGCCAGCAGGCTCAAATCGCCCGGTTGGGCACAAATACGCTGCGCCACCTCCAATTGCATGGTCAACACCATGCGCGTGGGCTGCACAGGCGCTTCCAACAGATGACGGATCACCGCCGAAGTGATGTAATAGGGGATATTGGCCACCACAATGTAGGGCCGGTTGCCCACCAGCCCGGCCGGGTCCTGTTCCAGAATATCGCCCTGCACAATCTGCACCTTCGGCCACGGCGCCAACACTTCTGCCAGCACCGGCAGCATCTCCCGGTCCAGTTCCACCGCCACCACCTCACCCGCGGCAGCAGCCAGATAACGCGTCAGGCTGCCAAGCCCTGGGCCAATCTCCAACACCAGCCCATCGGGTGCGATCTCTGCCGCGGCAACAATCTTTTGCAGCGCCCCGGCATCGACCAGAAAGTTCTGCCCCAGCCCTTTTTTGGCATGTAGACCATGCCGGTGCAGCAAATCGGTAATATTAAGCGGCGTCAGCTTCAGGGAAGGATCCACGGCACATTCTCCGGTACGGGGGTCAAAAAATATAAGGTCACATTTTGATGCCAGGCTTCAAATTCCTCATCTGTAAAGCCCAGATCAATCCAGTGTTTTCCGGGCACACCGCCGCCCACATCGCCGATCACGGCCACGCCGTACCCCGGCACATACACGCGCTGCCCGGCAAACAGGTTATACCAGGCGCGGGTTACACCGATCACCCCGCGCTGCACTTTCATTCCGCTGGCAGTGCCGGGGTAACATTTCTCGGTCCCCGAGCGGCAGGGTGAATAAGATGTTGCATAAACGGTCACAGACCGGTAATACTCCAACGCACCCGAAGGCGTATCCACGGTCTGAATCTCGACCCGGGTGCCATAACCGCTCTTCTGGGCGCGCGGTTCGGCGGCCGTCCAGCGGCTTTCTTCGCCCCGGCTGACCTCCTGCCCATCTTCCCAGCGCACACGCACGCGCACAGCATCCACGCCATACTGTCCGGGTTCCACAACCCCGGTCTGCCCCAGGGCCAGGTTGGGGTCTTCAACAAACTCATTTTCAAAGGGGACCGCCTCCTGGTTAAGCACCCATTCGTCGCGCACCTGCACGATCTTCACGATCCGATCTTCGGGGATGGGCGCGCCCTCATCGGGAATTGCGTAATCCAGGCCTTGCAAGGTCAAACCGGCATCCGCCAGCGCCTCACCCACCGTGCTCGCAGCAGTCGCAACCACCCGCTCACCCGCGGCGGTGTGAATCGTCAATGGGCGCGCGCTGCGCAGTGTAATCGACATGCCCGCGCTCAAGGGCGCATCCAGTGCAACCGAAACGGAATCCTGTTGTCGCGGCCGGTATCCCTGTTCCCACAGGGCCTCACCCACCGTGGGCGCGGCTGAAAAGACCAGCCGTTTTTGCCCATCGGCCTCAATGGTCAACCCGCTGGCCGGAAGGAATTGCAGCACCAGCCCGGCACTTAAGGGCAGCGGCTGGTCTGGCCCAAGCTCCACACCGTTCACCTTCACCCGGTCGCCGGCATACCACAGGATACCGGCCTCAGCCAGCAAATTACCCGCGTTACGCCCGCGGCTGGTAAACACCTGAGGCGGCTGTGAAGGCGAGGTCCAGATCTGGACAACACGCGAACGGTCCACCTGCACCACCGCATTCCAACCCAGCAAAGCCGATCTGGCCGGGCTAACCCGGTCGCCGGGCTGTAAAGCGACACCGGCGAAATTCAACACCCCCTCCGCAGTCATCGCGCGGGTTTGCACCACCACCGGGAAACCATCCAGCACAATCGTCACCGGCCGTTGCAGCCCCCGGAACAAGAGCAGTGCGCCAATAACCACCATCAACGCCGCTGCCGTAAAAGCAAGGGTCTTTTGTTTCATTTGCTAACGATTGTATCAAAAATTGAAACGACTCGGGGTATGGAGGCAAAGTCCACATTTTAAGTGCCCGGCCGGCAAACAAAAAACGCCCTTGCGGGGCGTTTTGTGTGCCGAGACTGGGGATCGGACCCAGGACACCACAATTTTCAGTCGTGTGCTCTACCAACTGAGCTATCTCGGCGACGTTCGTAATTCTACTAGGAAGCTGGCAGGTTGTCAAGCAATCCGCGCTATTTATCAGGGCCATTACGCAAAGTTGCGAATGGCTCCGTTTACCCCTGCCTGGCTGCGTCTGGCGTTTTACAATTTTCTCTAAGCATTTCCTAACTTGACTTTTGGCATTGTTTCAGGCACAATAACTTTACGGCGGAACCAATCGCCCCCTCTAATTGCCATCTTTATGGACAGGAGGTGATGTCGAAAATGGATAGTTGTTTTAAACCCATGGCTGCGGCATCCCTCCTGGTAACAGCTTAAAGGATGCCGCAGCCCAAACAGGAAGGTCGCTAATTTTGGCGGCCTTCCGCTGTTTAAGAGGTTATACACGGTCTCAAAATTCCCCTTTGCCTGAGATATGATAAAACCATGAAAACAACCATCTGGTGGATTCGTAGAGATTTACGCCTGCACGATAACCCGGCCCTGGAACAGGCGCTGCGCCGTTCAGATCAGATTATCCCCGTTTTTATTCTGGACCCCCTGCTGCTCAAAAAACCGGCCGAGAAACGCACAGCCTTTCTCTTTGCCGCGCTGCACGCCCTGGATGACGGGTTAAGAAAACGCGGGTCTGCCCTGCTGGTTCGCAGCGGTGAACCGTTGGCGCAGTTAACCCGCCTGATGGACGAAACACAGGCCGAACTCATCCTCGCCCAGGAAGACTTTTCTCCCTATGCCCGCCGGCGTGACGAGACCGTGGCCAGACATTTGCCGCTGGAACTCACCCACGGGGTGACGGTTCACCACCCGGCCAGCGTTGTGAAAGCCGACGGCGCCCCCTATACGGTTTTCACCCCCTTTAGCAAAGCCTGGAAAGCGCTGCCGTTTCCACTGCGCAGCGATCCGCAGCCGCCCGATCATATCCCAACCCCGGCCAATCTGCCCACCGAGCCGCTGCCCTTCGCCAATCCGTCAGATCTTTTCCCCGCCTCCGAAGCCGAAGGGCTGCGCCGGCTGGAAGTTTTCTTGCAGGAAAAAATTGCGCAATATCCTGACGCGCGCAATTTTCTCGATTGTGAAGGCACCTCGGCGCTTTCACCCTATCTGCGGTTTGGCCTGGTCTCGGTGCGGCTGGCAGCCCAGGCCGCGCTGCACCTCAGCCAGACTGGCCTGCCCGGCGCAGAGACCTGGCTCAATGAAATCATCTGGCGTGAGTTTTATCACACCATCTTATATCACCACCCCGGCGTTTTGACCCGCGCCTTTACCCCCTCTTTACAACATATCCCCTGGCGTTACGCCCCGGCGGAACTGAAGGCCTGGAAAGACGGGCAGACCGGCTTTCCGATTGTGGATGCCAATATGCGCCAGCTTGCCGCAACAGGCTGGATGCACAACCGCGGACGAATGATCGTCGCTTCTTTTCTGGTGAAAGATTTGTTGATCAACTGGCAGGAAGGCGAACGCTGGTTTATGCAGCAGTTGGTGGATGGCGACCCGGCAGCCAATAACGGCGGTTGGCAGTGGACGGCCGGGGTCGGCACCGATGCGGCGCCCTATTTCCGGGTGTTTAACCCCATCCTGCAAAGCAAGAAATTTGACCCGCAGGGGGCCTTTATCCGGCGCTGGGTGCCCGAACTGCGCAATGTGCCAGAGACATTCATCCACACCCCCTGGCAAATGCCCCCCGACCTTCAGCGCAGCAGCCAGGTTCAAATCGGCCAAAGTTACCCGGCGCCGCTGGTCGACCATGCCGCGGCTAGAGAACGCACCCTAAAAGCCTACAAAATTTCAAATTCCGGGCCTGGGGTACACCCTTAAGGTTCCAACACCCATTCGGCAAACATCGAATCCAGGTCACAGCCGCAAGTCTGTTCCAACAAAGATTGAAACGTTTCTGTGGAGGCAATTCGCCAGGCATATTCGGTTGAATATTGTTTCAGAAATGCTGCAAACGCAGGGCGGCCAATTTCTTCTTCGACGGCGATCAAAAAGAGCGGCCCCCGGCCATAGACAATCGCGCCATACTCGCTGTCTGCATACGCATCCACTGCCAGCCCAATCGGGGTTTCAGCCCGTTCCACCCGCCCCCAGCGGTCTTCAAATGACTGGCGCAGCCCTTCGCCCGCCCCTGCGCCATACTGGTCGCGGTAGAATTGATAGGTGGCATACTGCGCCAGCGCTTCATCCAGCCAGGGTTCATCCACCTGATCATTGCCCACCAGGTTATAAAACCACTGATGGGCAATTTCATGCACCAGCGTGGTCTCGCGCATAACCCTCCCCGAGACCTGACCCATTTGAGCCGCGGGGTCGAACAGGCGCTGGTTCATGGCAATCACCCCCGGATACTCCACCCCCAGCGCACTGGTCGGGGTGGCAATGACCTCCAGTTCGGCATAGGGGTAGGGTTGATACGCCGCTCCCATCGCTGTCACCGCCTCAGACATTAATTGCAGCATGGTGCGCATGCTCTCACCATCCAGGTTCACCCCGCACACCCGCAGGGTAAGCCCGTTTTCCACCTTCTCGCGACAATCGAGCTGCGCCGCCCCGGCCAGATAAAAATCGCGCGCCGGACCGGCGTTGAACTCCCATACCTGCCGTCCACCGGTCGCACGATCTTCGCTTACCCTGCCCGAGCCAGCCAGCCGAAAACCCGCCGGCGCAGTCACCCGCACGCGGTAGAAAGACGCCTCCACAAAGGGCACATCGCCAAACTGCGGCGGCACGCGCACATACCAGCCGTCTGCGTCCGTGGCCGGAATCAACGGATAAAACTGGGCCAGCGCCAGCACCCCATCGGCAAAGGCAAAGGTGTTGTAATTGCTGTTCCCTTCCTGCGGGATCTCCAGATCCCAGTCCAGGGCAACAATCACCGCCTGCCCGGCCGCCAGAGACGCCGGGAGTCTGACACGCAGGGCGCTGTCCTGCTCCTCCAGCGTGGCATCGGCCGCTTCACCATTGACCTTAACCGCACCCACCGTCAGCTTTCCGCCAAACAGGTTGGGGAAAAGACGAAAATAAACCTCGTCCAGGGGGTGCGGCCGGTGATTGACGTAGCGCACTTCCATGCGGCCGGCCATTTGCGTCAGGCTGTCGTCCAGGGTCAAATCCATGTGATACACCGCTGCATCGGCCAGGCGCTGCAAGCTCGTCAGATCCGCCGGGTTGATATCCGCCTTAAAGGGCGTCTCATCCGTCCAGCCCTCTGCAAAGAGCGACGGTTTTGGCAGGTCTTGCGCCGCGACAGGCGCCAGAACGGTGTTTGCCGGCGGCGGGGTCGCAACCGTCGGGGCGGCGGTCGCCTGTGCGGCGTTGAACGAAACCCGGCAGGCGCCCAGCACCAGCCCGATCACCAACCCCATCCCCAGAAAGGCACCCGGCCGCGCGTTTTGCTTCACACGGGCAGGCAGCCCCGCCGGGTTTCTGAACATCTGCCAAAACACGGGGTCAGCCTTTCTTACCCAGCGAACCGGCATAAGCCACAAACAGGGTCTCGCCATCCAACCCCAGAGCCGGGTTAAGCAGATCATCATCATAGGCGGCAATTCCGCACACCCCGCAGCCAATCGCCTCGGCCGCCAGATACAGATTCTGGCACACATGCCCGGCATCCAAAAATAGATAGCGATACCCGCGCTCAGGATAGCGCCACATCATCCGCTCGACCACTGCCACCCAGAAGAATGTCACAGCGCTGTTGAGAATCTGCTTTTGTTCCAGACAGGCCGAGGTCAGCTTTTCGGCCGCGCCCGCTGAAAGATCCAGCGCAATCAGGGCATGTTCCAGGGCAGCATAACGATAGACACCCGGCTCCAGCCCTTCAACCTGGTTGATCAACAGATACGTCTCAAACGCATGGCGCGCCCCGGCCGAGGGTACTGTGCGCAGCGTGGCGGGACGGTTGCTCACCTGTTTCACCCCCTGGGTCATCCACAAGAGATAAGCCAGCTCGGCCAGGCTTAACGGGGTCGCCGCATATTTCCGCACCGTCACCCGCTGTTCCACCGCCTGGCGCAGATCAATGCCGGGCATATCCAGCGTCGCGGGGGCAGGCAGTTCAATTAACCGCGCCGCAGGAGGGTAGGGCAGTTCCAATGGGGGTTGGGGCAGCCCCTGGCGCTGTGCCGATTCAGGGGTTTTGTGATAGCCGGTCTGGCGGATAAATTCATTTCCAGTCGTCATTGGT
>CAZQLE010000116.1:0-12282 GCA_964593905.1 uncultured Anaerolineaceae bacterium | reverse complement strand
CATCGCCCGAAAGAAAACGCGCGCTGTCAAATCTTCTGAATCTGCCACGCTACCGGTACGGTAATAGATGTAGTTATAAATGCGATCCACATACCGTTGGTAGAGGATGGAAAAAGATTCTTTGCTGCCTTCGACCGCGCCACTTAATGCCTGGTCGTCCGGGATCTCTACCATAAGATTGCAATGTCCTGACTATTTAGTTTAAGGAGAAAAACCCCATTCTCAATCATAGGTTTCGGCTCCCCGGGCGGTTGATACCCATTAATCTATGCCGCCCGCTGCCTGCGCGGCTTTTACCGCCGCATAAGCATCCACTCGTCCTGAACCCACCGCATTTTTCGGGTTGGCCGCGGCACACTCTGGAATGGTCTGGTCGTAAGGAGCGGCAGTTTCATTTAAAATTCGCGTAGTGGTTTCAATATCACCCATTAAAGCCGGGTTTGCCGACCACATCAACGCCACAACCCCAACCACATGCGGCCCGGCCATCGATGTTCCACTGGCAAATTCATAGCTATTTCCCGGATAGGCCGATAAAACACCTTCGCCGGGAGCAATAATATCAGGTTTCGTTCGTGAACTGCCATCCACATCCACCGGGCCAAGGCTGCTAAAAGCCGCCAGAACACCATTGGCATTCACCGCTCCAACCGTATACACATCGGCATAGATGGCCGGTGGCGCAGAAACCGATCCACAGCTTTCATAACCCGAATTTCCGGCTGAGACCACCACAAACACGCCTGCGGTGCGCAAGGCACGCATAGCTGTCAAAAAGACGTTCGGGTCGCAGCCCTCCACATCTGGGCAGCCCCATGAATTATTGAGCACATTGGCCCCCAACGCCGGGTCACCGTCTTCAAACGGGTCACCCTGCTGCGGATAAGGCGCCAGCATAAACTGCATACAGGATAGATAGTAAGCCGGGTTCCCCAGATTACGGGCCAGGTTCGCACAGGCTATCCATTCTGCTTGCGGGGCCACCCCGACCGATTTGCCCAGAATCGACCCCAGCGTATGTGTGCCGTGCCCGCCCAGATCAACCGGTTTTTGCGTCCCGTACCACGGGTCCAACCAGTTGTAATCATCGCCCATTTTCACACCCCGATATCGTTCAGCAAACTCCGGGTGATCAAACTGAACCCCGCTGTCAGATTGGCCGACAACGATCCCTTCACCTGAAACCCCCAGCTCATTCCACACTCGATCTGCGCCAATCAGGGTAAGATTCCATTCCGGTGCAGCCGGTGCAGATTGTGTACCTGTCGTTTCTTGCATCGAGAGTGGCAAAGGCCGCAAAACAGGGTTGACCAAAACCCGGTCCACATCGCTGCGCTGCTCCAGCCACCAGCGCACCACCGGCCCGCCCCGCACTTCCAGCGCATTGACCAGATAAAACGGCTGATAATCCAGCCCAAACCGGTCAAGCTGCGCCCGCAGGTCTTGCTGGTTTTCGGCAGCGCTCTGGGTTAAACGCTCGAATACCGCCGAGCGCCGTTCATGGGGGTCGCCAATGGCTGCCAGATCACTGACATCCGTCTGGTTCGCAAGGATCACAAATAACTTCTCACCGTAAAAACCCGGCTGCCCCACAAACAGATACACCCCCGCCAGCAACACAAAGGTCACTGCGCTCATCAACAGCGCGCCAACCGGGAATGTGCGCGGTCTGGCCGGTTTTCGCGTGATAATAATCAACACTAGCACCTGCAGCAAGATAACCCCGCAGGAAATCAGAGCCGTGATCGCCGCCAGACCCAGCGGTTCCTGCCAGGTCATACCCACCACCGACATCAATTCATCTGGATCAAACGCAGCCAGAACCCAGAACACCACCAGCATCACCCACACCCCGCCGGCCAGGCGCGCCTTTTGTCCGGCCAGACGGAACCGTTCGTTGAGAAAAGGAATGCCAAAACCAATCCCCGGCAAGACTGCCGCCAACAGAATTTGATTTCCATTTTGCGCCAGCCCGGCGCAGAGCAGCAGCAGCAAAAACGAATCCACAGCCCCCAGCAGCAGCAATGATTTCAGACTGTTTCTCGCCTCGCCCGTCTCGGGCAGCGCGCTTCCAGCCATGTCGCTCACCCCAACGGCACACATGGCAAAAATCAGCGCAGCAGCAAATGCCAGCGCGGTATCCAAAAGGCTGCCCAGGGCCCCCAGAGCCACAAATGGAAAACCAGCCAGCAAACCAAGCCACAAACCTGCCGCCCAACCCTGCCCGCTACGGGTGGTTTTCTGTGCTGCGGCGGCCCCAACCACTCGCCATAGCAGCATAAAGACCAGAAAGACCAGCATCATCACAATTTGCAGTCCGGTTACTTTCTGAAAATCATCCACCCGCAGCAGTCGGGTGGGCGTCATCAGGGCCAGAAAGATCCCAGCCGCTGTAAACGCCTGAAAAAACGCCCGGTAAGGCTGCCGGCGGATTGCCAAGGCCAACACCAGGGCAGGCAGAGCCACCAGCCCCCCGGGGAATAAGATGGCCGCCCAACGGCTGTCGGACACCGGCAGCGAACCTTCAAACAATAATTGTTCCACCGACCAGCCAGTCACCAGCGCTGCAATACCGACCATCACAACCCAGATGAGCAGCCCGGCCAGCAGCAGGGGGTTTAAGCATCCGCCGGTCTCAATTTTTGGCTGGCCCGCTCCGGCAATAACAGATTGTTCTTCCATATCACCTTTCAAGGTTTAACCACAAATTTCCCGTTTTGATAAAATAATTCGCCATCCACCCAGATTTCACCGCCGCTACGCATATCATTAATCATATCCCAGTGCAGCGACGATTCGTTCTTACTGCCCGTTTCGGGGAACCCGGCGCCCAACGCCATGTGGAAGCTCCCGCCGATTTTTTCGTCAAACAAAATCTGATGAGTGAATTGTGTAATTGAGGTATTGGTGCCGATCGCAAACTCGCCCACATAACGGGAACCTTCATCCGTATCCAGGGTTTTGAGCAAAAATTCTTCGTTTTTCTCAGCAGAGGCTTTCACCACCTTGCCGTTTTCAAAACACAGCCGCACCCCGCTGACCTCACGGCCGCCAAATATCGCCGGGTAAGAGAAATAGACCGCCCCGTTCACGCTGTTCTCTACCGGCCCGGTGAATATCTCGCCATCCGGGACGTTTTCATGACAATCACAATTGATGAACTGGCGCCCCTCAATTGAAAAACGCAAATCGGTTTCAGTTGACCGGATATGAACATTTCGCTTGCCCTTCAACCAGTCCACCAGATGATCTTGCCCGGCTGAAAAGCGCTTCCAGTAACCCACCGGGTCATTCAGATCTGGCAAACTGGCCCCGTACACAAAATCTTCATATGCGGCCAGGCTCATTTCAGCATCCTGGGCATGGGCTTCTGTTGGAAACAGGGTAAGGGTCCAGCGCAGTTTCTTTTCGGCCGCTCTCTGGAAAAACCGGTTGATTAAGTCTCTTCGGGCGCGCCTTCGAGTTACAAGTTTTGAAGGATCGACCTGGTTGAGCGACCTGGTATTGGTATCTGCAATTAAATTGATAAACACATCATACTCGTCCATTGCATAGCGAACAGGCTCAGGAACATACCCGAGCTGGTCATCGGTGGCATATTGATACAAAATCTCATCGATACCGGGTAGATCGAGAAACATTAACGGATGCCCACCCGCTTTAAGCACTTCAGCATAAATCGGCCGGAGCAGCGGAGCAGCAGCAGCGCTCCCATCGATTAACACCCGATCACCGGGCTTCACTGCAACGGAATAATTCACCATCAACTCAGCAAGTTTCTGTGCGCGAACATCCATCTTTTCCAATCCTCCAGAAATATTTACCTTGCCGAAACGGAAAGGCTGCGCTACACTCAAGTACACCATAAAGCGCGGGTTTTCCGGGACCGGCATCAAAACCCGTTACAACTACTTAAACACCCGAAAAGTCCTCTGAAATTTGAGCCGTTTTCGGGTGTTTAACCGAAGAAACAGCTCAAATTCAGACTTTACCACACTGGCCCGGGTGGGTACAATCCATAGGGGTATTATAGTCCCGGCTGGCAAAGAAGGCGAATTAATGTATTTCGCGCCAGATAGGGCAGTGAAAACAGTGTTGTGCGATCTTTTCCGCTAAAAACGGTAAAACCAGGAGCATTTATTTTGAGGAAAGAGGGTCAAAACTATGCGCGAGACTGAAAGTGTGTGGACCACGCCCGGTGGTTGGTCATTGGCCTGGACTGAATGGGCCCCCGATGATGAACCCCGCGCCTGCATCATTCTGGTGCATGGCCTGGGTGAACATCAACACCGGTACATACATGTCATCCAGCGGTATGTTTCCATGGGGTATGCCGTCATCGGGTTCGACCATCGCGGTCATGGCACATCCAGTGGGCAGCGCGGCCATATTCCCTCTTACAATGCCGCAGTCGCCGATATCGACCATTTTGTAACCTATGCCCAGACCCGTTATCCCAAAACCCCCTGCTTTTTATACGGACACAGCCTGGGGGGCAGCCTGGTGTTGTATTATGGTTTCAAAATACCCGGCAAAGTAAGCGGCATCATTGCGACCAGCCCCGGTCTGTCGCCGGCAGAACCCATTCCCGGTTGGAAATTGCTGGCCGGCAAAATCTTGTCGCGATTAACACCCTCGGTTGCAATGGCCAATGGCCTGATACTCAGCGGGCTTTCACAAGACCCGGTGATTGTTAAAGCATATCAAGATGACCCCCTCACCCACGATCGTGTATCGGCTGCTTTGGGCACCCAGATTATTGATTGCGGAAAATGGATGCTGCGTCAAAAGAGAACTTATGCACAACCCGTATTGTTAATCCACGGCACAGCCGATCGGTTGACCAGCCACAAAGCCACAGAACAATTTAGCCGACAGATCAAGGGTGATATTACGTTTGTGCCCTGGCCCAATGGTTTTCATGAATTGCATAATGAACCCTTTCAGGATCAGGTCTTGCAAACCATCGTGGATTGGCTGGTGAAAAAAATTTCAAACATGACCCCTGCCTGACAAACGTAACTTGAATTCAAAAATCTGGGTTATTAAAATAAAGGTGTTCGAACAGGATGTTTTTCCTAAACCGGAGCATTAAGATGTGTGTCAACTCTCCCACTCGCTTGATGGATGGCTTCATGATTTGCAGCCTGGTTCTAGGAGGTTTATTTAAAATCCCTGAAATCCTCATTGCGGGCTTCGCGAAGCCCGCACTTTATTTAATTTCACCAGGGTCTTCCTTGCTCAGTTCAACCCAAACCTATTAAGGAGAAAAAATGCAAACACCTTGGGATCACCGTTATGCTCAGCGAACTCAACGGATGAAAGGATCAGCAATTCGTGAGCTGCTGAAGATAACGCAACGCAAAGATGTGATTTCTTTCGCCGGGGGGATGCCAGCGTCGGAAGTTTTTCCGGTGCAAGAGTTTAAGGAAGCTTGCATTCGAGTTTTGGATCAAAGCGGTCCTGAGGCGCTGCAATATGGCACCACAGAAGGGTACCAGCCATTGCGTGAAATGATCGCCCGACACGCCGTCACCAACGGCATTCAGGTTGATGCCGATAATATTTTGATCACCTCCGGCTCTCAACAGGCGCTCGATCTTCTGGGAAAGATCTTCATCAACCGCGGAGACCGCATTCTGGTCGAAAACCCGACTTATCTCGGCGCGCTCCAGGCCTGGAATGCTTACGGCGCTGAATATGTGGCCGTTCCCTCAGATGAAAATGGAATGATCACCGCAGAACTGGAAAAAGCGCTGCGGGCAGGGCCAAAATTCATTTATGTGCTGCCCAATTTCCAGAACCCTACCGGTATCACCCTCAGCCTGGAACGCCGGCATGAACTGGTGCGCCTTGCAGACCGCTATGGGGTGCCCATTATCGAAGATGATCCTTATGGGCAGCTTCGGTTTGAAGGAGAGCACCTGCCGGCGGTTGAAGTGGTTGACAGCCAGATGCGCAACGAATGCTGTCCATACTCGGGCAATGTCATTTATCTCAGCACCTTCTCAAAAATCCTGGCGCCGGGTATTCGCCTGGCCTGGGTCATTGCCCCCCAGGAAGTGATTGCCAAAATGATCCAGGCCAAACAGGGCACCGATCTGCATACATCCACCTTCAACCAGATGGTTGCCTATGAAGTGGGGCACGGCGGGTTCCTCAGCAGCTATGTGACCAAAATCAACGATTGCTATCGCGAGCGCCGCAATGTAATGTTGGACTGTCTGGCAGAACATATGCCATCAACGGCCGTGTGGACACGCCCCGAAGGCGGGTTATTCCTCTGGGTAACCCTGCCCGAGAAGATCAACACGACAGAAATGTTGGCCGAAGTGCTGGAAGATAAAGTAGCCTACGTGCCGGGGGCATCGTTCTTTGCCAACGGCGGCGGCTACAATACCATGCGGCTCAATTTTTCAAATTCAAGGCCCGAGTTAATCAACGAAGGCATAGCCCGCCTTGGCAGAGTTCTGCGCAAACATATCTAACCTTCGGGTCATCCAATAAAAGCCAAAATAAAAGCATACCGGCCGCGAACGATCTGCGGCCGGTATGCTTTATTGAGAACAGATATCTAAAAATCGGCGGAACTGTGCCAGATTTTAAAATCTTTCAAAATCGAGTCACCCACAAACTCGCGCAAGATCGAATTATCCGGGATCAATTTTTCATCCACCGGTTGGAACCACTCCAAAAAGGCCAGTAACCGTTTGGATTCAACATGTTCCGGGGTTCCATAAGGCACCTGACGCAGCAAAGGTTCGGCCAACAGCTTAAGCGCTGAAAGCTCATAGGCCAGAGCAGAATTAAACATCTCATCCGCATTTTCCTGGTGCGGGAAAATATAACGTTTTTCTCCGCGCCGCACAGATTCCCAGCGCTGAATGGTCTGCTGGGCCGAATACCCCCGTTCACGCGCGTCGCGCACAATGCGGCGAATCAAACGGGTATCGGTGGTCGAAATCCGGTTATAACGGTCCAGGTTAAGCTGGGTGAGCGCTGAAATATAAATGCGGCGGGTCTGATCCGCCGGAATTTGCGGAATCAACCGCGGGTTTAAACCTTGAATCCCTTCCAGAATAATAATTTGATCTTTCACCAGGCGCAGTGTTTCTCCGGTTTCGCTTTTGCCGCTGTGAAAGTTGTAGCGCGGAAGCACCACCGCTTCACCCGCGATCAGTGCTTGCAACTGTTGGGTCAACAAATCAGTGTTGAGGGCGCTCAAGGCTTCAAAATCAAACTGGCCGGTTTCATCGCGCGGGGTCAAATCACGATCCACAAAATAATTATCCAGCTCAATCGGCACCGGCGAAATCCCCTGTGCCAGCAGTTGCACGGTCAGACGCTTACTGAAAGTCGTCTTCCCCGATGAAGAGGGCCCGGCGATCAAGATGACTCGCACCCGATTGGATTCTGCGGCAATGCGCCGGGCAATCTGAGCGATATTTTGCTCGTGCAGGGCTTCTGAGATTAGCACCACCTCGCGGATTCGTTTGTCACGGATGGCATCATTTAAGGCCCCCACACTATCAATGCCCAGGTTCTCCAACCAGTTGCCATATTGGCGAAAAGTATCCAACAGTTTGGATGCTTCGGGCAATTCTTGAATTTCAGTGGGCGCATGGCGGCGGGGATATTGAAGAATAAACCCCTCCGGCAACACCGGGTGCAATTTGAACCACTTTAAATAGCCCGTAGACGGGACCATATAGCCGTGGTGATAATCTTTATACTCTTGCAAGGAATACAAAACCAGGTACGGTTTGCTCCGATACGCCATCAAGCGCACCTTGTCTTGCTGCCCCTTGTGAATGAAATACTCTTGCGCTTCCAGCAAGGGAACTTCCTGGCGCTCAAAAGGCAAATCGGCTGCAATAATGTGCTGCATCTCTGTTTCAAGAGCAGCCACTTCAACATCGGTCAATGGCGAACCGTGATTAACCTTGCAGAAAAAACCACCCGAGGCAACCGAATGGTCCACCCCCAGAACACGGTCAGGGTACAGCCGTTCAAACGCGGCGCTCAGCAAAAAGGTTAAAGAGCGGCGATAAATTCGAGAGCCATCGGCATCTGCCAGAGTCACCGGGCTAACCCGCGCTTCCAGATGAATGGGGAAAGTAAGTTCCCGCAGTTCGCCATTCACCACTGCACCCATCACCGGGATCGGGCTTAAAAACTCAGCCGCCTGAAGAAACTCCCCCACGCTGATCCCCCGCGGCCCCGAATACACCCGCCCATCGGGGAGGTGAATTTCAACTTCCTTTCGCGCTTCAACCAGTTGAACACTGGAAGATTTTGTGCTCATGCCCGAATATCCTTTCTGCAATGATGGCGGTTTAAACCTCAAAAACGGAATGCCAATTTACGGTGCTCCAAATACCACTTCCGGAAACCCCAGTTGCCTGAGCAGCCGTGAGAGATAATTTTCCGCATTAATACGCGCCTGCTCCAGAATTCCGTCTTCCAAAGCTGCCTTACGAATTTCCTCTTCGGCGGCAACCCGCGCCTGTGTTTCCAGGTTCAGATCCCCTTTTTGCAACAGACCAGTGCTGCGGTCATAGATATAAGATTTGCTATTATCCAGAGCCGCAGAAAAAATCTCGGCCGGAGGGAGCGCCACATACAACACATCATCCTTTATCACAAAATTAGAGTCTTGCAATTTTTGCAAATCGACCCCGGCAATAACAGCGCCATGCGCCACCAGCAGCAGCCGGTCGCCAAAGAGAAAATCAAAAGCGCCCTGATTTAACTCGGCGGTAATCACCTTTTCAACCGAATATTGGATCGTTTCCAAACGCGCCAGAGAACGCACTTCATGAATAATGGTGATCGGATCGGGTTTAACCGTAGGGGTCGGATTTAACAACTGCGCCACCTGGGTTTGCACGGTCTGGTTGGCCTCTTGAACCGGGCGGATTGTCTCAAGCGTTGTTCGATTAAAGACCTGGAATAAAACCAGGAAAACGCCCACTATTAGGGCCACAATTAGGCCAGCCGTCAGCAGACCAAGAAAGATTTTTGCACCCGTTGACATGTTTTCCTCGCCTCATCGATCAAACAAAATGGACCCAATTATGAAGTTCACACTCAAATTGATTATAATCGGTTAAGATGCAACTGAAACCTAACCACTGGCAACATAACAGGGGGCAAACGCAATGAAGAAACCCGCACAACGGATCGCCATCCTGACCGCGGTCGGATTGATGTTTGCATGGATGGTCGCCATTTCGGGTTGCAGTATGCCGGCCGCTTTTTCGGCCACTTCTACACCGCTGCCCACGCAAACGCCCATTGCCTCGCCGACCCCCGAGCCAAAACCTTTAGGCGACCCGCAAAACCCCATCCTGCTGGGAGCGGCCGTTACGGGTTATGATGAATCGCTGTCACAGTTGGCCGCCCTGCTTAGCGAGAAGACCGGCTACACCGTTTCGGCTAAATCCTACCCCGATCTGACGGCACTGACCGCAGAAATGCAATCCGGGGTCATTCAAATTGCCTGGCTGCCTCCATTGCCTTACCTCTACGCACACGAACAGGGCTACGCCAATATTCTGGTTATCAGCAATCATTTTGGGGTCTTCAATTATGGGGCCCAGTTTCTGGTCAACGCCGACAGCGGCTTCACCCTGTTTTACGATCCGGTCAGCGGGGCCAACACCGCCGAAGCCGGTTCGGCCTTACAGCAACTGGCAGGCAAAAAACCATGTTGGATCAACCCCGCTTCGCCCTCCGGTTATGCAGTTCCGGCCGGAATGCTTAAAAAATTAAATATCCCCTTTACCACCGGAGCGTTCCTGCAGGATCATTCAGCGGTAATCCGGGCGCTGTATGTAAAAAATATCTGCGATTTTGGCGTCACCTTTGCCATTTCGGGCGACCCGCGCACCTCCACCGCGGTTTCTGATCTGCGGGATGTACTCTTCCGCGTGCCCATTCTCTACCGCACCGATCCGGTTATCCCCAACGACGGAATCGCCATCCTGCCTGAGCTGCCTGAAGATATGCGCTTAAAATTGATGGTCGCCTTTCTGGAAATCATCAAAACCCCCGAAGGGCGCACACTGGTTTCAACCGCATTTCAATATGATGTTCAAGATTTTATGGCGGTTGAACATCAGGTTTACGCCCCACTTGAAGAGCTGATCAAGACCGGCATACTCGACCTGCAAGACACCCTCCAACCTTAAACTGATCTTTCTCTCCAACCGGCTCAGACCCAATCTCTTTCTGGCACCAAACTTGCATCATACAGTTTAAGCCGGTCATACCGCCTTTCGTGGAGCGGGTTTTGCTGTGTGAATTACCCCCGAATTCACACAGCCAGTACAAAAGAACCCGCAAGCATTGATGCAGGTTCATGTATAATGACGATGTCAGTCAATAATCTTTGATCGTACATCGTCGGAGAAAAAATGGATCGGAATACAGCCCTGAACATGGTTACCGAGTATGTCAAAAGCCAGAGCCTGGTTAATCATATGCTATCTGTTGAAGCCGCCATGCGGTTTTATGCCGAAAAACTGGGTGAGGATGTTGAACAATGGGGTTTAGCGGGTTTGTTGCATGATTTTGACTGGGAAATTCACCCCACCGCCGAGGAGCATCCCGCTCTGGGGGCGCCGATTTTAAGGGAAAAAGGTGTCGCAGAAGAAATTGTGCGCGCTATTCTAAGCCACGGTTCATCGGCAGAATATCCGCGCCAGACGACTTTGGAGAAGGCGCTGATGGCCTGCGATGAAATTACCGGGTTGATCACCGCAGTTACGCTGGTGAGGCCCTCACGGTCGTTATATGATCTTAACGCTTCATCGGTAAAGAAAAAATGGAAAGACAAGGCCTTTGCCGCCGGAACAAACCGCGAAGAAATGGCACAAGCAGCCGTTGATTTTGGAGTGGAACTCTGGCAACATGTCGATAATGTCATCCTGGCGATGCGAAAAATTGCTCCGCAACTGGGTTTGGAAGGCAGTTTATCGCCAGAAAGTTAGCCTGTTTGATTTTTTTGGGAGGTGGAAATGGCGCTGCAGGGAAAAGGATTCATGATCTGGCAAATCGCCCGTTGCGAAGGGGGAAATGCAAATGCTATTGCTACCGCAGCCCAGGCAGCCGGTTTAACCCATGTGCTGCTGAAGATCGCGGATGGGATTTATTCATACAATATCGATAAAACGACCAAGGTAGACCTGGTTCCTCCGGTGGTTCAGGCCTTGCGCGCAAAAGGCATTCAGGTGTGGGGTTGGCACTATGTTTATGGTTATAACCCGGCCGGAGAAGCCGCAATCGCCGTGCAGCGGGTGAAACAGTTCAATCTGGATGGTTATGTGATCGATGCAGAAGCCGAATATAAGCTGCCCGGTCGAGACGCAGCAGCACGCCGTTTTATGGAAGATCTGCGCAAGGGCATCCCCAATACGCCGGTCGCGCTGTGTTCGTACCGGTTTCCCACCTACCATCCCCAACTGCCCTGGAAAGATTTTCTGAATAAATGTGATTACAACATGCCCCAGGTTTACTGGCAGGCAGCGCATAACCCCGACGCGCAACTACGCCGCTGTGTGCGTGAGTTTCAGGCCCTCAGTCCCTCGCGGCCCATCATTCCTACCGGGCCGGTCTACAAGGCCGGCGATTGGCAGCCCACCCCCGCCGACACCCTTGAGTTTCTCAATTCATGCCGGGCGCAAAACCTCGCGGCCGCCAATTTCTTCGAATGGTACTATGCCCGCACCATTATGAAACCCGTCTGGGATACCATTGCCGGTTACCCTTGGGCGTCTACCCCCACTCCCGTGGATCTGGTTCAGCAATATGTTAACGCCCTGAACACCCGTAACCCGGCCAATGTGGCCGCCCTGTATACCCCATCGGCCATTCATATCACCGCTGCGCAAAGCATTCAAGGTTCAGAACCGATCCGAATCTGGTATAACGCATTGCTGACTGACAAATTGCCCAATGCAACGTTTAAGCTAACCGCCACAGGCGGCAGCGGCGCAACCCGCCAGTTTACCTGGACCGCCACATCCTCCAAAGGCAAAGTGACCAACGGCAGCGATACCATTGGGATTCAAAACGGCAAGATCGCCTATCATTACAAATTTTTTACGATTTCAGCCGCCTAAAACAACCCTGGCTGATCATCAACTGCCTTCTTGCTGACGCGGGAGGCAGTTTTTTCTTTTTCAGCATCCGCCTTATCTCCACCCGCCCCCTTACCAGCGGCTTTCGCCTGATCTGCCGCGGCAGGCTTGGCCCGCGATTTTGCAGGCGCAGCGGGAG
>CAZQLE010000115.1:0-12349 GCA_964593905.1 uncultured Anaerolineaceae bacterium | reverse complement strand
GTTAATCCCGCGCGCCTGAAGCCGCAGGGTGCCCAGAATGCCGTTGTAGGTTTGCAGCAGTTGCTGCGAGCGCTGCAAGGCGGGCAGCGCCGACTGGCGGGAAGAATCGATCACCATGCGGACCGGTGCGGAGCGCCCGGCCTGCATTTCTTCGGCATAACCGGGGTCGATCACCAGCACCAGATCGACCTCGGCATTGCGCACGGCGGTTTCGGGGTCGGTTGGGGCGGGCAGAATCTCGACATTGTTCTGGCGCAGATAATCGATCAGCCCGGGGGCATACTCGGCCCCCGATACGGGCAGCCGCAGCGGTTTTTCGGCCGGGTCGGCCATTACGGTGCGGCCGAGCACCGCGATCAGGGCGATCAGCAGCAGCGGGGTAAAGAGCGGGGTGAGCAGCGAGCTGCTCAAAGCGCGTTTGTCGCGCAGGTTGTCGATCACTTCTTTTTTGAATACGGTCCAGATGCGGCTCATTTTTGCAACCCTTCTTCACTGCCGATGGCAGCCACAAAGGCATCTTCCAGGTTCTCGGTTCCGGCGGCGCGGCGCAGGTCATTGGGTGTGCCGCTGGCAGCCACCTGCCCGGCGGAGATGACCACGATATGATCACACAGCATCGAAACCTCCTGCATGATATGCGATGAAAAGACCACGCATTTGCCTTCATCGCGCAGCCGGCTGATAAAGGTGCGCATCGAGCGGGTGCTGATTACATCCAGCCCGGCGGTGGGCTCATCGAGCATTACATTTTGCGGGTCGTGGATCAGGGCGCGGGCGATGGCAACCTTCATGCGTTGCCCGGTCGAGAAGCCTTCGGTGCGGCGGTCGAGGATGTCTTCCATCTCCAGCAGTTTTGAAAGGGTGTTGATTTTATCGTCCAGAGCCGCGCCTTTCAGACCGTGCAGTTGACCAAAATAGCGGATGTTCTCGCGCGAGGTTAGACGCGGGTAAAGCCCGTGCGAATCGGGCAGCACGCCGATGCACTGGCGCACTTGCAATGCCTGGCGGCGGATATCCAGGCCATTAATCGCTGCTTCGCCGCTGTCGGGCTGCAAGACGGTGTAGAGGACGCGCAGCGTGGTGGTTTTTCCTGCGCCGTTGGGGCCCAGCAGGCCGGTGATCTGACCGTCTTTGGCCTGAAACGAAACCCCGCGCAGCGCCTGGATCGTGCCAAAACTTTTGTGGATATTTTTGACTTCAATCATGAGTGCGGCTCCTATGGCTGTGGGCCCATCGGGCTGATGAAAAATGGCTGCGCTTTGATCTGTTCGATACAGGCGGTATCCAGATTCTCGACCGAACCGGCTTCGAGAAAATCACGCAAAATGGAGGGCACACAGCCGCGGGTCATGTTGCCGTGACCCAACTGGGGAATTACCAGATGTTTGCTGTTGCTCAGGTTGGCCGCGGCCTGGTCGCCGTTGGCCGGCGGTGTGACCGGATCGGCCTCGCCGGAGAGGATCAGGGTGGGCACATCGGCGGCAAAGGGGGTGCGTTGTTCTGCGGGCTGCGGGGTGAGGGCCAGACCGGCGCATAACTGTCGCGGCAGGTCAAAGTCATACTGCAAGTAGCCGGCGCTTTCAGCCGTGCCCTGCGGCAGGAAAGGCACGTCCTCCTGGCAGATGACGCTGTAATACATTCCAAAATCAAGCGCGCCGCTCAGTTCGCCGTTGACGATTAACTGCTGTGCGGCCAGAGGGCGATAATCGCCCTGCGCAGCACGGTGGATCATCCAGGGCAGCAGCGCGGTGTACTCGCTGTTGTAGTTGATCAGTCGGATGGTTCCGGCGGCGCTGTCGCGGGTGAGCTCAACTGCGGTATCTTCGCCGGTCAGCGGATCTGGCACGGTAACTGCGGCGGGTTTTTCTTCCAGCGTGGTCAGCAGTTGGTTAAACTCTGCGGTCAGATCGGGAAAGGTCTGCCCGCAGGCCGAATCAGCCAGGCAGCGCTCAAAGGTTAGATCCAGCGCGCGCTGTGAATCGGCGTCGGCGCTGCTGCCCAGTGTCCAGCCGTCGGGCACCACCCCGTCGAGGGTCAGGGTGCGCACCTGACCGGGGTACTGGCGCAGGTAGGTCAGCGCGACGCGGGTGCCGTAAGAGACCCCGAGCAGGTTGATCTGATCATAACCCAGCCCGGCGCGCACCGCGTCCAGGTCTTGCACGGCGATTCGGGTGGCATATTGCTGCGGGTTAACACCGGCCTCGTGATAACATTGGGTCAAATTCTGCGCCAGGGCGGCAGTATCCTGGGTGTCGATCTTTTTGGACGCTTCTTCGGCAGCCGGGCACTGGAAGGGCGAGTTTTCGCCGGTGCCGCGCTGGTCTACCAGCACCAGATCACGTTTGAAATTCACCCGGTCCAGGGCTTTCACAAAAGGCACAAAGGCGCGGGTGGCTGCCTCACCGGGGCCGCCGGCCAGCAGAAAGAGCGGATCGGGCAGCGGGCTGCTGCTCTGAGCCGGGATGACTGCAATTTTCAGGTCAAGCGTTTTGCCGCTTTGTGTTTCAGGTTTTTCAAAAACGGTCAGTGTACCGCAGCGGGCATTCTGGCTAAAGGTCAGCCCCGGAGCGGTCAGGGTGCAGCTTTCCAGGGCAATCGTACCTGTGCGAACAGGGGCGGCATCCATCGGTGCGCAGCCGGCCAAAAAAATGCCGGCCATCAAAATGCAGCCGACAACCCCGGTCAGGGTGTGTTTTATGCGCGAGGGTTCCATGGGAGGATCGATCCTTTCTGTCTATTTCTACGTTGTGCGCATCATTTTGTTGCATCGTTTTGGGGCTTTCCTCCGCTATAATTAATTCTGGGTAGGTTGTTCTGACAGTAGGTTTGCCGGGCGCTGCTTTTCTTCGCCGAACCCGGCGCAGGGCCTCTGTCGATTCTGTTACCGGGATCGAGCTATCCATAAAAATTAAAAAAGGGTTAGCCAATGAGTTATTCATTTTCTGGAAAGTTAAACGCGAAAGAACTGGAGCAAATTATTCGCGAAGGGGTGCTGCGCAAGACGTTCACCATCATCTCGCTGACAACGATGGTGGTGATGATCGTGTTTTTTATAATCCGCATGGTCACTGCGGTGGGACGTTTTCAGATCGAGTATCTCTTCCCGATTGCCATCCTGATCGGGGCGGGTTTTTACCTGTTGCAATATCCGCGGCTGACGGCCGCGACCATGCTGCGCAAACGACCGGAAATGCAGGAGGTCTTGAGCGGCGAGGTTGGCGACAAGGGGTTGACACTGCGCTCGGCGCACGGCGAGTTTTCACACCCGTGGAGCAGTTACACAGCGGCAAAAATCACCGCGGACTTGATTCTGATTTTTCGGGATGACAAGTCTTTTAATTTTCTGTTGAAATCGTTTTTTGCAGACCCGCAGGATTGGGACAGCGTGCTTACCCTGGTCTATGATAAGGTCAAAAGCGGAGAATTAAAAGACCGCAGTTAAAGGATGACGCCGAAACGCAGCCCGGGTTAAATAGTGAGAGCCGGGGCGCCTACCCGGCTCTCATATCGGAGGAGAAGAGGAGTGTCCAAAAACTTTAAAAAGATCATAGCACGCTGCGGCGCTGCCTACTTGACCCTTTCCCTACGCTTTCCCTCCGATTAAGAGTTTGTTGATCAATCTGATGAAATTAATTTGAAGATAGAATCCAATTTATTCTGCATGGAGCTGGGATGAAAATCAACGTTTATGCCACACTGCGTTTGCTGGTGGGTGCGAAAAGTGTCGATCTACCGTTGCCCGAGGGCAGTACGGTGCAGCAGACGTTGGATATGCTGGTGGAGACCTACCCGGTGCTGCGGAATGAGGTGCTGGATGGCGAGGGCCGCCTGATGCAATATGTGCATGTCTTTGTCAATGGGCGCGATGTGCACTTTCTGCCCGACAATCTGCACACCGCCCTGTTTTCCAGAGATTTAATTGACCTGTTCCCTCCGGTGGGGGGCGGCGCCTGCTGAAAACGGGGAAAATTTAAAATTTGCCACGTTTATTTCATCAGGCTTTGCAGCACCCCGCTTAACACCCTGACCCCCAGCGCATATTCCTGCAAATCGATGTGTTCATGGGGGGTGTGGTCGAGCGCCGAGTCGCCCGGCCCATAGGCCAGCGCCGGGCAGCCCCACACCGGGGCAACGATGTTCAGATCGGCCGTGCCGGTTTTGACCACAAAACCCGGTTGCCCGCCTTCGGCACGTACCGCACCCAGAAACGCCCGCACCAGCGGGCTATTTTTATCGCTGCGGTAGGCCGGAATGTCATATCCCCGGCGTTCGACCACTGCTTCGCCGGCGCACGCCTCGACCCAGGCATACCAGGCGGCGGGGGGCAGGTCGAGCGGCAGCCGGGCGCGGATCTGGATCTCGGCGTTTTCGGCAAAGCCATCGCTGTGTGATGAAAAGCCACCCAGATTGGCCTGAATCTGGTCAAAAGCGGCTTTTTTGTTGCTGTTGAAGTCTTCCACCCGTTGGTAAAGCCTGTTCCAGATCGCAATGGCTGCGTCGCAGGCGCTCTCTTCAGCGCGGGCGCTGTGCCCGGCGGTTTTCTGGGTGTGAATAATGGCCGCTGCACAGCCCTTATAACCCAGTGTCACCCGCTCCCAGCGGCTGGGTTCGCCGATGATGGCAAATTCGGGCCGGTAACGGTCGACCACGCTGCGCGCACCGATGGAATCGGTCTCTTCACCCACGGCGCCGATCACCACCACCTGCCAGCCGGGGGCGGCTCTCACGGCCGCCGCCGCGTCGATAAAGGCGGCCAGCGGCCCTTTGGCATCCACACTGCCGCGGCCGTAAAGCTGCCCGTCTTCCACCCGCACTGCGATCTCGCCGGGCACAGTATCGATGTGCCCCAGCAGAACGATCTGGCGCGGGCCGCTGCCCCACACGGCGATGACGCTGCCGGCTTCATCCAACCCGGCCTGGTCTGCACCCAGTTGGGCGGCGCGCTCTGCCAGCCAGATGGCCGCGGTGTGTTCTTTGCCCGAAACGCTGGGACGTTCCACCAGACCCAGCAGGGTGGCGGGGGCTTCACTCTGCGGCGAGTTCGCCATGCAGCACCTCATCCAATGTCTCCACCACACGGTCCAACTGGGTATGGGTGATCACCAGCGGCGGCAGCAGGCGGATGACATTCATCCCGGCCGAAAGCGCCAGCACGCCGCGCTCGGTCAGCGCCTGAAGATAGGGCGCAACCTTTTGTTTAATCTCAACCCCGACCAGCAAACCCAGCCCGCGCACCTCGCGGATTAGCGGTGAATCGAGCGCGCCCAGTTTTTGCATCAGATACGCGCTTTTCTCGGCGGCCTGCTCGATCAGATGATCGTTTTGCAGCGCATCCAGCACGGCCAGCGCTGCGGCGCAAGCCAGGGGGTTGCCGCCAAAGGTTGAGCCATGCAGCCCCGGTGTGAAGGTTTTGACCCGTTCGCCGATCAACACCGCACCCATGGGAATGCCGCCTGCCAGCGATTTGGCAACGCAGACCAGATCGGGTTGCAAGTTAAAATGCTCCAGGGCGAACATCTTTCCGGTGCGGCCGACCCCGGTTTGCACCTCGTCGATGATCAACAGCGCCCCGGTCTGAAGGCAGGCTTCTTGCGCGGCCAGCAAAAATTCGGCGCTGCCGGGGTAGACGCCGCCTTCGCCCTGCACCACCTCCAGCAGCACGGCGGCGGTGTTCTCGGTAACGGCTTCGCGGATCTTTTGCGGGTTGTTGTAGGAGACGTGGGTGAAGTCGCCCACCAGCGGCTCAAAGGCCTCGCGATATTTCTTATTCCAGGTGGCCGAAAGGGCGCCCATGGTGCGGCCATGAAACCCGCGCATGGCGGCGATGATCTGGCGGCGGCCGGTGGAGAAGCGGGCAAATTTCAGCGCGGCCTCCACGGCCTCGGTGCCCGAGTTGCACAGGAAGACGCGCTGGCTGGCCGAAGCGGGGGCGAGCCTGAGCAGCGCGGTTTGCAATGCTGCGCGGCGGTCGTTGTAGAACATCTCGGGGCAGGTGATCAGTGTTTGCGCCTGAGCGCAAATGGCGGCGGCCACGGCCGGGTGGGCATGGCCCAGGTTGGCAACGCCCTGCCCGCCGACACAGTCGATGTATTCTCTGCCCTGATCGTCATAGAGCAGCGCGCCCTGCCCGCGGGTGATCACCAGACCGCGTTTGGCATAGATCCCGGAAGTGGTTTGATTTTCAGAGGCAATGATATCGCTCATAAGGGTTTCTTTCACCTGTAATTAGATCGTGCTGATCATTCAATCCATGTGCCGCCGCCGTTGAGAGCGGCGCTGATGGGCTGTTCGCTGCGTCCATCGGCGATGATCACCCGGCCCACCCCGCCTTGCAGGGCTTCTTGTGCGCCAAGCACCTTCTTTTTCATCCGTCCTTCGGCATAGTTCAGCGCGCTTTCAAGCTGATTCTGGGGCAATTTATGAATCAGGGTGCTTTCATCGGGGAAGGTGCGCATCAGGCCGGGCACAGCGGTGAGCAGCAGCAGGTTCTGTGCCTTGAGCGCCGCCGCAGTCATGGCGGCTGCCCGGTCGGCATCCACATTCAGCGCTTCGCCGGCCTGGCTGACGGCCAGGGGCGCGATGACCGGCACATAACCGTTATTCAACAGCAGGTGCAGCAAGGCCGTGTTGACCTGCTCGATCTTGCCGGTGTAGTCGTCGCGAATAATCTTGCGTTTGCCGTTTTCGATGCTCTGGATCGAATCTTTGCGGGTGGCCTGGAGCAGTTTGCCATCCAGCCCGCTCAATCCCAGGGCGTTAACGCCCAGATGGTGAAGTTGTTCGACCAGCAGGGTGTTGACCTTGCCGTTGACCGCCATGCTGAAAATCTCCAGCGTTTTGCGGTCGGTATAGCGTGAGGTATACCCCGAAGGAGAGGTGATAAAGCGCGGGGGCGCGCCCAGTGCTTCGCCAAGCTGGTTGGCTTCGGCCGAACCGCCGTGCACCAACACCAGCGGCTGACCCTGCTGCACCAGCGCGGCGATATCCTGACAGATGGCCGAGAAATCTACCCCCTCGGCGCCGCCCAGTTTTACCACAGTCAAAGATGAATGATTTTCCATAAGTCCTCCGGGCGGGTTAGACCGGGTGCAGCCCTGCGAAGCTGAGGCCGGCGGTCTCATCCAGACCCAGCATGAGGTTCATGCACTGCACGGCGGTTCCGGCGGCGCCTTTCATCAGGTTGTCGATGGCGCAGATCGAAACGACATGCCCGCTGGTCTCGTCCAGGTCGAAGCCCAGGTCGGCATAGTTGGAGCCGGCCAGCACTTTGGGTTCGGGCACACGGTAGATGCCGCGCTGTTCTTTGACCACCCGAATGAAGGGGTTCTCGGCAGAGGCGGCCCGGTAGGCCTTCCACAGGTCTTTGGTGGTTACGCCGGGTTTGACCGTGCCGTGCACGGTGGACAGCACCCCGCGCACCAGATCGACCGAGGTCATGGTCAACCAGATCTGCCCGACGCCCATCTCTTGAATCACCTCGGCGGTGTGGCGGTGGCCGAAGGCCGAGAAAGTGCGCACCACGTTGCTGCGTTCGGGGTGGTGCGAGCCGGGGTTGCCCTCTGCACCACCCTCTGAAGAGCCGACCTTAATCTCAGCCACCACGGGTTTTTCCAGGTCGATCAGGCCGGCTTTAACCAGCGGCAGCAGCGCCAGGTTGGTGGCGGTGGCGTTGCAGCCCACCCCGCTGACATACTGCGCGCTGCTGATTTGCTCGCGGTGCAGTTCGGGCAGGCCGTAGACAAATTTATCCAGCCATTCGGGGGCGTGGTGCGCCTCGCCGTACCATTTCTGGTAGAGCGCGGGGCTTTTTAGCCGGAAATCGGCCGATAAATCGACGATGTATTTTGCCAGCCCGGTCAGTTCGTTAATTTTTTGCTGCGCCTGGCCGTGGGGCAGGGCCAAAAAGAGCACATCATTGGGCTGCAGGGTGGCAGGATCGATAAACTTCAATGCGCTGCGTTTGCGCAAATTGGGGTGGGTCTGGTAAACATATTCGCCCATATGCCCGCGCGAGGTAACCTGGGTTACCTCCACTTCGGGGTGGTCGGTCAGAATGCGCAGCAGTTCACCGCCGGTGTAGCCGGAACCGCCAAGAATGGATGCTGTCACGCTCATGATAATACCTTTACCTTGCCCTGTGCCACGGCGATGACATAATCGACGATCATGCCGGGGATGTCGACCCCGGTGGTGGGCATCAGGGTGTGAAATTCCATGGTATGGTTGATTTCATTAACCAGATAACCGCGGTCAGGATGTTCCATCACATCGACGGCCAGAATGCCGCCGCCCACGGCCCGCGCCGCGTTGACGCATAATTCATCCAGCTCCGGGGTGATCGGACAAATCTCACCTTCGCCGCCGCGGGCTGTGTTGGTAATCCAGTGTTCCGACTTGCGGTAAATGGCGGTGATGGTTTTGTCGCCCACCACAAAAGCGCGGATGTCGCGGCCCGGTTTTTGGATATATTCCTGAATATAAAAGACCGAGTGCTGCACCGAGCCAAGCAGGGCCTTGTGCTCCAGAATGGCTTCGGCTGCTTCGCGGTCGTTCACCTTGGCCAGCAGGCGGCCCCAGGAACCAACCACCGGTTTTAATACCACCGGGTAGCCCATCGTTTCGATCATATCCAGGGCGGCTTCGGGGGTGAAGGCGACCCGCGTGTTGGGCTGCGGGATGCCCGCTTTTGCCAGAGCGGCGCTGGTGGCCAGCTTGTCACCACAGGCTTCGGCCACTTTGGCTGTGTTGACGGTGGGGATGCCCCACGCGTTCAAGACGCGCAGGGCATTCAAACCGGTGGTGTAGCTGATGCTGCGTTCAAGGATCGCGTCGTACTGCTGCCAGTCTTGCGGCGTATCCAGGTCGAAATGCACCTGGCGGTCGTCCAGACGGTCATAATCGATCCCACGCTGTTCAAAGGCGGTGAAGATCCACTTCTCTTCTACGCGCACCCGTGATAATAAAACACCAATATGGAAGCGTCTACGCATGGGTTATTCCCCCCAGTCCTCTTCCTCCATCGGGGCCAACGCCAGGGTAGGGGGTTCCATCGCGACGACTTCCAGGTCCACTCCGCAGTCTGGGCAGACCACAATTTCACTTACTTCTACATTGTCGCTCAGGGCGACTTCAGCTTCACATTCAGGACAATTGGCGTTCATGGGTTTACTCCTTGGCGTTAAAAAAATGATAGATGGATAAGATGGAGACTAATCACGCTTGAAGCGGGAATAATCGGGTTGGGGCATATCCAGGCCCGAAACGGGCAAACCATTCAGCGCGCGCACTTTGAGCGGCAGGCCGTAAAGGCGGATAAAGCCTTCGGCGTCTGACTGGTCGTAGACGTTTTCTTGCCCAAAGGTGGCAAAGTCTTCGCGATAGAGGCTGAACTTGCTCTTGCGGCCGGCCGAGATGATGTTGCCCTTATAAAGCTTGAGCCGCACGGTGCCGGTGACAGGCCCCTGGGTGCTGTCTACAAAATCGGCCAGCGATTCGCGCAGCGGGGCAAACCACATGCCGTTGTAGACCAGTTCGGCATATTTGAGTGCGGCCAGATCTTTAAAATGGATGGTGTCTTTGTCGAGTACAAGCGATTCAAGCTCGCGGTGGGCAAAGAGCAAAATGGTACCGCCGGGGGTCTCATAGACGCCGTGCGATTTCATCCCCACCAGGCGACCCTCAACCAGATCAATGCGGCCGATGCCGTGTGCGCCGCCGACCGTGTTAAGGTAAGACAGTAACTGCGCCGGCGACATGGCTTTGCCATCTGCGGCCACAGGAACGCCCGATTCAAAATCAATTTCAACATATACAGGCTCATCGGGGGCGTTCTCAGGCGAGGTGCTGAGTAGGTACATGCTCTCTTCGGGTTCAAGCCACGGGTCTTCCAGAATGCCGCCCTCGTGTGAAAGATGCCACAGGTTGCGGTCGCGGCTGTAGATGGATTTGATGGTGGCCGTGACGGGTACATTGTGTGCCCTGGCATAATCGATGGCATCTTCACGTGAGCGGATCGACCATTCACGCCACGGGGCAATGATCTTAAGCCGGGGATCGAGGGCCATTACGGTCAATTCAAAACGGACCTGGTCGTTGCCCTTGCCGGTTGCGCCGTGTGCGATGGCATCTGCGCCAACCTGATGGGCGGCTTCGACCAGATATTTGGAGATCAACGGGCGGGCCATCGAGGTGCCGAGCAGGTATTTGCGTTCGTACACTGCGCCCGCTTTAAGCACCGGAATAATATAATCTTTGGCGAATTCTTCACGCAGGTCTTTAATAATTAATTGGCTGGCGCCGCTCTTAAGGGCTTTTTCTTCCAGCCCGTCAAGCTCTTCGGCCTGACCGACATCTGCACAAAAACAGACCACTTCGCAGCTGTAGTTTTCTACGAGCCAGGGGACGATGATGGAGGTATCGAGACCTCCAGAGTAGGCCAACACAACTTTTTTAACTTCCTGCTTTTTCATCTTTTTGATCTCCAAATGTTTGTGAAAAATAAATAAAAAAAGCCCCTCCGGAAGAGGGGCTTTTGCTTATAAAAGGGGGGCTTACGTTGAACTACGATACCGAGATGCAAAAAATCCCAATCTTCCAGTTGGGGAGAAGGCTGGGTCGTCGAGGGTTGCAGTTAAGCAAATTTGCGCGGTTCAACATAGTGGTCAATTTATAACATGGAAAAATAGGGATGTCAACTGGTTTATCCGTACTGAAATTAATTTCTTAATCTTTGGCGTGGTTATCTGACGGAGGGTTCGATATAATAATCACGGGTGCAGGCAGCGGCAAGGGTCTTGCAGACCGGCGCAGGGATGTTTCGCCTCTGGCTTCGTTCAGCATGACACGGACGGAAGGCTGGTGTGCCGTGCGACACGACCAAAAGCACGTGTCATTCTGAGCCGAAGGCGAAGAATCCCTACCTGTGCAGGCTGCGACAAGGGGTTGCAGGTGCGCCCTCGGCGCACCGTCATCCCCGGCCCGAGGCAAGAAGAAGGTTGCCAGGCAGTCATGTCACGCGGGTGACTTGCCGCGTTCGTATGCAGAAGCCGGTGCGCCAAGGCGCACCCTACCTGTGCGGACAGCGGCAGAGATGTGCCGATTGGCGCAGGGATGTCTCGCCGTTGCCGCAGCATGACACGAATGGAAGTCCATGTCATTCTGAGCCGAAGGCGAAGAATCTCTACCTGCGCAGGCAGCGACGAGGGTCTTGCAGACCGGCGCAACGTGACACGGCCTGCTGCCTCTGGAATTGGGCCATAAAACCAACATGATAAAAGGATCAATGATGAAATATCCCCAGTATGCTCCTCTGATTGAAGTCTGGCGTGGTTCGGTGATGGAATCGATCATCTCGGGCGCGGTGGCGGTGGTCAACCCGCAGGGTGACCTGGTATATGGCTATGGCGATGTGGACGCGGTGACCTATCTGCGCTCGACCGCCAAGCCTTTGCAGGTGCTGCCGTTTGTCGAAGCGGGCGGGGTGGAGGCCTTTGGCCTGACCGACCGTGAACTGGCGCTGTTGTGCGCCTCGCATTCGGGCACAGATGAACATGTGGCGGTTGTGCGCGAGATCCAGCGCAAGATTGGTGTGCAAGAGAGCGACCTGCTGTGCGGGGCACATATGCCTTATGATCCGGCCACCGCTGAAGAGATGATCCGCCGCGGCGAGAAGCCAACCCCCTACCGCCATAATTGTTCGGGCAAGCATACCGGGATGTTGGCCTCGGCCATGTTGAACGGCTTTGAAAAAGAGGAATACCTGCGCTTTGACCACCCGGTGCAGCAGTTGATTTTGCAAACCGTAGCCGAGATGTCGGATGTGCCGGTGGAGAAGATCCACCTGGGGGTGGATGGCTGTTCGGCGCCGGTCTTTGCCATTCCACTGCGCAATGCGGCGCTGGCGATGGCGCGTCTGGCCGACCCCGGCGGTCTGCCGCCGCGGCGGGCCGCGGCCTGCCGAAAAATCGTGCGCGCCATGACCGGGCATCCGTTTATGGTGGCCGGGCCAGACCGGTTTGATACACTGGTGATGGAGCTGGCCGAGGGCCGTATTTTTGCCAAAGCCGGCGCAGAAGGCTATCAGGGGATGGGTCTGGTGGGTGAAAACCCGCTGGGGATCACCTTCAAGATTGCCGATGGCGACCAGGGCGGCCGGGCGCGGCCGATGGCGGCGACCGAAATTTTGCGCCAGCTTGGGGCTTTATCTGCCGGGCAACTGGCGCAGTTGGCAGCGTTTGATCTGCGCCCCAATACCAACTGGCGCAAACTGGTGGTGGGTGAGTTTAAAGCGGCGTTTCAACTGACTGCGCCGGTCTTAAGCTGACGAGCGTTTGGGGTGGATGAATTTATC
>CAZQLE010000114.1:0-12477 GCA_964593905.1 uncultured Anaerolineaceae bacterium | reverse complement strand
GTTTGTTGGCGGGTAAGAAACCTTTGCTGGCCGGGGCGGTTACGGCGATGATATCGGCAAACCGCATCAAGAATTTGAGCGCCAGTCCGGGTTCGATATCCGGCACATATAACAGGGTGGGAATTTTACGGGCGGCAAGCGCCATGGGGGCGGCTACGTATCCACCGGTAAACAGCAGAACATCGGGCTTGAATTCGCGAATAATCCGGTTGGCGGTGCGAATTCCGCGCAAGATTTGCAGAACATTCCGCGGCAGGGCGCGCAATCCCACTCCGTGAACCCCGGCAGCCGGAATGGCGGCGAAGGGGACCCCGGCGCGTTGAATCAGAGCGGTTTCCATACCGCCCTGACCACCGACCCACAGCGTGGCATCGGTGTTACTGGCGAGGGATTGCAGGACGGCGAGGGCTGGATACACTCCTCCGCCCGTCCCGCCGGCGCAAATCAACAACCGCATTAAAGGTAGTCCTTTCTCCTTCGACAGGTTCTTGCATCGATACCCGCGAAATGCTCATTAACATCCCGATTGCAACCAGGGTCATGACCATATTGGATCCGCCGGAGCTCATCAGGGGCAGGGCATTGCCCGCAAATGGCACCAGATTTACCATCACGCCGATGTTAATCAAGGCTTCCAGCACAATCCACAGGGTTAACCCGGCCGCCAGCACTTTGCCCAGATAGTCGTTGGCGCGCCGTGCAATTGCCAGACCGCGCCAGAGCAGCAAAATGTACAACATGACCACAATTGCCGACCCAACCAACCCGGTCTCTTCGGCGATGACGGCAAAGATGCTGTCTGTCCAGGCAAAGGGCAGCCCGGTGAATTTGACCGTGCTGTTGCCAATGCCCACGCCAAAGAACCCGCCGCGTACAATCGCCTCGATGGAGCGTTGAACATGATAGGAGGCAGTCTGGGGGTCATTAAGGCCATTGAAATACGCGGTAATGCGTTCCTGACCGGTGTGGCTGATGGTGACGATCAAGATTCCAACGATCATAACCGCGACAAAGATCAACGTGAGCTGGCGAATATCGCCGCCGCCCAGGAAGAACATCATAATGCCCAGAATGACGATGGTGCCGCCGGCAGAAATATCGGGCTGCAACAGCACAAAACCGGCCGTGACCCCCAGAATCACAATCAGGGGCAGCAGGCCAAGCGAAACCGTGGTGATCGTGTCTTTCTTTGAATCCAACCAGACCGCAAGATACAGGATCAGGCTGACCTTTGCCAGCTCAGAGGGCTGGACCGACCCGTTGAAAAGGGTGCGGCTTACGCCGTTGCCGTCATTGATGAACAGCACCACCAGGAGCGAAAACATGGTGACCATCATCACGGGCAGCGCCACCTTGGTAATAAGACGGTAATCGAGCATGGTGATAATGCCGCCGGCGATTAACCCGACAATTACCCAGCGGAACTGGCGCAGCAACACGTAACTGGCATCCTGACCGCTGCGAATGGCAAAATTCCAGCTTGCCGAATAGACGAAAAGCAGGCCAATTACCAGCAGACCGGCCACCGCCACGATTAATGGAACATCAAACCGCAGGCGCAATGACCGTGGTTTTGGAGCTGTCTGCCCGTTTGTTCTTGGGCTTACGAAAGCTGATTCACCCATGTGCGAAACCGCTCCCCTCGTTCTTCAAAATCTTTAAATTCATCAAAACTGGTGCCGCCGGGTGATAGAAGAACAACATCACCCTCGGACGCAGCTTCTGCGGCTGCCTGCACGGCCTGATGCAGGGTTGTGCAGCGGATGGTGCTCTGCGGCCGGCGATCAGACGAAACGCTGCCCAGCGCCGCCAGAATTTTATCGGCTGCTTCGCCAAACACCACCACATGGTCTACCCGCTGGCAAACCAGTTCGGCCAGGTCTGCCCAGGGCAAATTTTTATCGCGGCCGCCCAGTAATAAAACCAAAGGCTCGTCAAACGCGCGGATTGCCGCGCTGGTGCGCTCTGGCGCGGTGGCAATGGAATCGTTATACCAGCGTACGCCGTGCAGGGTGCGCACCAGCGCCAGGCGGTGGGGCACACCGCCAAATCCTTCGACGGCGGCGCGCAGGGTCTCGGCGGCAAAACCGGCGGCTGTGCCAATGGCGCAGGCAGCCAGTACATTGCGTAAATTATGTTCCCCGCGCAGCCCGATGGCCGAAAGGGGCAGCAGTTTGGTGCCATTGATGCTGATCCAGCCCTGATCAATCAGGGTATCCTGGCCGCCATTTAACCCAAAACTGAGCAGATGGCCTTTGACCAGATCACGCAGCTCCCAGGCTCCGCGATCATCACGCCCCAGAACAGCAGTATCGGCAGGGGTCTGATAGCGCAGAATATTGGCCTTTGCCGCGCTGTAGGCGGCCATCGTTCCGTGCCGGTCGAGATGGTTGGGAGTGATATTCAGCACGGCGGCAATTTGCGGCGAACGGGTCATCTGTTCCAGTTGAAAACTGGATAGCTCCAAAACCACCGTGTCTTCGGGCTGAATCTTGTCCAGGTATTCCACCAGGGGCAGGCCAATGTTGCCGCCAACCCAGGAATGGCCCGGCTGCGCTGCTGCGGCCATGCGGCCCACCAGCGTGGTAGTGGTGGTCTTGCCGGCCGAACCGGTGATGCCAATCACCCGGCAGGGCACTTCTTCCATAAAGACCTGCGAGTCATTTGAAACAGGCAGACCTCGTTCGACAGCCGTCTGAACAATGGGCAGGGTAAGCGGAATGCCGCCCGAGAGGCATACCAGATCGACCTGCTCCAGCAGCTCGACCGGGTGGCCGCCCAGCGCCCATTGCAACGTGTAACCTGCCATTGCGGCCTGTTCGGCGGTCAGCTTTTCAGCGTTGCGCTGATCGTTGAGGGTCACCCGTGCGCCGCGCTGGCACAGAAAACGAGCCAGGGCCAGCCCCTGTCGGGCGGCTCCCAGGATCAATACTCGTTTGTCTTGCCAACGATTCTTATTCATTCAGCCTCACACCAGTGCCAGTGCGATGCCCAGCATCGCAAACAGTAACCCGACCAACCAGAAACGCTGCACCACTTGAATTTCGCTCCAACCCAGCAGTTCAAAATGATGATGCAGAGGGGCCATTTTGAACAGCCGCTTGCCTTTGGTGAGCTTGAAGTAGGCGATTTGTAAAACCACACTCAATGTCTCGCTGACCGGGATCACCGCGATCACGGGCAGCAACAGCCATTGCCCGGTCATTAAAGCCACCACCGCCAGGGTTGCCCCCAGCGCCAGCGAACCGGTATCTCCCATGAATAGCTCTGCGGGGTGGATGTTAAACCACAAGAAACCGAATAATGCGCCCACCAGTGAAAAGCAAAAACGGGCGATAAAGGGCTGGTTTTGCATCAAAGCGATTCCACCATAGGCTGCAAAGGCGGTTGCGGCGATCAGCCCGGCCAATCCGTCCAGCCCATCGGTGAAATTGACGGCATTCGACATGCCCACAATCAGAAAAGTAGCCACCGGGATATACCAGATCCCCAGGGCGAAGGGTTCTTTCACCGACGGCCAGAACATCTCGGGCACGTACAGCATGTACTTTAAAACAAAAGCAATACCCACAGCAAAAATGACCTGTAAGATGAACTTGGTGCGCGCACGCATGCCCAGCCCGCGGCGCGATCCGCGAATTCCTTCCCAGTCATCGACCATGCCGAGCACCCCGTAGACCACCATTACGATTAACGGCAGCAAAACCGAGCGGCCGAGGACATCCAGGCCGATCAGTGATGCAGCATTCATCAAAATGGTGATGAGCGTAACCGGCACAAGGAACATCACACCGCCCATGGTGGGGGTGCCCATTTTGGTCATGTGCCGGTCGGGTCCATCCATGCGGATCAGCTTTCCGATCCGAAAATGGCGCAAAATGCGAATCAGCGGCCCGCCCCAGATGACAGTCATCATAAAGCCGAGTGTGCTGAGCGCCAGGGCAAGAGAGGTCTCTTTCATTTGCGCGCCTCCATTGCCGCTGTTATGCGCTCCATTCGCAAACCATGTGAACCTTTAACCAATATAACTTCTCCATCATTAAATTTCCGGCCGCGGACATACTCGATCAACTCGGGTACATCGGCAAACCAGGTGATTTTATCGCGATTCAACCCGGCTTGCACGGCGGCATCGCCGATCATGCGGCTGCGTTCGCCGATCAAGATCAGCTCGCTGCAAACTTCGGCCGCCCGTATGCCAACCTTGATATGCCCTTCTTTTTCATAGGGCCCAAGTTCAAGCATATCGCCCAGAATGCCAATTTTTACCCCATCGATCTCTTCCATCAGGTTCAAGGCTGCCAGCATCGATTCTGGTGCGGCGTTGTAGGTGTCATCCAGTACCAGTGCGCCTTCTGGGGTGCGGACGGTGACCATGCGCAGTTGGGGTTTGCTTTCTTTCAGGCCGGTGATAATTTCCTGCCAGGTTAAGCCTTCCACCAGCGCCACGGCAATCGCCCGCAAGGCGGTGTGGACCGAATGGCGGCCGATGAGCGGGATGCGCAGGTGCAGCACCTCGTTATGGTAATGCATTCGGAAGCGGATGCCCTCCAGACCGTGGCTGCTGATTTGATCGGCCCACAGGTCTGCACCGGGATTGACCCCGTAAAACAACACCCTGGCGTGCGTTTTTTCGGCCATCGGCTTTACCCAGGGGTCATCATAATTCAAGATCGCCCAGCCATCCTCCGGCAGCGCCTGAACCAGTTCGCTTTTCCCCAGCGCAATTACTTCCTGCGATCCGGCGCGTTCAGCGTGTACGGTGCCAATATTGGTGATGACACCCACGCTGGGGCGCGCGATATCACATAGTTGTTGGATCTCGCCCGGAACGAAAAATCCCATCTCCAGTACTGCGCGCTCATGTTCCGGCTTGAGGCCGATCAGCGTAAGCGGCAGGCCGATTTCATTGTTGAAGTTTCCGGCATTCTTTAAAGTGTTGAAATGCTGGCTCAACACCTGGGCGGTAACTTCTTTGGTGGTGGATTTTCCAACACTGCCGGTGATGCCGATCACGCGGGTGGGGCACTGGCTGCGCCACAGGGCGGCAAATTGCTGCAAGGTCTGGAGGGTATCTTTTACCAGAAAACAAACCGGCGCGGAGGGGATTGAAAATCCTTCCGGGAGGTTGCCGGTGCTGAGATCGATGGTGGGTAGACCCGAAACCGGGCGCTGTATTAATGCGGCGGCTGCGCCGTTTTCAAAGGCTTTGGCAACATAATCGTGTCCATCCACCGCTTCGCCCGGCAGCGCCACAAAAAGCTGGCCGGGTTGAATTTGCCGTGAGTCGACAGATGCCCCACCAATTTCTGGTGAGGCGCCGGTCAGGCGGATGCGGGTAATGGCTTCGATCAAATCGCTAAAGGCGGGCACAGTTTACCTCTACTGGGTCGTGCTGGGTTGGACGGCATATAATTGCAGCCGGATATCATCGGGAGGCAGGTTCATCAGAGCCACTAATTTTTGGGTTGCCTCAGAAAAGACAGGCGCCGCGACCACAGAGCCCCAGGGGGAACTCTTGGGTTTTTCAAGCCACAAATATACCAGGAAGCGGGGGTCATCGGTTGGGCCCCAGCCCACGAAGGAGGCGTTTGTCAGATTGCTGACATACCCCTCTGGGGATGGAATTTCACCCGTGCCGGTCTTGCCGGCCACACGATAGCCGGGCACCAGGGCATCGGATGCTTCCTGTTCGAGTGAGATTGCCAGCATTTCGGTGATGGTGTGGGCGGTTTCGGCCGAGATGGGTTGGCTGATCACCACCGGTTCGACATAGCGCTGCCGGCCATCTTCGATGATGGATTTCACAATGTGCGGCGCCATGATCTTGCCATTATTTGCCAGCGCCGAGACGGCTGCCGCCATTTGCAGCGGGGTGGCCGCGACACTTTGACCAAAACTGTTGGTGCCCAGATTAGCCTCATACCAGTTTGGGTCTCCCGGTACGCTGAGGGGGTAATTGACCTCGCCAGACAGGTCAACTTTTGTGCGCCGCCCAATTCCAAAAGCATCCATGTATTTATAGAAGTCTTTGGGGCCGACCTGGATGGCGATCCAGGTGAGACAGACATTCAATGAGTGCTGCATACAGCCCACCATATCCTGCGGGCCCCATGCGCCTCGATCCCAGTTGTAGATTGTAATACCGCCGATGGAGATGCTGCCGGTATCGATAAACTGGGTGTCTGGTTTCACTTTGCCTGAATCCAGCGCTGCGGCCATGGTTAGCACCTTGAACACGGAACCCGGTTCATAGGTTTGGCTGATGGCGCGGTTGAAAGGCGTTGAACCCGGAAAGACTTTATCATAGGTCCAGTATTCGTTCAGGTCGATATTGGGCGTTGAAGCCATGGCGATGATCTCGCCGGTTTTGGGGTCCAGAACAACCAGTGTTCCCGAATCCGATTAGGAACTTTCAACGGCCCTGGTGATCACCTCTTCCATCGAGCGCTGGATCTCGCGATCAATGGTCAACACAAGGCTGGCGCCTGGCGGGGGTTCGGGCAGGTTGGCCGCTTTGTTGGGGTTAATCGGCACTTTCACTTTTTGGGTTACCCCGGCCAGAATGCGGTCATACTGGGCCTCAACGCCAAAAAAAGCGCCGGCATCGCGTCGTTGACGGAATGAATAAAAGCCCAGAATATTACTGGCCAGCGAATTTTCAGGATAAATGCGCTGCAGATGAGGCGTCCATTCCAGCGCGTTCAGGTTGGGAGGAAATTCGTCGCGCCCGTACCGCTTTTTGGATGGTTTCTCGTTATACTCTTTCTTTAGCTGCTCCAGGCGGGTGATCTTTTCAGGTTCGACGAAATTTTCAACCACCACATAGCGGACGCCCCCTTCGAGGTAAGGCGTCGTGGCTAACTCATGCACTTTTTTGTAATCCATTCCAAATTCTTGCGCCAGAACGGTGGCGATGGTATCGGCATCGAGGTCAGCAGCGGCCAGATTGATCCCCAGCTCATACATTTCTTTGTTTCCGGCCAACAGGTGTCCGTAGCGGTCGTAAATGCCACCGCGTTCTGAGGTCACATCCACCCATTCATATTCGCGCTGAAGCCCAATTTCTTGCGCCAGGGCCTGACCACCGGGGGTAAACTGCACCCGTCCCATCTGGAACAGGATTAGAACGCCCAGCGCGGTAAAACCAATCACTAAAACGTAAAGCCGGCCGACAAAAGGATCTTTCATCGGGCGCCTCCAGAAGCCTGGTTGAGGTTTCCCATCTCAGATACGACCCACTCCCACAGAGATTGTGTATAACTTGGCTTGATCACCGGCCGGCGAAGGGTAGATTCGCTGCGCCCAGATGGGGCCAGAACGGCCACCTGGCGGCCGGAGTATTCGGGGATGACCATGTAGGTGGCGGCATTGGGATCTACAGGCTCAAAGCCCAGTTCGGCCGCCCTTTTTTGCATGTTTTCGATGGTGGTCAGGCTGCCCAACCGACCTTTCAGATCGGCATTGGCGCGAATGGTTGCCTCGCGGGTGGCCTCAAGGTTCTGAATCTCCACCCCAATGGCCGCGGTTTGCGCCGAGATGTTTAAATAAAGACCTGCAACCAGCATAACGACGATCAACCCCAGCATGATGAAAGCCACCCGCTGCACCTGGATGCGCCAGGGTGCCTGCAAGTGAGCCTGAGGTATTTTACGAGTAGATTCGTGATTCATCATGTTTCTATCATCCGTTACAGTTTGCAGTTCTGTTATGCAACTGTCATGCCAGATTCAGCTTTTCAGCCACTCGTAAACGGGCGCTCCGCGAACGCGGGTTTTGTGCGATTTCTTCTTCGTCAGCTTCAATTGGCTTGCGGCTGACTTCGCGAATGGTTGCTTTGTGCCCGCAGGTGCATACCGGCTGTTCTGGCGGACAAATGCAATCTTTGCTTTCTCGGCGGAAGAACTGTTTTACCAGTCGATCTTCCAGTGAATGAAAAGAAATTACGGCCAATCTTCCGCCCACAGCCAGCGCCTCAATGGCGCGGGGTAAAACCGTTTCAATCGTCTGAAGCTCTTCATTGACGGCAATTCGCAGGGCCTGAAAGGTTCGGGTGGCGGGGTGAATGCGGCCCGGTTTTCCGGCATAGGCTTTGCGAATGACTTCAGCCAGTTCAAGCGTGCCATGCAGCGGTCGGGCGCTGCAGATTGCGCGGGCAATCCGTCTGGATTGCTGCTCCTCACCGAACTGCCAGATGATGTTCGCCAGGTCATTTTCGGGGAGGTGGTTGACGAGATCGGCGGCAGAAACGCGCTGCGTGGGGCTGAAGCGCATATCCAATGGGCCATCGGATAAAAACGAAAATCCCCTTGCCGCGGTGTCAATTTGCATTGACGACACACCCAGATCAATGACGATGCCGTTAACGTTTTCCCAGTCGAGGCGGTGCATTTCTGTCAGCATTTCGGTGTAGGAGGTTTGCACCAAAATCGCCCGGTCGCCAAAGCCGCTTAACCGTTCTCTGGCGAGATCAAGCGCCTGGGGGTCCAAATCGCACCCCAAAACCTTGCCATCCGGGCCCGAGGCGTTTAGAATCCCCCAGGAATGACCACCCGCTCCAACGGTGCCATCGATAAAGCGGCCCGGGCTGAACGGCTGCAAAGCTGTCAGGATCTGCTGGTAAAGTACGGGTAAATGAGGTTGTGATTGCGGCCCGGTCATTATCCCACCGCCAGATTGAGCGTGGCGAAGCGGTCGGCGCGGGCTTCGGCGTCTTGCAGGAGCGTTTCTTGCTGCTGCCATAATTCAGGCGACCAGATTTCAAAATGCCCGCCGGCGCCAACCAGAATGGCGGTCTCTTGCAGGTGGGCGGCTTCGCGCAAAAATTGGGGGATCAGAAAACGTCCGACGCGATCAATTTCGACCCGTTCGGCGCTGGCGAACATCAGGCGCCGCAGTAAACGGGCATTGGGATCGGTGATGCTCATCTGATTGATGCGCTGGTAGATCTGTTCGAAAGCGGCTGCGGTTAACACGATCAGATTTTGGTCGAACCCCTGGGTGATATACGCACCTTCAGACAGCCATTCTCGATAGCGCACCGGAATGGTGGTTCGACCCTTTTCGTCGATGGTGTGCGAATACTGCCCCAGGAACATAAGTTCTATTTCTCCTATTAAGAGGCGAACGCCGGATGGCTCCGGCGCTCCACTTTATCCCACTTATTACCACTTTCTCCCACAGTATAGACGAAAAGGGTCTGCTTTTCAAGAGCTTTTCGCAAACTCATCTTAAAATGTTTGACTGTTTCGCCTGACAATTTGGAAAGGATTTGCGCAGGGCAGCAGGGCCGTTTTAAAACCCGTCTGGCGGGCTCGGAATGGTTGGTTTTGCCTGCCAGAAAACCGGCCCCGGAATGCTTTATTTGCACCTGCTGCGGGTTGTGCGATAATGGGTTCAAACCCCATTTTTTGTGACCGGCCGTTTTTTTGCATCAGGCCAGAGATCTTGAACCTGACAAGGAGATTGAAGATGAAACCACAACTATTTGCATTGTTGACCGCAATTGCCTGGGGGGTGGGTGGATATTTTGAAAAAAAGGGACTGCATCTGGGCAATCTTTCTCCACAAATGGGCATTACCATTCGCACGGCGGTTGCTTTAATCATCCTGGGCGCGGTCAGTTACCCGCAGTGGAAAACGCTGGGGCAGGCCGGGCCGAAAGCCCTGCTCTACATGATCATCGGCGGGGGGGTGGTCGCCGGCGCAGTTGGCATGTTGTGTTTTTACACGGCCATTAAAGGCGCCCCGCTGACCAAAGTGATGCCCATTGCCTTTACCTCGCCGTTGTTTGGCGCGTTGATGGGGCTGATTCTGGGCGGTGAACCTATAACGATTAAGACCGTAATTGGCATGTTGTTGACCGTGAGCGGAATTGTGGTCTTAACCATCGGCTGAGCGGACATGGCCGGGCCAGATGGATTAAGATGACTTCTCTGGTTTAATTGATTTTTCTTTATAACGGCTGTAAACTATTAATGATCAGTCTTTGAAAATTCTGCGTTACAAAACAGGAGGATTGAAATCATGACGAGTTTGTTGAAGATTGAAGGAATTGGTCCTGTTTACATGGACAAATTAAAGGCAGCCGGTATTGCATCTGTTGAATTGCTGTTAAAGGAAGGTGCAACCCCGGCGGGGCGAAAAACCATCGAGGAACACAGCGGTGTGGACCATGCCAAGATTCTGGAATGGGTCAATCATGCGGATCTTTTCCGTATTAAAGGCGTGGGCGAAGAATATTCTGACCTGTTGGAAGAGGCCGGGGTTGACACGGTTGTGGAATTGGCACAGCGCAAACCCGAGAATTTGCTGCAAAAGATGAGTGAAATCAACGCCGAAAAGAAACTGGTGCGCCGGTTGCCGGTGTTGAGTCAGGTGCAGTCCTGGGTGGCACAGGCCAAAGACTTGCCGCGGATCGTAACGTACTAACTCTAACCAAGTCAGGAGGCGGACATGTTATTTTCCATGGGCGATTTTGCCCCGCTAGGTGAGGATATCCAGCCGACATCTTCCTGGTGGATTATCCTGATCATTTTGTTTTTTGTTGTGATCATCCTGTGGTGGATTCTATCCAATCGCCGGGAAAAACCCCAGCCGCCTGCGACACCCCACCCGGTCGAAAAAATGGTCTCTCCCGTTGATGACGAAAGCGCCGCTGCCGCCATGCGCAGCAGCACGGTTGAAGTGACCAGCGAAGACGATTTGACCCTGATCGAAGGGATTGGGCCGAAGATTTCTGCGCTGCTTAAAGCGTCTGGAATTTCGACATTTGCCCAACTGGCCGATATGGATGCGGAAGCGCTGCGCAATATGCTTGGTGCGGCGGGGATGAATTTTGCCGACCCCGGCACCTGGGCCGAGCAGGCCCGGCTGGCTGCCGCCGCTGACTGGGAGGCTTTTAAGAATTTGACGGATAAGTTAAAAGGCGGACGGCGCGCATAGCAGTTTTGTTCGCCATTCGCAGATGTGTCATGTAAAAAAGAGCCGCCCTGGCCGGGCGGCTCTTTTATTGTGAACCATCAAAGCAAACCTGTTTCACGGGTTTAGCGCACTTTTTCTCCGGTTTCTTCGGCGATGGATTTAATGGTTACTTTTTGTGCGCGATCCAGTTCATCAGACAGCAGCTTGCGGCCCAATTCTTCTCCATAGCGAATCAGCTGTGGAATCTGCCGGGTATCATCCATTTCCACCGATTGGGTCAGGTCCACCTGAAAACGGCGAAAATCGAGCGCGGGGAAGAAGTTGTTCACCAGATGCACCTGCTGATCGGCGGCGGATGAAAGAAAGGCATTGAATATGGGATTAATCCAGTCCCAGGCGGGCATTCGTCCGGCATCTTCGGGCCGGTAGTGACTGGGGTCGCGCCCGGTGCCAAAGCTGAGCAAGGTGGTTTCTTCGGGCTTCCATTGCAGACAGTAGCAGGCCTCGTAGGCGGCCAGGTAGCAGGGGTTGGCATAAGACCCGACCCCGCCGTCGATAAAGCGCCTCTCTACAACCGGGAAGTAAGTGGGCACGGTGCAAGAGCTTTGAACAGCCAGGGTGACCGGCCAATCTTCATATTCGCGTTTCCAGGGTTTGACAAAACAGGTGCGGTTGGCGGCCAGGTCAAAGGTGGTTAAGACTACATCGGTTGGGGGCCGGGTGCGCCAAAAGTCGCCCATCCGCCGGCTGCCAAAATAGGCGTTAAGATGGTCGTGCAGCGGCTCGCCGGGGTAACGGCAGCGCGAGAGCGGAAATAAAACCTTGCGCCAGGTGTGGGGAAAGACGGCCGGGCCGAGCTCTTCATATAAACCGGTCAGTTCGCGGGCCGTTAAACCGGCGCCGATCCCGGCGGCGATGATCGCCCCGGTGCTGGTTCCGGCTGCCAGACGAAAAATATCCCGAATGGGCTGATTCAGTTCACTTTCCAACATTGCCAGCGCTCTGGCAACCATGATGCCGCGGATGCCGCCGCCATCAATGGCAATTGCCACATGCTTGCGAAAAGGTTTCATTGCTGCGCTCCTTCCAACTGCTCTGAGCAGATGCCTCAGAATTCACGAAATATCACCACATAAACCGACCCCGTTACGGCCGACAGACCGGGGTACCAGCCCTCTGCAGGGTGTTTCCAGCCGCAGGTTTCAAAGACCAGCCGTGCGCCGGGGCCTGAAAGCGCCTCGCGAAATGCCCCCGACTGGTCTGCCGCCAGTTGCAGCGCATCGGAAACCGGCAGGGCAAAATAAGCTGCCACCTGATCGGCCGGAATGCGCACGGCGGCGGCCAGCACCAGATGGGCAGAGCCATCTGCCTGAGATAGAATGGCCGGCGATTGCTCCAGCCCGGCCAGCATTTCGGCGATCTGCTCCAGGCTGTAGGCGCTTGTGTTTAAGCCGCTGCCCTCAACGCTGCGGCGGAAGGCCTCACCCTCGCCCCCATTGCCCGAATGGATGGTGAGAAAGGTGAGTTCGCCGTTTTGCAGCGATTGGACGCAGG
>CAZQLE010000113.1:0-12542 GCA_964593905.1 uncultured Anaerolineaceae bacterium | reverse complement strand
GCGTGGGGGTGAACGTGGCCGTGACGGTGGGTGAAGGCGTGGCGCTGACCGCCGGGCTGGGGGTGACCGTGGGCGCTTCAGCCGTCAGCGTGGCATAAATTTTGCCCGCAATCTGGGTCTCCAGCGCGGTTTCATCCACCCCGGGCGCACAGGCCGCCAGCAGCACAAACAACACCCCGTAAAAGGCGCGGCGCAGCTTCACCGGCTGCCCTTTCGTTTGGGAAAGCGCTTTACCGCGTTCAACTCGCGCAGCGCATCCGCCACGATCCAGCGCGCCGATGGGGTATCCTGTTGGGCCACCCGTTCGGCGCAGCGCAGCGCCTCGGCGTGCAAAACCGGGCTGGCCTTGCCCAGCCCGCGCAGCGCCCAGTTGACCGCCTTTTTGACGAAATTGCGCCCGTCGAAGGCATACTGCTCGATCAGCGGGAAGAAAGGCAAAAAGTCGGCGTCGGGCAGGTCTTTGCGGTGCACCGGCAGCCAGGCCATCAGCACAAACCCGGCCCGGCGCACATACTCGCCTTCGCGCGCAGGCAGCCCCAGCGCATATTCAAACGCAAACGAGGTGCGGTCAAACAGGTTGCCGCACACCTGATCGCACACATCCCAGGTGTCAAAATCGGCCGTCCAGGTCTCGATCTGCTCGCGCGTCACCTGCGCCGGGTCATCGACCAGGCTGGCCAGAATGCGCGCCTCGTGCACCCCGCTCTGCCACAGATCGAGGGCCAGCGCGTGGCTGCGCTGACCTTTGGCCAGCCCGCGCAGCAGCGGCATGCGCACCCCCAGCATGTGCGCCGGGTGCGAGCCAAAACGCGCCAGCCCGGCGGCCACCGCGGGGTCGGCCAGGGCGTGCAGACGGGCCATATTCTCAGCCAGCGTCAGGGTCGCAGCCATGCCACACCAGCTCCTTCAGCCCGGCAAAGCGCCGGGCCATCACTTCCAGCGCCTGCGGGTTGGCATCCACCAGAATAAACGAACGGCCCAGCTCCACACAGGCCGCGCCGGTTGTGCCGCTGCCCGCGAAAAAGTCGAGCACCACCCCGCCCGGCCGCGAAGAAGCCTGCACAATGCGCCGCAGAATGCCCAGCGGCTTCTGGGTGGGGTAACCGGTCTTCTCTTTGCCGTTGGTCGGCACAATGGTATGCCACCAGGTATCGGTGGGCAGCTTGCCGCGCGCGGCCTTCTCGGGCCCCACCAGCCCCGGCGCCATATAGGGAATGCGCTCGATATCCTCTACATTATAGAGATAGTTTTCGGGGTCGCGCGCATACCAGAGGATGTTATCGTGTTTGGCCGGCCATTTCTTTTTGGTGCGCGCACCGTAATCATAGGCCCAGATGATTTCGTTCAGAAAACACTCCCGGCCAAAGATCTGGTCGAGCAGAATTTTGCAATAATGCACTTCGCGGTAATCGATATGAAAATACAGGCTGCCGTCGGGGGTTAACAGGCGGTGCGCCTCGCGCAGACGCGGCTCCAGAAAGGCCAGAAAATCGTCAAAGGCGTCGGCATACCCCCGCGAACCGATCTTGCGCGTGGCATAGCGCCGCCCGGCAAACCCCACCCGGTCGCCCTGCTCATCTTGCGCGGTGGCGATCTGTGTGCGCGCCTGCACCTTGCCGGTGTTGAACGGCGGGTCAATATAGATCAGCTCCACCGACTGGTCGGGCAGAGACTGTAAAACGGGCAGGTTGTCGCCAAAATAAATGTGATGGGGCATAAAAGTATTTTACCGGCAATGCCCCCCCCTGACCAGTGAATGGGGAATTGCAGATTGCATCGAAAATGATGAAAAGGAAATATGTATAATATAGGTACTATTTGAGGGGGATAGTCGTTCAATCCCCGGAAAATATCAATGCCATATTCGCAGATGATCCCGTTGTAAAAGGGGTGGCCATACGGCAATATTGCTGCGTATCCGGAATTCGTATCATGAATAGTTAGGCGCGTGGTGAGCATCAGGAGAACGAAATGAGCCGAAAACAACAATTCTTTTTGTTCAGCACGATGATGTTGCTCATCACAGTTGGTTGTCAGTTAAGCAGCGAATCCGTTTCCACGCCTACGGAAAAACCAACGCAACCGGCGACGAACCTTCCCGTGTTTACCCTCCCAACTCCTACGGTCGGTGCGGGGAATGACCTGCCGGCAATATTCCCATCCTTTTTTCTTACAGACCCCAACGCGGTTTGTCTCGAGCATTCTGATCATGCCTTCTCCTGCCTGGACGCGGCCGGATGGCATGTGTATAAAAACGCATATGACAAAATATCCAATCCTGTGTTCACAATCCCAACATGGATGACCCGCTGTCCCGACGGGCGTACCTACCTGACAGGGTTTGAAGCTTACAAGCTCGAGGGAAAGACACTGGTTGATCTTGGCAAATCTTTCGATATGAGTCTGGGAACGATTGCCTGTGGAAGTGGAAACGAAATCTGGGTGATGAGCAGCATGGATGGCGTCAGTCGTTTCGATGGCTCGACCTGGACCCATTATCCGATGGAGGAGATCTTTTCCGGCGCCGAGGCAGACTACCCCGACATCTACTCAATGGCTGTTGCACCCGATGGAAATGTATGGGTAACCGCAGACCATGAGATTGCCGCTTTCGATGGTACAGCCTGGAAATCAATTCCGCCTCCCGGCAATCCGGCTTATTGGGGTCCAAGTGCTCGGGGGGAAGGGCTGATAATCGACTCCACAGGGACCGTCTGGGCAATCACGTATCCTGAAAATTGTTGCGTTGATGGTCAATTGTCAAGATACGATGGTATCCAATGGACGACTTTTCCCGGCCCTGATCCTGAAACAGAATTCGGCCATGTACCCGAAATAGAATATATCGCGGCAGATCGCGAGAACAGAATTTGGGCAGCCACAGACGAACAGAAGATATATACATTAAATACCGATACAGACAGTTGGGACTTCCTTTTCGATATTAAGCAGCTCGGACTGGGAAGCCGATCATCCTATGCGATATCTGCCATGCAATTTGATGGGCAGGATCGTTTGTGGTTAACCACTGATTACGGAGTGGGAATTTATGACGGCTCGACATGGACGATCTATCATATGCACGCCGCGAATATCTATTCAAATAAAATCTCAAGGCTCTTCATTTTAGGCGATGTCCCGAACCTGCCTGCCCTGGAAGCAAAGCCCCCCGGCTCCATTTCGGGGAAGCTGGTCAGCCCGGATTCAGAGCCAGTTGTAGATGCCCAGGTGGAGGTCTGCCTGAGTCCCGGTGTGCTAGAGTATAGGAATAGGAACGAAACGCCCTGCGCCAACCAGATGGTTCACCTACTGGCCAATGTCAACGCCGATGGCAGTTTTGTGGTGCCGAATGTCCTCGCCGGAAATTACTATCTGATGATCAAGTTATCCAGCTCATGGGGCACCCTGGTGGATTCCAACTCCAGTCAAGTCCAGTTCAGGCGAGACGGCGTTGAATTTACGGTTCAACCAGGAGAAGAGACCCAATTGGGCGAGATATCGACAAGTTCGGAAACTGTCAGTAGCGGTAATGAACCAGTTGTTACCGTTGAGCCATCTTCAACGGCAACAGAGACACCAATTACATTACCCCCTACTTATGAAGCCACAGTTCCCGTCACCGTCAGAATTGCAGGTAATGAAAACCCAGCATCATCTCGATTCGAGATTTGGCTTAAGTTTTCATTTAAGCCTGGAGATATCTTGCCTGGTTCTCAAATAGAATCCGAGTTAAACAATGGCATTCTTGAACTCACGTTACCAGGTGGTCAAAAGAAATCGTTTGAGCAAATTCCTCATTCCCCTACCGATTCTGAAATAACAAGCAACGTATTTCTTCCAGAAGGAATTGGAATAAGAACCTTTCCATCACCCGCTGGCACCCTGCCACTCAACGGGTTTTCATTCGAGAACTTCTCTAATTCTCCTAACGGCCCACAAATACGAATACCCGTTGAAAAGATCTCTGACATTTCGGTTATCGGTGAATATCAGGTTGCGTGGAAATCTGGCAACCTGATCTCAGATACTTTGACATTTGAATGGGATGGTGAAAAGATAACGGTTCACGAACCTTAGGCCGCGCCCGTAAGAAAGGAGCATTGAAAGCCAATCCAAGAAAGGAAATACGCCATGAAATGAGTTCATTTTCAACAGCAAATGTTTTGCAGGTGTTCATTCAGGTTCTTTGGGTCAGTTTCGTTTCTTCGAAAAGTTGGTTTTTCACTTTATCGGGCAGTTGCACTGACGCCGACCGTCGGGCAGAGACTGTAAAATGGGCAGGTTGTCGCCAAAATAAATGTGCTGGGGCATAAAAGTATTTTACCGGGAATGCCCCTCTGACCAGTGAATGGGGAATTGCAAAAATGAGGGTTTATGACATGGCACCCCGATTTTGCAAGTGACTTGCAAGCCGCCCATTTGGGAAGTGTTTTTTGGAATAATGTATATAATTTAAAGAGTGAGGGGGCCAGTTACTCAATCCCCGGACAATTTTTTATGATTTATTTGCAGATGATGATACGACAAAATTGTTTTACTTTAGAAATCCGAATAATTGATAGTTGGCTTGCTGAGTAAGGAAAACCATTTCGAGAATCCAATGAAAATTTACAGCATTACACCTGATAACAAATTCAAAGAATACGCTGAAATCGGATTCCATGACGAACATCAGGAATCGGTTTTGGAAACCTGGCTTGAGAATAATCCGGAAAAAATTATTGAAAATGGTAGTTTACTTATTATCGGGCGGCAGGTTACTACAAATCTTGGTAGTTTTATCGACCTACTCGCCATTGATAGACAAGGCGATTTAGTTGTTATTGAGCTAAAAAGAGACCGCACCCCGCGCGAAACGCTGGCGCAGGCTCTTGAATATTCGTCTTTCATTGAAAAACTGGGCTACGAACAATTAGATGAGATTTTCAGAAACTATTCAGGTGATGAGGCATTGAATCTTGCCCAATACCATCGAGAATATTTCAGCTTGGTTTCTGACGAAGCAGTTGTATTTAATAATGACCAAAGAATTGTTATCGTCGGTCAAAAAATCACACCTGAAATTCGCCAAACGTCAACTTTTCTGCGAAATAAGGGCGTAAGAGTCACTTGTTTAGAGTTTACCTTTTTCAAAGCCGATGGCGGATTAATGTTATTGTCCACAAGCATTGTTGTCGGGAATGAGTCTGCAAATATTTCTAAAGTTTCGTCAGGTTCATTGCCCGCAATCTCTGAAAGTGCCTTTTTCAATTCTTTAGACTCCAACGGCAAATTCATATTTGAAAAATTACTGGCATGGGCGAAGTCCAATTCATTTCCAATTCATTGGGGTACAAAAGGCTTTTCTCTCAATGTCAATTTATCAGGTACTCATGTCGTTTTTTGTTTTGGGTATCCTCCAAAATCTGTTTATCAGCAGTCCATATATTCGGCACTTGTTGGACGCGGCGGCTTGTTGAGCAAAATAGATATTTCTGAACAAGAATTACAGGGTTTGTATGCAGAAGCCCAAAATTCAGGCTTATTTTGGCCCGCAGGCAGAGAATTAAAGTGCTTGATAAATCGACAATTCTCAGAAAAGCAAATCGAGTGGTTGTTTTCGTGGCTAACCAAAGTCACTCAAGAGATCGAAAAGCACGGGTTAAAAGGTCAAGGTGAAAACCAAACCTAAAATCCTCGGCTCAAAGCAGCCAACACCGAGCGCATCGGACAAGTGCGGACGTTGCCCACACTTTCGGGGATTTTGCCCCAACGGCGGATTCGTCGCTTTGGCTTTTTCTCCGCCAATTCCCGCACCTGCCGGTAACACTTGCCGTTATACGACAAAATTGCTACGTAACAGGAATCCGTATCATTAATAGTTCGGTCTTCGCAAAGGTCTAAATAAATGGCTGTGTTCAATTACCTCATACTGAATATCACCTGTCCCCGATGCGGTATTGAGGCAGAGATGGAAGCTGAATTTCGATTTGGCTTGAGAGAATTGATCCACTATCATATGGGTGACCCATTGCGTTGGGACGGCATGGGCGTCAAAACACCCGAGACGCGCCCAGACAATGGGAACTACGATGATGAAGCCTATGTTGTCTGCCCACATTGTGAACGTGACTTTTGGCTCGATGTTTCTGTGAGAAATGACATCCTTGTGGGCGCAACGGTCAATACCGCCAAACAGCCTTATATCCCGGATGACGGCAAACAGGTACCGGCAACGGGTCCGACCGTGCAGAGCAAGTGGGATCCAATTGCGCATGCGGAGGCGATGAAAAAGACGACTTCACCACCTGTTTCTGCGTTCTTCTTGATTGACTCGTTGGAATCCATTCAAAGATGTGTACAATGGCTTTCAATCCTAAAACGCTATCACATGCCAGACATGGAAAACTCGCAATATTTCAAGGATGTGCGCGAAATAGTTGCAGCGGGTAAAGTTGTGACCAATTTTGATTATGACTTCTCGTTGACCTGGCAGGGCAAAGAATATTCAGAAAAGCTAAGGTGTCACTTTTTTGACAAAGGTCAATATGAAATAGAATTGTGGCTGCCGGGCATGCTCGCCAATGAAATTGCAGATAAGTTTAGAGATGGGCATGCAGGGTTCTTTTGTGCTTTCATGTCGCACGCGTTCTATGATTGAATTGGTAAACGCGCCCAACACGGCATCCCGATGATCTTACGGGATGCCGTGCACCTGACGTATGGGACGCTTCGCGCGCGCGGCACGCTTCGCGGCAGGCATTTCGCGGGTTTTTTCCGCTCTCAGACACGCCCATCCACATATAGATAGCACAAACCATCAGGACAACAAATATGGAATACACCCCAAATTCTTGTTCCACCGTTGTGGATAACTGGTTATTAGAATTTGCCTGTCGACTCATTGATAAAGAATCCGACAGGATGTATTTTGGTGTTGACTCGTATCGGGGAAGTTACTCAAGATTCGGCGAAGAAGAACAGCAGCGCTTTTTACAGGAAAAACTTGTATCGCTAATGCAGTTATTAGATCTGGTGGTTACCAACGATAAACTGGTGTTTGATGCAGATTGGTCCCATTTTTGGATGGAATCTGGGGGGCTCAAACCGATTGCCCCCATCCTGGCTGAGGTCAGGCTGGGTTACAATCGCAAATTCAGCCTCTCAAATACCTGGCATCTTGATGTTAAGAACGATGAACCAGGCATTGTTCAAGATGGAGCGCTTTATTATTCTGCACTGGCAAGGCTGCTGGGCACATATTACTGGCCTTCGCCTCAGCGCGCTAAATTCCTGGCAGAAAATTTATATGCGAGAACCCCCTCTCCCGCCATAGTTCTCATGAAAGAATTTGCTGATAAAAAATTACTGGAAGCCGTGAATGCAGCGTTGGCACCGTTTTCTTTCCATGCGAACGCTTTGGAATTCACAGGATTTGGTTCTACAATACTTGCAAATTGTTCATCACGTGAAGATATTCTTCCCGTAGCCATGCAGTTTAGAGAAGAAAAAGCGAGTCGGGCATTTCGTTTATGGCTTCAAGAAACAGATAAAGCGCTTATATCAGGCAATATTGTCAAAATCTCTCAATCGCTTATGACAATCAGAGAGGTTCTGGAGTTAACCACCAAAGAATTGCATTTGAAAACAGGGCAAGAGGATAAGAGAAAGGTTGAACTTCAAATTGGGCTATCGCCAAGTATCAGCGTTGATATAGATTTGGACAAAACCGTAAAACCGTTATTTAAAAAATTCAAACAAAAACCATTTCATGTGGTTTTTCTGCAAAAACATTTTTCTCAATTACTCGTAAATTCAAATACATGGGAACATTTAAGACGACTTTTTCCAGAAATAATTTCTTATAAAACCTATGACGCAATACCAAAGCTTCAGGCGTATGATCTTGACAAGTTTCAGAAAGCATTAATTCGTGAGTTTAACGAGAGTGAACTACGAGAACTGGTTATGAAGTCAACAAAACTGGAATGGGAAGAATTAAGTGGTGAATCGAAAGACCAGAAATTAGCAGATCTATTCAGGTTTTTAGAAAGATATCGAGAACGGTTAGAAACTCTTCGCAAAGAAGCATGTGCTAAACGTCCAGCACTGGTGCATCTCCTTGATTTCACGGTAGAGTTCTGATCGTGAAGGTTCCATCGTTTCAAGTGCGGCAAACGGGCTAACAAAGCGTATACTGGACGTGTGAGATTGCCGCTCACCACCATTGCACCCAGCGCAGTGCGCTGCGAGTGTATCGCGGCGGGCGGCATTTTCGAGATTTTTTCCACGCTCAAACCTTATCCACGCCCGGCCCAACCGCAATAACCCAGACCGTTGGGCCCTGGCGCAAAAGAAAACATAAGCTTGAGGCCCTATGGAAACAACAATCTCTGAGTTTGACCTGAAAGTCCGCCATCAAATCTATCGCTTTTTTGCCGATCATTGCGCAGCGCCTTCTTACCAACAAATTGCCGGTTTGCTCAATGCTGAAAATGAAACCGTGCGCACTTCCTTTCATAAACTGCATGAACGGCATATGATTTTCCTGGCAGCCGACACCGACTCCATTCGCATCGCAAATCCTTTTTCAGCAATACCGACCCGATTCAGGGTAACCTCTGGAAATAAGCAGTGGTGGGCAAATTGCGCCTGGGATTCTGTAGGCATCGCCGCCGCGCTTAACATGGATGTGCAAATCAAAGCCGGGTATCCCGATACGCAAGAAACTGTGGATTTGGAGGTAAAGCAGGGCGTGGTGGACGGGAAAAACCACATGGTTTATTTCCCCTTGCCCTGTCGTCAGTGGTACGATGACCTGGTTTTTACCTGAGCGAATATTTTGCTCTTTCGGTCGAAAGAACATGCTGAAGCCTGGTGCGGTCAAATGCAAATGCCTGCCGGAGAATTGCTCACCCTTGAGCAGGTTTGGGGACTTTCGAAACTATGGTATCAAGACCGTCTCGCGCCCGAATTCAAGGGGCGTTCAATCGCAGAAGCGCACGCAATCTTTGAAAAACTTGGTCTGAATACCAGTTTTTGGCGGTTTGATATCCCCGGTTAGCCATGTGGCACAGGGCTCGCGAGCGAAAATTTAGAATCGGCGGCAGGTTACATAAACCGCCGGGCAGCCAAACGGCAATAAAAAAGCATCCAGAAAGCCATGATGATCTCCACCCTCTTTCTGCAGCGCTATGATCCGCTCTACAATATATATCTGGACGGGTATTGGAAGCAGGTGCCGCATGAACAAATGCGCCAACGGCCGCATCCACGCGTCAACTCCATTGCCTGGAACCTATGGCATGTGGCGCGGGCTGAAGATGCCGGCCTGAACCGCTTTGTGGCCAACCGGCCCCAGGTGCTGGATGAAGGGCACTGGGCCGGGCAAATGAACCTGCCCTGGCGGCATCACGGCAGCGGGATGAGCCCGGCCGAGGTGGACGAATTGAACCGCCGCATCGATTTATCTGCCTTGCAAGGGTATTCACAGGCAGTGCAGCAGCGCACCCGCGAGATTGTTGAAACGCTGCATCGGGAAGAACTGGATGCAGACCTGGGGGAAGATCGCCTGCGGCAGATCATGGTGACCGAGGGTCTGGCCCACAGCGGGGCAGAGGGGTTTGTCAAAAATTATCTTGGCTGGAGCAAAGGCAAATGTCTGCTCACCTTTGGGCTGACGCATTCGTGGCAGCATGTGGGCGAGATGGAAGTGATCGCCAGCCTGCTGGGGATTGAATTTCAGTAAAATTTAGAAAGAGCGGCGCCGCCGCAGAACAAAGCAAAGAAGGCAGGGCAGGGCCATGAAAAAGTCAATTTTGTCTGTCAGGGTGCTGGTTTTTCTGGCCGTTTTGGCCGGCGGGTGCGCCCCTGCTCCGGCTCCGGCCTCAACGCCCCTTCCAACACCGGTTCCGCCAACGCTTACGCCGTCAACGCTGCCCCCCACCGCCACGCCTGAACCCACTGCAACCGCAACGGCAACCCCCTCCTCGCCCGAGCTTTACACCAACGAAGCCGCGGGGTTTTCATTGGAGCGCCCCGCCGCATGGGTCGTAACGGAATATGCCGCACATTTTGGTTTGATTGGCACGCAGGTATTCTGGGGGGTTGACAGTTTTGATCCCATGCAGCAGCCCGGTGACAGACCAGCCGTAGACCAGGTCACCGATGTTTCCATCGCCGGGCTGCCCGCCAAAAGAATGCTGGGCCATTACCTGGGGGCAATCGGGGGCATGGGCTATCAGCAATATCTGCGGTATGTGATTCAGAAGGGGGATGTTTTCTACTCGTTCGCTCTCTTTGCCGTGGATGCCCGCGGCCTGCCCACGCACAGGATGACCGAAACGCTGCCCCTGCGCGAAGAGGATGTCGCCCTGTTTGAGCAGATGATGGCGACGTTGAAATTCAATCCATAGATCAGGCTGCCTCTCCGGCCCGGTCCAAAAAAATCAGAGGGTCAAGAACATGAAATCGCTGCAAGAAAATATGCTCGAGTATAAAAAACAATTGCAGAAGGGGACAATTCAAAAAGCTTATCAGGGCCTGATCGAATATATGCAGGGTTTAAAGAATCACTTTGCCAATCAATACCCTCACTATGCCATACCCGGGAGTATGTATTACGGCTATATGGATATGACGTATTTTTCCATCATCCCCGCATCTTTGAAAGATAGAGAGCTAAAGATCGCCATCGTATTTCTGTATGACCCATTCTGCTTTGAAATCTGGCTGTCGGGCAAAAACAAGCAAGTCCTGAAAAAATACTGGGAAATCATCCGGCAAAACCACTGGGACCAATACAAAATTGTGGCTCCAGAAAAAGGCATTGATTTTATTGTGGAACATGTTTTGGTCGACAACCCGGATTTTGACAATTTGGAAGTTTTGACCAAACAAATTGAGCAGCAGACAGTCAAATTTATTGGGGCGATTGAAAGTCTCTTAGCCCAGGCTGAAGCCTGAAACCGTGCGCAGATCTCAGCCTTGTCCCATTCATCGGGGGGTTCCCGTCCAACCCGCTGCCTGCTGTGCAAAACAATCCACTCCACGTTGAGAATTTTTACAAATGAAAGGCAAAATGGAAAAAACCTGGGAACCCGCAAAACTCGACCTCGTTTTGGCCGTTGGAATAACCCTAGCGCTGCCGTTCGCGGCTGGCTTCTTATACTCCCGCACCGGGGCTTTCCTGCCCATGCTGCTCTATTACGGTCTGGCCTGGGGCCTGGTCAAGTGGAGGCGCGGGGCAAGCGGCTACCGCAACCCCTTTCCTGCCCGACCGCCGCTTTCGTTCTATCTGAATGTCGCTGTGATCCTGGGTTGCCTGGTCTGTGCCTGGCTGTCGCCCATCGTCAATCCGTCAATTCAACTGCCTGGTATGTTGTTGACCGCCCTGGTCTGGGCGCCGCTCAACGCGGCCACCGAGCAAATCCTCTGGATCTACCTGTTTGATGCCTGGGACCTGTATCCCAGAAAAGTCACCACCGCTTACCGTATAATCGGGCTGCTCCTGTTCTCGACCTTTGTCGGTCTAATCCATACCCAATTCTGGGTGCAATTCTTATTTACCGTACAATCTGGCACCCTTTTCGGCACCCTCTTTATTCTCCTCACATCGCTTTCCGGCTTCCTGCACATCCTGGTGTGGAGGCAATCCCGCCAGATGGTGTTTACCTTTATCCCGCATTTATTATTGAATTTGGTGCCCATATTCTGGACAAATTACTCCGTTCTTCCCTATTTGTTTCATTTGGCTGGCAAGTAATTCTGGGCCGCTGCGCTCATTCAGACCAGGTTGTGATCCATAACATGAGTTGCCACCGCACAACCTGCCAGGCTTCTGCGCAGCGCGGCAGCCAGAAACCCATTCGCAAATCCGGTCCGTTTCATCAAAAAATGGGGTAAGATAGAACGCAATTGAATCAGCCTGAATGCACCAATTGGGTGCAAATTATCCGGGTATCTTGTTTTAATCATAATTGGAGGACACGCACATGTCAGAATCTCAAAACTTCGACAGCACGGGTGAAGACCAAAGCGCAAATCGTATCCCGCTGCAGGTTGGCGCAATGACACCGGAGCAAATTGCAATGATCTTCACCCACCTGCCGGTGGATGTCACCTTTGTGGACGAAGCCAACGATGTGCGCTTTTATTCCGGCGGAAATAACCGGGTATTCGAGCGCACGCCGGATATCATCGGCCGAAATGTGATGAACTGCCACCACCCCGATAGTGTGCAAATCGTATTTAAAATACTGGAAGATTTCCGCACCGGAGCAAGAGACACGGCCGAATTCTGGATCCAGACAAAACCCCAGGAGCAGGAGAGCCAGTTTATCCATATCCGCTACTTTGCAGTCCGCGACGGGCAGGGCAAATTCCTTGGAACCATGGAAGTTACCCAAAATGTCACCGAAATTCGAAAATTGCAGGGTGAGCGGCGCCTCCTGGACGAATTAAGCCAGGATAGCTAATCGTCTTGCCAGTGCCGGCTGCCGGCAGAACAGGACACGAACCAATGGCTCAACGGGTCCAGGGAAAAAGAGAGAAGACAGGTTGAT
>CAZQLE010000112.1:0-12553 GCA_964593905.1 uncultured Anaerolineaceae bacterium | reverse complement strand
TCATATAATTTCTTAAGCGATTCCCGTTGGGCGACCAGCGGTTCGATAACCGTGCGCTGGGGGTCGTCAATTAAGACCAGAATATGGGGCAATTCAATGGCGGCCCCTTCGCGGATCTTCATCCGGGGGGGCAGGCGGTCGAGGATGGTGCCCTCGGTGGCGCGAATCAGGCTCTGGGAGCCTTTGTTGAAATCGTAACGTTCGAGATCGAGCGCAAGCATCAGACCAAAGCGGGTCTTGCCTTCAGCGTACCGTTCGACAAGAATGAGCCCCTCATGTTCCGTGAACATTCCTTCGGTCAGGTATTTGCGCATGGTTGCGTTAATGTTGGCAACCCGGGCCGGTTCTTCGGGAGTGCCCAGAAACACCTCGGGCAATGTAATTCGAAATGTGGAGGGTGCACTGCCGACCTTTTCCTCCACCTGCTGCCAGTATTCCGGTTCTGAGGTGAACTGGTCACAAGCGATGACGGCCCAGCGCGAATAATCGGTGCCGGTTTTGGGCAATAAAATATTGGGGACCTGTAAGCCTATCTGTGGGTAATTTTTCATGGGTACCTTCCAAGGGCGAGTTGAGTATGATCCAGCAATTTTATTCTACAAAAAGCTGTGCCGTAAAAAAAGAGGGTTGTGCCTGTTTCAGGATATGTGTAACCTGAATTTAGGATAGTTGTCTAACAATTAAGACTTGCCGGGCGGCTGATAAAACCATAAAAACAGGAGGCCTGTTTGGCCTCCTGTGGGTTTCTCTGTTTTGCCGGCGGTTACATGCCCACATGGTACAAAATACCCAGTGCGCCGGGGCCGGTATGTGTGCCGATGACCGGCCCCACATCGGTTAAAACTTTCATGCTGATGCTGCTGACCGGGTAACGGGAGCACATACTGTCGAGAATATTCTGCGCCTCGCGGGGGGCTGCGCCGTGAACTGTCGCAATTCGAATGGGTGTTTTCCCATTTAATCTTTCGGCCACCAGATCTTGAAGACGGTCAATGGCTTTGCTCATCGTGCGCACACGTTCGAGGGGTTGAATTCGCCCCTCCGAAAGGTGCAGGATGGGTTTGACATTCAGGGCGGTGCCAATGAGGGCTGCTGCATGGCTAATTCGACCTCCGCGACGCAAAAACTCGAGGGTATTGACCACAAAAAATGCCCCAGTATTTGAGCGGGCATGTTCTGCGACCGCTTTGCATTCTTTCAGTGTTCCCCCGGCGCGGGAACATTCTGCCGCAGCCAGCACCTGGAAACCAAGCATCATCGAAGTTGCTTCTGAATCGACAATTTCAATGTTCGCTCCGGGCAGCATTTGCTTGGCCTGCACCGCCGAATTGTAGGTGCCCGATAACTTTTCGGAGATAATGACGGTCAGAACATCAAAATCCTGTTCAATCAGGCGGCTATAGACTTGTTTAAAGGCATCGGGTGAAGGTTGAGAGGTGAAAGGCATGACCGAAGCCGTTTTCAGCCGTTCGTAAAACTCACCCGGTTGGATATCTATACCGTCCAGATAAGTCTGTTCGCCCCAGTTTACCTGCAGGGGGATCACAGTAATGTTGTTGCCGCGCAATAATTCATCAGGAATGCTCGCGGTGCTATCGGTCACCAGGGCTACTTTTCGGGTCATCCCGTATTCTCCTTCTCGGTCTGTGTTTGATACTGTTCAAACCTGTGGCATGGCTGTTGTAGACGGTTATTAAATAGAACTGCCATACAACCCTTTGATTACCACCGACAAATAATTCAGACCTTACAACACGATAAGCGCAGGAAAGTTACGTGCCATAGGGATGTCACGCTTTATTCGGTGGCGGTGGGTTTTAATTTGTTGGTGAGGCGGCGTAGGGATGCTTCGCTTCGCTGTGCTCTGCTTGCGCCCAGACGGGCAGCATGACATGACCAAGGGTGTCATTCTGAGCCGGTGCATCGTGTTCTTCGGTGCACTGTGCGAAGAATCCCTACGTGAGTGGGCTGTGAAGCCGGGGTTGATGGAGTTGCATAGGGATGCTTCGCTTTGCTCTGCTGGCATAACATGCTGGGTCATGGAATATGCGGTTCCTGCCGGAAATTGAATTCTTTCCTTGACCATTGCACCGGTTTCGACTAAAATCCAGAGGTTAGCAATGCCCTGCCTGTCAGGGGTGTGTCTTTTTCTATGGATGGATGACCGGTTCAAATGTTTGAAACACTGACCGAACGATTAAACTCTGTTTTCCAAAATCTTCGCCGCCGCGGAAAGTTATCTGCGGAAGATGTGGATGCTGCCATGCGCGAAGTGCGCCTGGCTTTGTTGGAAGCGGATGTGCATTACAGTGTGGTAAAAACTTTTGTCAACCGGGTCCGTGAACGGTCGATTGGTGTGGAAGTCTCAAAGGCGCTCAATCCCGGTCAGCAGGTGATTAAAATTGTCCATGAGGAATTGATTGCCACCCTGGGTGAGCCAGACCGCCTTAACCTGAACGGTCCCAAGCCGCGGGTGATCATGCTGGTGGGCTTGCAGGGCTCGGGTAAAACCACCGCCTCGGCCAAACTGGCGCGGTTGCTGCGTGGTCAGGGTGAACGGGTGATGCTGGTTGCTGCCGACCCCTACCGCCCTGCGGCTGTGAAGCAGTTGCAGACCCTGGGTGAACGCATTGGTGTGACCGTTTTTCACGAAAGCGGGGTCAAGCCGCCCGATCTATCGGCGCGTGCGTTTGACACGGCTCAGAAGGGCGGTTATACGGCGATGTTGATCGACACAGCCGGCCGTTCGCAGCTTGACCAGGAATTGATGGAAGAGTTAAAGTCCATTGCGGGTAAGGTTTCACCGGTTGAGGTTCTGCTGGTGGTCGACTCGATGGTCGGTCAAGAAGCGCTGCACATTGCCGAAGGGTTTCGTGATACGGTTAACCTGACCGGGTTAATTTTGTCGAAAATGGATGGCGACTCGCGCGGTGGCGCGGCAATCTCAATTCGCTCAGTAACCGGGGTGCCGATCAAGTTCCTCAGTACCGGTGAAGGCGTTGAAGCGCTGGAAGCTTACGACCCGCGCCGGCTGGCATCCCGCATCCTTGGGATGGGGGATGTGCTGGGGCTGATTGAGCGCGCTGAAGCCTCGATGGATGCGCAAGAAGCGCAAAAACAGGCCCAGCGAATGATGTCGGGGCAGTTGACCCTGGAAGATTTTGCCAGCCAGTTGCGCCAGATGCGTAAAATGGGCCCGCTGGCCCAGATTTTGGAAATGTTGCCCGGAAATTTGGGGCAGGCAGCCCGGGGAATTGACCCCAAAGATGCTGAACATCAGTTAAAATTGACCGAAGCAATTCTTAGCTCAATGACTCGCGAAGAACGCCATAACCCTGATATACTGAATGCAAGCCGCCGCCGGCGCATTGCTCGCGGGTCTGGCACAGATGTTCAGGATGTCAATCGGTTGCTGAAGCAATTTCGTGATGCTCAGCGCATGATGAAAACTTTGCAAAAAACAGGTGGACGGGGTTTGCCGCGCCTGTTTGGATGAAATCGGAGCCTCGCAGGCTTTTGTCTCTAGCGCCCCTTCAGCGCGACCCTCATCCCTGCGACCCGAAAAAATGTATCAGAATTCGTTTTACTAACTCAGGAGAAAAAGTTCGATGGTTCGTATTCGATTACGCCGCATTGGTTTGAAACGACAGACCAGCTTCCGTCTGATTGCAGCCGATAAAGAAAGCCCGCGCGATGGCCGTTTCCTCGAAATTTTGGGAAACTACAACCCCCGCACGGAACCCTTTACCTTTGATGTCAAAGAAGACCGGATTTATGACTGGATGAGCAAAGGCGCTCAGCCCAGCGAATCTGTTGTTAAACTGTTCAAGAGCGTTGGTCTGTTAGACCGTTTTGAACGCTTCAAGAAGGGTGAACCGGTTGAGACTCTGTTGGCTGAAGCCGCTGCCAATTCAGTTGCCCGCAAGGTCAACCCGCGCACCCGTCGCGACAGCGCTGTATAATTTTCACCTGCTATTTCTGTGGTGCTCACCGGGTGTTTACCCGGCGAGCATCCTTTGGTGATTATCAAAGGAGAAACCGTGAAAGAGCTGATTGAATATATTGCCCTCTCGCTGGTTGATGACCCCAGTCAGGTACAGGTACGTGCTGACCGCGGCGGCAATAAAGTCCGCCTTGAGCTGCATGTTGCCAAAGAAGACATGGGTCGTATCATTGGAAAGAGTGGCCGGGTGGCAAATGCCATGCGGATCTTACTTAAAGTGGCCGCTGCTCGTGAGGGCAAACAGGTTACTCTGGATGTGGTAGAACCACGCTAAAAGGAATTTGCATGGTTCCTTCCCGTCAGAATAATGATTCATCGACAGGCTCGCCGGTTTCTGGCGAGCCTGTTTACCTTGCCATCGGGCGTTTCCGCCGCTCTCATGGGTTGCAGGGCGAGATCATCCTCGAAGTGTTGACCGATTTCCCCGAGCGAATTCAACCCGGTATGCAGGTTTATGTTGGCAACAAATATCAGGAATACCTGATTCGCACTGTCCGGCCGCATGGCGCTTACCTGCTGCTGTCGTTTGGTGAGTTCACCTCTCCAGAAGCGGTGAGTGTTTTGCGCACCCAGATGGTTTATACCCGCAGCGAATCGCTGCCTGAACTGTCCGAAGGTGAATATTATTTTCACCAACTGGTCGGGCTTCAGGTGATCGATGAGGGCGGCAAAGCGCTGGGCGTTTTGGAAGAGATCCTCGAAACCGGGGCCAATGATATTTATCTGGTTCGTCAGCCGGATGGCGAGGAGCTGCTCTTGCCGGTAATTGATCAGGTGATTCTTAAGGTGGATCTGGAACGAAAGGTGATTGTGGCTCGCCCTCAAATTTGGGATTAATGGGGGAGGGGGGGGATGGATCCTCGCGCTTATTGGGTTGGATTCAATATGGTCAAAGGAATCGGCGCCGTCCGCATGCGGATGCTGCTCGATTTTTTTGGCGATTTAAAAATTGCCTGGCAGGCCCCCGGTGAAGCTTTGCGGGCTGCCGGGCTGCCCGCAAAACCCCTGGAAACTTTGCTGCAAATTCGATATCAGGTTGACCTTGAAAAAGTCTGGCAGAAAATTCTTGACCAGGGCATTCAGGTTTTAACCTGGGAAGACGCCCATTACCCCCGCCGGTTGAAAGAAATTGAGCAGGCTCCGCCTGTATTCTATATGCGCGGTATGCTTTCGCCCGAAGATGATTGGGCAGTGGCGGTGGTGGGCACGCGCCGGGTAACGCCTTATGGGCGTCAGGTGGCCGATGAACTGGCGCGCTTTTTAGCGGGTCATGGCATCACTGTGGTCAGCGGCCTGGCGCGGGGTGTGGATATGATCGCTCATCAGACCGCGCTGCGCAGCGGTGGTTCGACCATTGCAGTTTTGGGCTCAGGGGTGGATAAAATTTACCCTCCCGAGCACGAGCGTCTGGCGGCCGAAATTATGCAGCATGGCGCGGTGATCAGTGATTACGCTCCCGGCACAAACCCCGATGCAGCCAACTTTCCGCCGCGCAACCGCATTATCTCGGGTCTTTCGCTGGCAACCGTGGTGGTTGAAGCAGGTGAAACCAGCGGCGCGTTAATCACAGCCACCTTTGCCGCCGAACAGGGCCGTGAGGTGTTTGCGGTTCCGGGCCCGATTTATGCTCCCAACAGCAAGGGAACCAACCGGCTGATTCGCGACGGCGCCCGGCCACTCTTAAATATGGAAGAAATCCTGGATGTGCTCAAGCTGGGAAGAATTGAAGAAAAGCGCAGCGCGCGAAAAATTCTGCCCGGAGATGCCAGAGAGGCACAGTTGCTGGCCTGTATGAGTTCTACGGCAATGCATATTGACGAGATTACCAATCACTCAGGCTTGCCAATTGATCAAGTTTCGGCTACACTCGCAATGATGGAATTGAAAGGTATGGTCCAGCAGGTGGGCGGAATGACCTATGCCGTCATTTGTGAGACCCAATCCAATTACGGGGTTGCTTAGGAATGATTGAACATTATTATGCTGTCATTATGGCCGGGGGCGGCGGCACCCGGCTCTGGCCGCTTTCACGCAAAGACCGCCCCAAGCAAATGTTGCAACTTACCGGTGATCGAACGATGTTTCAGGTGGCTGTTGACCGGTTGGCAGGGGTTTTTACACCCGATCACATTCTGGTGGTCACTGTGGCAGAGCAAGCTGCCCTGCTGCGGGAACAGTGTCCGGAAATTCCCGGTGATAATTATTTGATCGAGCCAGCACCGCGGGGCACGGCCTCGGTGGTGGGTCTGGCTGCTATGGCGTTAAGAATCCGTGACCCGCAAGCCGTCATGGCGGTTTTAACGGCCGATCATTTTATCGAAAATATCCACGGTTTTCAGCAATTGCTGCATTCGGCGGCGCAGGTGGCCCAGGCTGGCTGGCTGGTTACGCTGGGAATTCAGCCGACCTACCCGGCTACGGGCTATGGTTATATCCAACGCGGCGAGGCGTTGAAAACCGAAGAAACCATTACGGCCTTTCGTGTGTTAAAGTTCAAAGAAAAACCGGATGAAGAGACCGCGCGCGGCTTTCTTGAGACCGGCGACCATGACTGGAATTCGGGGATGTTTATCTGGCGGGTGGATCGGATTTTGGATGAGATCCAAACCTTGATGCCGGCGCTGGCTGACACTCTGGCGAAGATCGCCGCGGCCTGGAACACCGATCAGCAGAATGCGGTGGTTCAGCAGTTGTGGGGGGCGATTCAACCCCAGACAATCGATTACGGTATTATGGAAAAAGCCCAAAAGGTGGTTGTGCTTCCCGCAGGCGCTCTGGGCTGGAATGATGTGGGTAGTTGGGAATCGTTATTTGATGTGTTAAGCGCTGATGAACACGGCAATATTATTCTGGGCGCGAACCACATTGGCATTGATACACGGTCTTCGCTGGTATGTGCTGATCGCCAGAAGCGTTTAATCGTGACCATTGGTGTAAATGACCTGGTGGTTGTGGATACGGGCGACGCGGTTTTGATTTGCCCCCGCAGTGACAGCCAGAGAGTTAAGGATGTTGTCAGTCAATTAAAGCAGACTGGCCGCACGGAATATTTATAGGAGAGATGCAATTTGGAAGCCTATTGCGTCAAGTGTCGACAAAAAAGAGAAATACAGAATCCATCTGCTGAATATAATGCTGCCGGAGCCCCGGTTACGAAAGGTAAATGCAGTGTTTGCGGCACGAACATGTTTCGCATTGGACGAACCGAAGCCCATGAGGCAGTCCCTGCACCTGAAAAGAAAAAGAAGGTCCCTCAGCGGCATGGAAAGCTGGTGATTGTTGAATCGCCGGCCAAGGCCAAAACCGTTGGACGATTTTTAGGCAAGGGCTATACCGTCCGCGCATCGGTTGGGCATGTGCGTGATTTATTGCGTTCCGAGTTATCGGTTGACGTGGAGAATCATTTCAAGCCCAAATATCGGGTTCCCAATGAAAAACGGGCCGTGGTGAAGGAGTTAAAGCAGCTTGCGCAGACGCATGAAGAAGTTTATCTGGCAACTGACCCTGACCGTGAAGGCGAAGCGATTGCCTGGCATCTGATGGAAGCAGCCGAGATCGACCCGGGCATCTCGCGGCGGGTTGTGTTTCATGAGATCACCGAACCGGCGATTAATCAGGCCTTTTCACACCCCCGTTCGGTCAATATGGATCTGGTGAATGCCCAGCAGGCCCGCCGGGTGTTGGACCGGCTGGTTGGTTACAGTCTTAGCCCGCTGTTGTGGGAAAAAGTGCGCAGCCGGCTTTCGGCCGGACGCGTGCAATCTGTTGCGCTGCGGCTGGTGGTCGAACGTGAACGGGAAATTCAGTCGTTTGAGCCGGAAGAGTATTGGACCATTGCGGCTGAACTGCGCCCTGATAAGGGCAGAACCGCTTATGTGGCCCGACTGGTGCGGATTGATGATGAAGAACCCGTTTTGCCCAATGAAGCCGTGGTGCAGGGTTATCTGAATGATCTGGAAGCGGCCGCGTATACGATTTCCAAAATCAAACGCGGTGAACGGCGGCGTAAACCGTCGGCGCCATATACCACCAGCACATTACAACAAGACGCTTCACGGCGTCTGGGTTTTACGGCCAAGCGCACCATGGCGCTTGCGCAGCAATTATATGAAGGTTTGGATGTGGGTGAGGGCGGCAGCACGGGTTTGATCACCTATATGCGTACCGATTCAACCAATGTGTCTGAAATCGCCCAGCAGGAAGCCCGCCAGTTTATTTCCAAAACTTACGGGGCCGATTTTGTTCCGGGCGAAACGCCGCAGTATCGCACGCGGGCCAAAGGCGCTCAAGAAGCCCATGAGGCCATTCGCCCGACCTCGGTTTTCCGCCTGCCTGAAAAAATCAAAGAAAGATTAAACCGCGATCAGTTCCGTCTATATCAATTGATCTGGCAGCGCTTTGTGGCCTCGCAGATGGAAGCTGCGGTTTTTGACACGCTCTCGGTGGAAATTAATGCCGAGAAAGAGCATCGCTATTTGCTGCGAGCCTCTGGTTCAACGCTGCGCTTCTCGGGTTATCTGGTTGTGTATGAAGAAACCCAGGACGAAGATGTTCGTTCGGAGGATGCGGATAATGTCAAGATTCCGGCTGGTCTCGAAGAAGGGCAAAAGCAAAACCTGGTGCGGTTGATTCCTGAGCAGCATTTCACCCAGCCGCCGCCGCGCTTTACCGAAGCTTCGCTGGTGCAGGTGCTGGAAGAAAATGGAGTTGGGCGGCCTTCGACCTATGCGCCAATTCTGTCAACTGTTCAGGAACGCGGGTATGTAATCCGTGAGGGAAAACGCCTGTCTCCGACCGAGACCGGGATGCTGGTAAACGATCTGCTGGTGGATCATTTTCCTGAAATTGTTGATTTGAGTTTCACCTCGCTAATGGAACAGGACCTTGACAGTGTGGCAGATGGTGAGCAAGAGTGGAGTGGCATCATCGAGAAGTTCTATTCCTCCTTTGCTCCGGCGGTCAAACTGGCTCAGGAAGCCATGCCAGAGACCAAGGCCGAACTGGAAAAGGTGGGACGGGACTGCCCGAAATGTGGTCATGATCTGGTTATTCGCTGGGGCCGGTATGGCAAATTCATCTCTTGCAGCAATTTTCCTGAGTGCCGCCATACCGAACCGTGGTTGGAGAAAATTGGCGTCGTTTGCCCCGAAGACGGCGGAGAAGTTGTGCTGCGCAAAACCCGTAAGGGCAGGATTTTTTACGGCTGCTCCAATTACCCCACCTGCAACTTTACCAGTTGGAAACGACCGGTTTCTAAACCCTGCCCATCTTGTGGAGGTCTGCTGGTGATTTCCAATAAACGTGAAGTACAATGTATACAATGTAACGAAACTTTTCTTTTTGAGCAGGTTGAAGAATCGGCTTCAGAAACGGCATGAACATTGCAACAAGGACGAAGAGTTGACAGGTATCTGCAATTGCACTGAGGGCTTCTTTGTTCTAAAATAATAACTGCTCAGCCCTCTTTGGAAAGGTGCCTCATTTGAGGTGTGCGTGGGTGCGAAATACCCACCTACACCTCAAATGAGGGTGTCACCCAACAGCCTGAGCAGTACCCTAAACACATTTATCATTCTGGTGCTGTCCAGACGATCCTGGAGGAGCAAAAATGGATAAGATAAAAGAGCTGTTTTCAAAGCCTTTGTATGCGGGCATTCTGGGGTTTGTAATCGGCCTGATCATTGGCCTCCCAATTTTGGGCTGGGGTCTTTGGCCGGTCAAATATACGGATGGCGCCCCGAAAGATTTGCGGCAGGATGTTAAGTTGGATTACCTGCGCATGGCTGTCCAGTCGTATAGCGCCGATAAAGACACTGCCCGGGCAGCGGCGCGCTATCAGGAGCTGGGTGAGGGCGCCAAAGACTTGTTGAATGAGCTATCCATCGACCCGACCATCAACCCGGTCGATGTGATGAATTTTAGCAATGTGGCGCAATCTTCAGCCGGTGTCATCCCCGAGGTCCCTTCAACCGCCGCTTCTCCTACGCCTTTACCCCCTGCCGAAGGACAGCCCAGCGCAACTCTGGCGCCTGCCGTGGGTGAGGTTGTGGCTACTGCGATGCCGCTTGTAGGCGAGACCCCGGCTGCTCCGGCGGCAGAGGGCGCCAAAACCAGCCCATTCGTGCTTCTGGCGGTTTTTTGTCTGTTGACCCTGATCATCGGCGGTGCGTTGCTTTACCTGCTGGTCTTCCGCAAAAAGGGTGGCATTAGTTTGCCCAAATTTGGCAAGAAGAACCGCCCGGCGGGTCCGCCTCAGGCGCATGGCCCGGCCGCAACCGATTACACTCTGGATGGCCAGGAAGCCCCAGTGGCGCAGTTTATGACCACTTTTGTGATGGGCGATGATCTGTATGACGATTCATTCAGCATCGATTCGGCAAATGGTGAATTCCTGGGTGAATGCGGGGTTGGAATTTCAGATACCATTGGCGTCGGGGACCCCAAAAAGGTAACCGCGTTTGAGGTATGGCTGTTTGACAAGGATGATATTCAGACGGTTACCAAGGTGGTGATGAGCGAGCACGCCTTCACCGATAACGCCATTCGGCAGCGGTTGGTTTCGAAGGGTGAACCGGTGTTGATCAAGCCCAATGATTCCATTTTGCTGGAGACAGCCAAATTGACGCTGACGGCGCGGGTGCATGAGGTGATCTATGGTCAGGGCGCTTTGCCAACCAACAGCTACTTTGAACGGCTGACGCTTGAACTTGCCATCTGGCGCAAAGAAATGTAATTCTTTGATGGAATATAAAAAAAGACGAAGCAATTTTGCTTCGTCTTTTTTGTTGCAGCGCTTCTGGCTTATTTGAAAATCTGGCGGTTGCGATTTTTATTAGCTGATTTTGACTATTTTGAATTCAATCACGCCGTTGGGGGTTTCGGCCATGATGGTTTCACCCGTGCGGTGCCCAATGAGCGCGCGGCCGATGGGCGACTCGTGAGAAATGCGGCCCTTGCGCGGGTCTGCCTCTTTGGGGCCAACCAGGTGATATTCTTCAGGATCAAAACCGGGTTCTTCGATGGTGACATGCGAACCAATGGAAATAATATCCTTGCTGGTTTTCATGTCGTCAATAATAATTGCATTCGCCAGAATACGATCCAGCTCTTGAATGCGGCCTTCCATGAAAGCCTGATCTTCTTTGGCGGCGGTATAATCTGCGTTTTCAGAAAGATCGCCCTGTTGAATGGCAAAACGCAGACGTTTTGCCAGTTCATCTCGACCGGGCCCTTTCAAAAATTCCAATTCCTGGCGAAGTTTGACTTCGCCTTCGGCGGTGAGATAAGATGCCTCTGATGCCATTCAATAACTCCTGCAAAAAATCAAGCTAGGTGTGGTTTACGGAAGTAAGGCCGGATCAAACAAGCGGCGATATTCTTCAGTGGCAAACCGATCAGTCATTCCAGCAATATAATCACAAATTGTTCGCTCCAAACCACGTTCTTCACGATTGCGCAGAACATGCGCAGGGAGAATGGTGGGTTCATCACGGTAAGCGTTAAACAAATCGGTGATGATTTTTTCGGCTTTAACTGCCATGCGAACAACCCGATAATGCCGGTATAGATTGTTAAAGAGGAAATCTTTCAACTGCCGGTTTCGACGGCGCATTTCCTCATTAAAGCAGACAACATTATAAGACAAGCGTTGTAATTCGTCCACTGTGTGGATGCTGCTTTCCTTGAGTGTGCGTACAGTCTGGTTGACCACATCGGTCACTTCCATCCCAATCAGGCGGCGGATGATGCGGTGACGGTCAAGATCTTCCAACACTTCGCTGCGAATGCCCACGCTGTCGGTGAGGATATTCCACAGATCGATCCCGTTTAACATGTTGGGGGTGATCATGCCCGAACGTAATCCGTCATCCAGGTCGTGAGCGGTATAGGCCAGCTCATCGGCCACGTTGGCAATCTGGGCTTCCATATTTCCGCGCAAATCGGGGTTAAAATCCTGCGCATCCGAGATGTCATATTCCGTTTCGTGTTTTACAATCCCTTCCAGAACCTCCCAGGTCAGGTTTAACCCGTCAAAATCTGGATAACGTTTTTCCAGCTTGGTTACGATGCGAAAGGATTGTTTGTTATGGTCAAACCCGCCATAATCGCGCATCAGCCGTGATAGCACCGTTTCTCCGGAATGACCAAAAGGCGGGTGCCCCAGATCATGCGCCAAACAAATTGCCTCGACCAGGTCTTCGTTGGCACCGATTGCGCGCGCCAGGGTGCGCCCGATCTGGGCTACTTCGAGGGTATGGGTAAGGCGGGTGCGGTAGTAATCGCCTTCATAGTTAATGAAAACCTGGGTTTTGTATTCCAAACGGCGGAAAGCGGTTGTGTGCAGAATTCGGTCGCGGTCGCGCTGAAAAACTGACCGATATTCCGGTTCATCTTCAGGAAACAACCGGCCGCGAGAGTTTTTGGACCGCACCCCGTAGGGGGCAATAGCCAGTTCTTCCGCTTTTTCCAACTCGGGGCGTGTAAACAGCATTTCAGCCTCCTGCCTTATTGTTCTGATCTGCACAGATGCGCGTGCCCACGGTCTTACCC
>CAZQLE010000111.1:0-12613 GCA_964593905.1 uncultured Anaerolineaceae bacterium | reverse complement strand
GATAGATATTTCTGGCCAACCTGTTTGGGTGGATCGGGATCGTGTTGAAACAAGGTTTTTGTTTCAAAATCCAAAATTGGAGAATGTTTGGATTGTATTAGGTGAAACTGGTTCATCTATGGCTGGGCGTGAACGCTACGCGGAAGAATTGAATCAATTTCTATGGCCTTTGTTGCGATCAGTCATTTTTAAATGAAATAAAAAAACTTCTATGATTAAAGTGCTTAATGTGAGGGCGAATCTTGGGAATGCCCAGGATTTAAAATTGAACAGGTGGTATCGGGTCATCACAAACCTGCGCCAGGTTTGTCCAACCTTTTCTGCGCAAAACTTGACAGCCTTCTTTTTTCTTTTATAATAATGACAGTAAACAGGTAAACAATAACAAATTTGGAGTACTGATGTACTATTGCATGTGTCAACGGCGGGGACTGATCCACCGCCTGTAAGAAAAAACAACCATCCGCGTGTTGATCTTCAGGTCAACCGGCCCAGGCAGTGGACAGCACCCCGCGCGCTTTTAGCAGCATAAGGCGCAGCAAACAGGCGTTGTCCACTGTTTGTTTAACCGGTTGGCCATTTATTTTAATGTCAAATTATTTTTGAGGAGAATCGTATGAAAATCGCAAACAGCGTTACCGAATTAATTGGAAACACCCCCCTGGTGCGTTTGAACCGGGTTAACGAAGGCGCCGTGGCCGAAATTGTATTAAAGCTGGAGTTTTACAACCCGGCCAAGAGCGTGAAAGACCGCATCGGTTTTTCGATGATTCAGGCGGCAGAAGATGCGGGGCTGATTCACCCCGACACCGTGATCGTCGAGCCGACCAGCGGCAACACCGGCATTGCGCTGGCCATGGTGTGCGCCGCGCGCGGTTACAAGTGCGTGCTGGTCATGCCCGAAACCATGAGCAAAGAGCGGCGCATGCTGCTGCGCGCTTACGGGGCCGACCTGGTGCTCACCCCCGGCAGCGAAGGCATGGGCGGAGCCATCCGCCGCGCCGAAGAGATCGCGGCCAGCGACCCGAAATACTTTATGCCGCAGCAGTTTAACAACCCGGCCAACCCCAAAGTTCACCGCGAAACCACCGCCGAAGAGATCTGGCGCGATACCGACGGCAAAGTGGATCTGGTGGTCTCGGGCATCGGCACCGGCGGCACCATCACCGGGGTGGGCGAAGTGCTCAAATCGCGCAAACCGGGGGTCAAAATGATCGCGGTCGAGCCCGATGCCTCGCCGGTGCTCTCTGGCGGGCAAAAAGGGCCGCATCCCATTCAGGGTATCGGGGCCGGGTTTGTGCCGGGGGTATTGAATACCGCCATTTATGATGAAATTGTGCGCGTCAAGGCCGAAGATGCCTTCAGCACGGCCCGCGCAGTGGCTGCCAAAGAGGGTATTCTGGTGGGCATCTCGTCTGGCGCGGCAGTGTGGGCGGCCTTGCAGGTGGCCCGGCGGCCCGAAAACGCCGGCAAACTGATTGTGGTGATCATCCCCTCCTTTGGTGAACGCTACCTGAGCACGGCGCTGTTTGCCGACCTGGCCGAGTAAACGAAAGAAGATGATGATGAAATTCTTAAACACCCTGCGTGAAGATATCCACAGCGTGTTCGACCGCGACCCCGCGGCGCGCTCCACGCTGGAGGTGCTGCTGCTTTACCCCGGCCTGCATGCCCTGTGGGCGCACCGCCTGGCCAGCTGGTTCTGGCGGCGGCGGCTCAAATGGCTGGGGCGGGCAATTTCTCAGGCGGCCCGCCTGATCACCGGGGTTGAGATCCACCCGGGGGCCACCATCGGCAAAAACTTTTTTATCGATCACGGTATGGGCGTGGTGATCGGTGAAACGGCCGAGATTGGCAACAATGTCACCCTCTATCACGGGGTCACCCTGGGCGGGGTCAGCCTCGAAAAAGGCAAACGCCACCCGACCATCGGCGATAATGTGGTGGTGGGGGCCGGGGCGAAGATTCTGGGCGCCATCACCATCGGCGAAGGCAGCCGGGTGGGGGCCAACGCGGTGGTAGTCAAGGCTGTCCCGCCCCATTCGGTGGTGGTGGGCGTGCCGGGCCAGGTGGTCAAACGCAGTCTGCCTTATTCCACCGCCCCTGACCTGAGCCATGACAAGCTGCCCGATACCATCGGCGTCACCCTGGCGGCGGTGCTCTCACGCCTCGATTCCATCGAACACCGCGTCCAGACCCATATTCTGGGCACGCCGGTGATCGAACCGGCCGGTGAACTCGCCCTGGTGGGCGAAGCCGTCATCGAACCCGTGCGTGGTCCGCTGCCTGCACCGGCAGAAGAAGAGCTGCACTACCATGATAACGGCCGGCATGTTGGCCCGCATGCCCCCGAGGGCGGCGTGTGGCGCGGCGAAGATTTTATGATCTAACCTGCTGAATACCCGTTGGAGCGTTAAAACAACCCGGTTTCGCCCTGTCAATCTGGATGAAATCAGGTTGTTTTTTTGTGGATCCAACCTGTGCGCTGCAGTTCAGCGGCAGCAAATTGGGTTAAGCATCATCTGTTCAGAGGGTCACACCGATCCGTTGCATGGCCAGCGCAATTGCACCCAGCCCGCCCGAGCGGCAGCCCAGCGAGGGTGGAAGAATATATTCAGCAATGCGTTCCGAAATCATGGGCGACTGCACATAGCCGTTGATGATTTGCTGCACCTTGCGCCGCACGGCCTGATGCAAACCCGGGTGCTGCGCCACCCCGCCGCCAAGTACGATGCGGCGCGGCGAATAGGCATAAATCAGGCTGACCAGCGCGAGGGCAATATACCCGGCTTCGAGGTCCCAGGCGGGGTGTTCGTCGGGCAGCTTTTCGGCTTTTTCGCCCCAACGCTTTTCCAGGGCCACCCCCGAAGCCAGCCCCTCCAGACAGTCACCGTGAAAGGGACAAACGCCGGCAAAGGGGTCTTTTTGCCAGTCATGCGGCAGGGGAATATGCCCGGCTTCGGCGTGGATCAACCCGTGCAGGGGCAGCCCGTTGATCACCATGCCCACCCCGATGCCGGTCCCCACCGTCATATACAAAAACGGATCCAGGCGCCGGTTTTCCGGCGTCCAAAATTGTTCGCCCACGGCAGCGGCGTTTACATCCGTATCAAACGCGACCGGCAGATTTAACCCGCGCTGAATGCCGCCGCACAAATCCACCTGCTGCCAGCCAAATTTGGGTGTGGTGGTAATGTAGCCGTATGTCGGCGAGGTCTGGTCCAGGTCCACCGGGCCAAACGTGCCCACCCCCACCGCCGCCAGTTCGCCGCTGCGGGCGTAGGGCTGAAAGAACGCCACCGCTTTCTGAATGGTTTCGGCGGGGCCGGTTGTTGAAAAACGTGTTTCGGCCACGATATGATCCGGGTCGCTGCCAATGATACAAACAAATTTCGTCCCACCGGCTTCAATTCCTCCAAACAATTTCACTTCACACCTCTTTTTCTCTGGTTTTTACAGCCGGGTTTGTGGCCCACCACACCGCATGGGATACAAAATCGCTCTTCCAAAAACTACTTGCAAACCATAAAAAAGTAGGGGCTGCATCCCTTTTGTGCAACTGACCCCTACTTTTTAATCACGACTTCTTGCAGGTCATTTCGGGCAGGTAAATCCACCTGGCCGGTTTATGCTTTGGCCTGCGCCCGATAAGAACTGATCAAAACCGCCAGGAACATGATGATTGCGCGGATGATATATTGCGTATACAGGTCGAAGTTCAGCAGCGTCATCCCGTTGGTGATTACACCCATGAACAAAATACCCAGCAGCGTACCGCCCACGGTGCCAATTCCGCCCGTAAAGCTGGTGCCGCCGATGATCACTGCGCTGATCACATCCAGTTCCCAGCCGCGGCCAAAGCTGTAAGAGCCCGCCAAAACCTGGCCCGAGGTCATCAAGCCGGCAATTACGGCAAAGACCTGCACGGTGATGAAGGCGATAATTTTGGTTTTGCCCACATTGATCCCGCTCAAACGGGCCGATTCGGGGTTGCCGCCCACTGCATAGGTGGCCCGGCCGGTGGTGGTGTAACCCATGATAAATAAAACAATGCCAAAGGAGATAAGCAAAATGATCGCCGGAACGGGGATGCCGTTCTGGCCGCCGACCCGCCCGCCGCCGATAAAGTTGAACCAGTCGGGAAACTGGTTGGCAATTGGAAAACCGCCCGAAATGCTGCCGGCCAGACCATACAGGGCGTTTAGACTGACCAGGGTGACAATGAAAGGCGGCATGCCCACTTTATGTTGAAAAGCCCCGTGCAGCCAGCCGATGCCGATGGCCAGCAAGAAGGTTGCCACAATCCCCAGCACACAGGCCAGGTTAAGATCCATCCCCGCGGCGGTCAGATCACGGCAAAAGCGGGCCACGATCACGCCCGAGAGGGCGACTGTTGAACCAATAGAGAGATCGATCAAACCGCAAATAATCACCATGGTCATACCCAGCGCAATCACACCCTTCAGCGAGTTGCTGCGCAAAATATTCATCCAGTTTGACCAGGTCATAAAACCACTTGCGCCCAGGGTAAGGCCAACGATCAGAATCACCAGAAAGACCTCGATAATATGATCCAACAAAAATAAAACGAGTTTTTTTCGGTCAAATGCAGGTCTGCTCATTGCGATGTTACTCATCACTTGTCTCCCTTCATGCAGATTTCATACAGCTCATTGATGTTCGTATCGTCAGGCCTAACCTCATCCACGATTTTCCCGTGGCGCATAATCAAAATTCGGTGGCACACTTCCAGTAATTCTTCAAGCTCTGTCGAAACAAAAATGGTCGAAACGCCTTTACGCGCCTGTTTCCACATAATTTCAAAGATCTGCTGCTTGGCGTTAACGTCAATGCCGCGTGAGGGTTCGTCATATAACAAAATCTTGGGGCTGGTGTTTAACCAGTTGCCGACTACCACCTTTTGCTGGTTGCCGCCCGAGAGCGAGCTGCACAACGCCCCCACCCCGGGCAGCTTGATTTCCAATTCTTTGACCTGTTTTTCGGCAAACTGATTTCGCTTATGTTTATTCTCAATCCACCCGCTGGCAGTGATGTTCATGCTGGCATAGCACAGGTTATCCAGAATGGAATGGATCAGGATCAGTCCTTCTTTTTTGCGGTTTTCGGGGGTCAGTCCCACCCCGGCTTTGACCATCTTGATCGGGTTGGCTGCTTTGTAAGATTTTCCCTCGACAATGACCTCGCCTCTGTCGACGGGGTCTGCGCCAAAAATGCCGCGCAGCAGTTCCGTCCGGCCCGAGCCCAGCATCCCGGCAATGCCCAGCACCTCGCCGCGATGAAGCTGAAAATTGACATCCTGATACCATCCCGCACGGCTCAGGCCCTTCACTTCCATGATCACTTCATCCTGCGCTTTAATATCGCGCGGACGATCCTGGATTTTAACCTCGCCAAACATCATGTGGATGATATCTTTGTGTTTCACTGCGTTCATATCCACTGTGCCAATCCATTTGCCATCGCGCAGCACGGTCACTGTGTCGGCAATCTGGGGCAGTTCTTGCAGTTTGTGCGAAATATAGATCACAATCACACCCTGATCTCGCAGGGCGCGGATCGCCTCAAACAGGTTTTGCACTTCGCCCTGCGCCAGGGCCGAGGTGGGTTCATCCAACTGAATGACCTTGGGGTTAAAACTGAGCGCTTTGGTGATCTCAATCACCTGCCACTGCCACATGCTCAGCCGCGATAATTTCTCGCGCGGGTCGATATCTGCCTTCATTTTTTGGAGCAATTCGCCAGCCAACTGATAGGTTTTCTTCCAATCGATGGCATTGTTCTTTTTTGGCAAACGGCCCAAAAAAATGTTTTCAGCAACCGAAAGCCCCGGCACCAGGCTCATCTCTTGATAGACGGTTACAATCCCCTTTTCATATGCATCTGCCGTGGAGTTGAAGTGGAGTTTCTCGTCGTTCAGATAGAACTCCCCAAAGGTGGGTTTGATGGCCCCGGCAAAGATCTTCACCAGGGTTGATTTTCCAGACCCATTCTTCCCCACCAGGGCGTGTACTTTTCCGCTGTCAAAGCTGACCGAGATGTCATCCAGCGCCCGGGTGCCCGGATAGTCTTTTGTGATGTGTTCTGTTCGTATTTGGAGAGTGCTCATCTAACCAACCTCAAATACCAGATTTTTTGGAGGAACAGGGATTCTTCCTTGGAAGTCTCCCTGTTCCATTGTACTGACAACGAACTTAAAATTCGACTACTGGTTTGGCTTACTTCAGCCCGTTCGAGGTGCGCCAGGTTTTGACAGCCTCGGCATCTGAACGGCCCAGGTATTGACCAGAGACGATCACGATCTTGCCTTTGCTTTCCACAGCTTCACCCTTGATGGTCTTGACCAGTGCTTCCACAGCGCTGAAGCCCATCGCGTAGGGATCCTGGGTGACGACACCCTGCAGGATGTCTGACTCGTCCAGGATCATGCTGGTGGTCTGGTCAGAGCCGTCATAACCAAAGACGAACACCTTGCCAGCCAGGCCAGCCTGCTGCACAGCCAACGCTGCGCCCACCGTGCCGCCTTCGTTGCAGGCAAAGATCACCTGAACGTCGGGGTTCGCGGTCAGAATGTCAGCGGTCGCGGCCAGGGCAGTATCCTGCAGATGGGCGCTCTGGTGAGCCACCACGGTATATTCAACGCCGGCGGCTTTCAGACCTTCTTCGAACCCGCCGTAGCGCGCCTTGGATTGTTCGGGGAGCTGGTCATCGAAGTCGATGATGGCCACCTTGGCTTTGCCGTCCAGTTTTTCCTGGATGAACTTGGCCGCGTTATCACCCACGACTTTGCCGTTGGAGGCATCGTCAGAGGTGAAGCCGCCCGCCAGGAAGGAGCTGTCGGTGGTCGACATGTTGGTGATGGCAACCTTAATGCCCTTGGCGTCGGCCTCTTTGAGCACGGCGATGGAAGCATCTTTGCTCAACGGGGCGATGGCGATGCCCGAAACACCCTGAGCCATGTAGGTCTGGATCAGTTCAGTCTCTTTGGCCTGGTCATTGTTGGTGTTGGCGGTCACAACCTTTACGCCGTATTTCGCGCCGGCATCGGTGTAACCCTGAACCATGCTGTTCATGAACTGGTCATCCTGGAAGACGACACCCGCAATGGTGATTTCTTTGGCGGGTTCGGCGGCAGCGGCTTCGACAGCCTTCAAGCCATTGGCTTCGCGCCACTTGTTGACACCGGCGAGGTCTGAGCGGCCCAGGTATTGACCAGAGACGATCACGATCTTGCCTTTGCTTTCCACGGCTTCACCGTTGATGGTCTTGACCAGTGCTTCCACAGCGCTGAAGCCCATCGCGTAGGGGTCCTGGGTGACGACGCCCTGCAGAACATCGGTGTTATCAAGAATCATACCCGTGGTCTGGTCGGAGCCGTCATAACCAAAGACAAACACCTTGCCGGCCAGGCCGGCCTGTTCCACGGCCAACGCTGCGCCCACCGTGCCGCCTTCGTTGCAGGCAAAGATCACCTGAACGTCGGGGTTCGCGGTCAGAATGTCAGCGGTCGCGGCCAGGGCAGTATCCTGCAGATGGGCGCTCTGGTGAGCCACCACGGTATATTCAACGCCGGCGGCTTTCAGACCTTCTTCGAACCCGCCGTAGCGCGCCTTGGATTGTTCGGGGAGCTGGTCATCGAAGTCGATGATGGCCACCTTGGCTTTGCCGTCCAGTTTTTCCTGGATGAACTTGGCCGCGTTATCACCCACGACTTTGCCGTTGGAGGCATCGTCAGAGGTGAAGCCGCCCGCCAGGAAGGAGCTGTCGGTGGTCGACATGTTGGTGATGGCAACCTTAATGCCCTTGGCGTCGGCCTCTTTGAGCACGGCGATGGAAGCATCTTTGCTCAACGGGGCGATGGCGATGCCCGAAACACCCTGAGCCATGTAGGTCTGGATCAGTTCAGTCTCTTTGGCCTGGTCATTGTTGGTGTTGGCGGTCACAACCTTTACGCCGTATTTCGCGCCGGCATCGGTGTAACCCTGAACCATGCTGTTCATGAACTGGTCATCCTGGAAGACGACACCCGCAATGGTGATTTCTTTGGCGGGTTCGGCGGGGGCAGTTGTGGCTGCCGGTGCGGCACATGCGCTTAACAGCATGGCAAAAACCACCACCAGGCTCAGAGCAAAGAAAATCCGTTTATTGTTCATTACCTTCTCCTTCTTGATTTGAACTGAATTTGAAAAATGATCGATTGGCACGATCAGGCAAATTTGTGAAGTTGCGAATACGGTTGACCCTGCTTACTCCTTTCTACACATTCTTGCAAAGCAATATGGTGCTACTCGGACAAAAACCTTATGGGGAATGTTCATGTAAGATCAAAACGGAGGTTTGCGTCAATATTTATGTTTACACTTGATAACGCAATTTCAATACTATCACACAAAAAAACAAAAGTCAATAGATTTTGTTCGTCATCGAAAGCAATTTATGATTGACTTATAACATTTTGTTCGTTATAATGAAGCCAGTTAATGAAAGTTATTGCAGTGATCATTATTAAGTGAGCCATGACACCCAGAAGGTAAACAATGAAAACAAATCTCCGCCATGAACGCATTCTCTCTCTAATCGACGAGCGTGGTTTTCTTTCAGTGGCCGATCTTAGCCGCCTGTGTGAAGTATCTGAAATGACCATTCGCCGCGATCTTGAGCAGTTGGATGCTCAAAAACGTGTTCAACGCACTTATGGCGGGGCGGTTTCTTTGCGCGACGAAACGCCGGCCACCAATGGCGCGGCCGACCTTCTGCCTGAGGCTGAGACCGAAGTCTTGCTGGTGGATCAGGTGGATGTGCTGGTTGCGACCTCGGTTAACCCGTACTACGATAACCTGTTGATCGACCGCGCCACCAAAAAAGGCATCCCGATTATTGCCGAATCGATTGAAGTGCCCAACCAGCTCACCATTGTTGCGGTGGATAACTACCGGGCCGGTTTTGACCTGGGACGCTGGGCGGGAGAATACTTTAAACAACAGGGTGTTGAAAAAATCTATCTGCTGGATCTGACGTTTCACCAGCCCAATACCCAGAACCGCAGCCGCGGTTTTACCGACGGGCTGACCGAAACCAGCCCATCCTTCGAGACCGTGCTCTCAATCAACTCCCGTTCCCGTTATTCCACGGCCTATCAACTGGTGCGCGATGCGCTGGCGGTATACCCGCAGATTAATCTGATTTTCGCCATCAACGATATTGCCGCCTGGGGCGCGGTCAATGCCTGCCGTGATCTCAATATCGACCCGGCCAACATGACCATCATCCCCTTTGGCCTGGAGGGGGAAACGTTAAAAAATGAACTGATGACGCCGGGCAGTTTTTGTAAGGCAGGCTTGGCCATGTTCCCCGAAATTGTCAGCCTGACCTGTATCGAGGCGGCAATTACCGCCTTTAACCATCAAGACCAGCCCAATAAATACATCACCCCCCATGTCATCTTGACCGCGGCCACGCTGCCCAAATATTACAGCCGCACTGAAGGCGGCTGGAAATTAAACTGGGATACCATTCAGCAGCATTTGCGCATCCCAGTTCAGATCGAGCGCGATAAACCCCGTCCGTTGGCGCGGCTGCCCAAGCAGATTGGCCTGATTGTGCCCTTTTTGGAGCATGAATGGTATAAGAACCTGACCGTGCTGCTTAAAGAACACGCCCAGAAATATGGCATCGGATTGCAAGTGATCGATGCGGATCAGAGTGTGCGCGACGAGGTGGATTTGCGCCGCCGTCAAATTGCCAACAAAGCCGCCTCGCTGGTTAAGCCCGGCGATGTTGTTCTGGTCGACGGGGGGCCTATTGCCCTGTATCTGGCCGAATATCTGAAGCAGATCAAGGATATTACCGTGATCACCAATTCGGTGGTGGTATTCGATGCATTAAACCGCACCCCGGGCATCACCCTGATCTCTACCGGGGGAGCGCTGCGTTACAGCACACAAATGCTGGTTGGCCCAACGGCCGAAGGCGCGTTAAAAGAGCTGCGCGCCGACAAGTTATTTCTGATGGTGAGCGGCATTACGCTGGATTTTGGCCTGTCGCACCATACCATTTCGGAAGTGACCATCAAACAGGCCATGATCCGTTCGGCGCGCGAAACGATTGTGCTGGCCGACCACACCGTGTTTGGCGCCGAGGTGGGCATTCAGGTGGCCCCGCTAAAAGCTGCCCACCGTCTGATTACCGACGATGCGTTATCCCCCAGCACCCGGTTGGAGATCTCCAAAACCGGCATCCAGATCACCCTGGCCTGAGTCATTCTCCATCCTTCTGTGGTCTGGCGGGCAGGCGGCGGCGCCATGCTGTCACCCGGTTTGTGGGGCCGCTGCGCAAAGCCCGCACGGGGTCAGGGTTATTCAAAATTATTATCCAAGGACGTGCGCAATGAATTCGATCGAACGTGTCAATACTGTGATTCGCGGCGGCATCCCCGACCGTGTGCCTGTTGACCTGCATAACTTTCTGATGGTGGCGCAGGCTTCAGGGCTTCCGTTTCCAGAATTCATGCAGTCGGGCGATGCCATGGCCGAAGGGCATATCCGCGCCTGGCGCGAGTTTGGGCACGACCTGGTTATTCTGGAAAACGGCACGGTTGCGCTGGCGCAGGCCTGTGGTTGTACGGTGGAATATATTGCCGGCAGCGCCCCGGTGCATGTGGCCCCGGCCATTCGCAGCCTGGATGAGATTGACAAACTGGTCATCCCCGACCCGTATAAAGCCCACCCGCTGGCCGAAAACCTTAAAGCCACCCGCCGGGTGGTGCACGAAATTGGTCAAGAGGCCTATATTATGGGCCGCGCTGATCAGGGCCCTTTTTCGCTGGCTTCGATGCTGCTGGGGGTTGAAACGTTCCTGTTTGCCCTGGCCGACCCCGCAAACCGCGAAAAACTGCACCGTCTGCTGGCTTTTTCGCTTGAGGTGGTTTACCGGTATGCCATTGCCCAGATGGAACAGGGCGCACACATCACCTCCATCGGCGAATCGCTCTCCGGCCCGGATGTCACCTCACCCAAAATGTACCGGGAATATGAATGGGGTTATGCCCGGCAGTTGACCCGGCGCTTAAAAGAGAAGAATATCCCGCTGGCCTATCATATCTGCGGAAACGCAACCCGCATCGCCGCGGATATGGCCGACACCGGTGCGGCGGTGCTTGAGTTGGATTACAAGTGCGATCTGCCCGGAATTAAACAGGCTGTGCAGGGCAAAAGCACCATTCTGGGGGTAATTGACCCCAGCAGCGTTCTGGCACTGGGCGCTCCCGAACTGGTGGCCGCTAAGGTGCGCGAAGAATTGCACGTTCTCGCCCCAGGCGGCGGATTGATTCTTGGCCCGGGTTGTGCGCTGCCGCCCGGCACCCCCCTGGCTAATGTTCACACCCTCATCGAAACCACACACCGCTACGGGCGCTATGCCCCCGACGGGCAACTGCTGGCCTGAAACTAACCAAAAAAAGGACGAGCGCAGGTCACCCGCGCTCGTCCTTTTTTTGGTTTGCTTATGATTTCTTTCTCAGCCCCAGCAGCAAGACCACTGCAATTCCCAGCCCCGACACAGTGACCAGAATCACCCCGATCAACCGGCGCGGGGTTAAAGGCGGTGCGGGTGCCGGGGGTGCGGGTGAGGGGGTGGGTGAAAGTGTGGCGGTTCCCGGCGGCCGGGTGGGCCCGGTGGTATAGGTGGGGCGGGGCGTGCGGGTTGGGGGGCGCAGTGTGCGGGTTACGGTGGGCGACACCGTTGCCGTGAACTGCGGCCGGATGAGCAGTTTTTGGCCCTCATAAATGAGCGGCTCTTTCAGATCGATGTTGTTCAACGCCGCCAGCACCTCGGGGAAGATGCCATAAGCCTCGGCGATGGTGGAGAGCGCCTGCCCTTTTTGCACTTCATGAATGATGGACCCATCCTCGCGCGGGGCGCCGGTGACCACAGGCACCACGGGGTCAATCGTTGCGGTGGGTGTGCGCGGGGTGCGCGGGTCGAGGGTGGGCTGGATGGTATATTCCGGTGCGCCGCTTTCGAGATAGCCGATATCCACCACGGTAAAGGCCTGGCCGTTTACTGCGACCACGGCGGCCCCCAGGTGAACTGCGCTGCGGTTGAGCAGTGCGGCGCGGTCCACCGGCCGGGTCCACACATCCTGAACCAGAGTTTGCGGTGTGGTGGCGCGCTGGCTTTTTGCCACAACTTCCAATACCACCACCGTTTCACCGCCGCCGTAGTTTGCAGCCCGCGCGCGTGAAGTGGGCGAGCTGTTTTCAGCCCCCGAACTGGTCAGCAGGTTGTTCTCGGCCAGATAGGCGGCCTGAACCGCGGCTGCGCCGGCAAGCTGCGCATCCCAGCGCAGGGGTGTCTGGCCTTGCGCGGCGCGCAAAGCATTGACCGCCGCAAGAACTTCGGTCTCGGGGCCGGTCTGCGCCGCAGCCGGCGCTGAAAAGCCAGCCGCAACCACCAGCAGCGCTGCGAACAGGCCAAAAAGAATCGGTCGAATCAGAGAACGCACAGAAAAACAGGCCCTTTCGACGGTTAGTCCTGCCCGCGTGAGCGGATGGTGTATACCGCCATTGCTAGCAGCCCGACACTGCAAATTACCACC
>CAZQLE010000110.1:0-12794 GCA_964593905.1 uncultured Anaerolineaceae bacterium | reverse complement strand
CTGGCGGGCCGCCTCTACCACCGAGGGCAGCTCTTTGGCCGAAAGCGCCAGCCGGATGCCCCGCCCGCCCCCGCCGGCCGCGGCTTTTACCAGCACCGGGTAGGTGACTTTTTCGGCCATTTCAAGGGGTACTTCCAGCGGCAGGGGGTTATCAGAACCCGGCAGCACCGGCAGCCCTGCCTCACGCGCGGCGCGCCGTGAGGCCAGTTTGTCGCCCATCAGGGCAATGGTTTCGGGACGCGGGCCAATAAAGGTTAGCCCGGCGGCCTCAACGGCGCGGGCAAATTCTGCGTTCTCGGCCAAAAAACCATAACCGGGGTGAACGGCTTCGGCGCCGCTGGCCCGGGCAGCCTGAATGACGGCGGAGATATCCAGATAACCGCCGCGTTCGCCCACCGAAACAGCCTCGTCGGCATACCCCAGATGTTGGGCCTTTTCATCCACACTGGTATAAACGGCCACGCTGGGCAGACCCATCTCTCGGCAGGTGCGTAAAACACGGATGGCGATTTCACCTCGATTTGCTACCAGTACCTTCATTGCACGCTCTCATTTCCTTTTGCAGAATAAATCTTAACCGCGGTTTGTTTTCAAAAGCCATCAAACCCTGTCAAAACCGATCAGAGTTTACAGCGGGATGTTGCCGTGTTTGCGCGGCGGGGTTGCCTGCCGTTTCTCACGCAACGACTCTAACGCGTTAACCAGCCGCTGACGGCATTCTTCGGGCTCAATAATGTCATCCAGATAGCCGCGTGCGGCGGCGACCAGCGGGGTGGCCAGTTCTTCACGATATTTTCGGGTCAGCTCGGTCTGGCGGGCGGTTTTATCTTCGGCGGCTTCGATCTCTTTGCGGAAGACAATATTCACCGCACCTTCGGGCCCCATGACGGCGATCTCTGCATTGGGCAACGCAAAGTTCATGTCGCTGCCCAGATGTTTGGAACTCATCACGATATAAGCGCCGCCGTAGGCCTTGCGCAGGATGAGCGCCAGTTTGGGCACGGTGGCTTCAGAATAGGCATAGATCATCTTGGCGCCGTGGCGGATAATTCCACCATATTCCTGATCGACCCCCGGCATAAAGCCTGGCGTATCCACCAGCGTCACCAGCGGCAGATGGAATCCGTCACAAAAGCGGATAAAGCGCGCGGCCTTATCTGAGGCGTCAATATCCAGCACCCCGGCCAGATGATCGGGCTGATTGGCAATTACCCCCACCGGGTAGCCATCGAGACGCATAAACCCGACCACGATATTGCGGGCGTAATCGGGCTGCACTTCAAGAAACTCACCATCATCGGCCAGCGCTTCAATGACCAGGTGAACATCATAAGGTTCCTGCGCATTGGCGGGCACAATCTGGGCGATTTCAGGCGTTTGGCGCTGCGGGTCATCGAGGGTGGGGCTGACCGGCGGCGGGGTGAGATTGTTGGCGGGTAAAAAGGACAATAAATAACGGACGTTTTGCAGCAACGATTCTTCATCGGGGGCGGTAAAATGGGCCACACCGCTGCGCGCGCGGTGAATTTCGGCGCCGCCCAGTGAGTCGGCGCTGACCTGTTCGTGGGTTACTGCACGCACAACCTCGGGACCGGTGATGAACATGTGCGCGGTTTTCTCGACCATGAACACAAAATCGGTGATGGCCGGTGAATAGACCGCCCCGCCGGCGCACGGGCCGAGGATGACCGAGATCTGTGGCGCAACACCCGACGCGCGCACGTTGCGGAAGAATATTTCTCCGTAGCCGGCCAGGGCATCCACGCCTTCTTGAATGCGCGCCCCGCCTGAATCGTTCAGGCCGATCAACGGCGCGCCGTTCTGATACGCCAGGTCCATCAGCCGGGCAATCTTGCGCCCGTGGGCTTCGCCCACCGACCCACCGATGACGGTAAAATCTTGTGCAAACACATAGACCAGGCGACCGTCAATCTTGCCATAGCCGGTCACCACCCCGTCGCCGGCCGGGTGGCTTTTTTCCATGCCCAACCCCACCGCACGGTGGGTGACAAACATTCCCGTCTCGGTGAAGGTGCCGGGGTCGAGTAATAATTCAATCCGCTCACGGGCGGTAAGCTTTCCTTTGGCATGTTGGGCTGAAATACGCTCTTCACCGCCACCCAGGCGGGCCGTGGTTCGAATCGATTTCAAATTCATTTTGTCATCCGTCATATACATTTCTCCTACGATACCTGTACAAACATTTTACCAAGAGTGCAGGGCCAGTTTGGCAGTGCAATCAAGCCTGCATAATGTTTCCATCAATCGAATTGTAATCGCTCAAACCTCTTGTGCAAGCTGCCGAATTTAAGCCGTTTTGCACACCAAAACAGCCTGAATTTGAGCCTTATCCATGCAATTTGCAGCGTACCAACGAAACCGGGATCTCACTGTTGTGCTTAACCCCGTTCCGGCCCGGAAGTTTTGAATTTTGGGCGCTTTCATTTTTGAACGGTTAAAGCCTGGGCGGCTGTCATGCGGGTGAAAGAGGAACCGTTCTTGCATCTGAAGCGTTTAAGAGACAGGATTAAGAAAGGAAAATAAAAAATGAAGAAAAGTTTCTCCTGGTTCTGGATGATGATTCTGATGGTCTGGGCTGCGGCCTGTTCTGTCCAACCGGCCGCGCCAACCCCGGCTGTGACCGCCACCACAGCGGCGCCGCTTGAATCTACCCCTTTGACCGGTTTGAAGTTTCATTTTGTCGATGGCATTGTGGGGGGCAAAGATATTCAAGACCAAAACACGGGCATTAATCTGGAATTTACCGGCCAGGGTCAGGTGGTTGGAAAAGCACCGTGCAACAGTTATTTTGGACAATATCAGGCTGGTGAAGATGGCAGCATTAAGATCGATCAACTGGGTATGACTTTAAAAGCCTGCCCGGCCAGTGACCTTGAAAGCGCTTATCTGAGCGGGCTGGGTGAGGCGGCCCGGTTTGAACTGGACGAAAAGAATGGGCTAAAGCTGTTCAACACAGACGGCAGCCTGGTGTTGAACTTTGAACCGGCCGCCCCGGCAAGCGGCGGAGAGGAGCAAACCATGCTGCGGGGAAATTATTCTGTGGTGGGTCTGACGGTTAATGGTGCAGCGGTGAATTTGCCCGCCGAAGCGGTGATGACGTTGAATTTTGAGGCCGCAGGGCGCTTTTCGGGCAAATCGGTGTGCAATAATTATTTTGGCCGGGTGGAATTTGGCCCCGAGAACGCGGTTACAATGAGCGCGGTGGGGGCGACCAAAATGATGTGCCCGCAGGCGATGGAGGTAGAGACGGTGTTTTTTCAGGCGCTGACCCAGATTGACCATTCTGAGATGGACGCGGAGGGAAAGCTTAACTTGCTGAGCGCAGATGGACAGGCCAGGATTGTTTTGCAGGCCGGCCAGTAAGGTCTTTGCATCAGGCGGGCGGTGACTGTTTTGTAAATGGTTGCTCTTAACCCAACTCTAATTTACACATCGATTGATAATCATGTATAATTTTTATGAGGTTGAATCTCAATCGGGGGTTTCTTGCTTTTTTGAAAAACGAAGATCTCTGGTTCGAAATTTTCTCTGCAAAACTGTAAAGAAATAAAAATTTTGTCTGGGAGGATAATCATGCACGAAAAGAGTATCGAGCTTCTGAATCGCGCGGTTGCCGATGAACTGGCAGCAGTGCATCAATATATGTATTTCCATTTTCATCTGGATGACCAGGGCTATGATCTGTTGTCCAATCTGTTCAAACGGACTGCAATTCAGGAAATGGGCCATGTGGAAGTTCTGGCAGAGCGCATTTTGTTCCTGAAGGGCGATGTGACCATGAAAGCTGCCGGAACCGTGGCAGAAGTTCAGGATGTTTCTGAAATGCTTGAAATGGCCTGCAAAATGGAAGAAGGCAGTGCGCACGATTACAATCTTTGGGCGAATGAATGCTCGGCCAATGCCGACTCGATGACCAAAAAGGTCTTCGAACAATTGGTGATGGAAGAAGAGACTCATTTCAACCAGTTTGACACCGAGTTGACCAATGTGAAAAAATTCGGCGAACGCTATCTGGTGTTGCAATCGATTGAGCGCAGCAAGAGCCTGGCTGCCGGCCAGCCCGCGGCAGACTAGTTTTTTGATCGGTGTGAATTTACCCCCTGTGTGCGATTATCGCCGCAGGGGGTTTTGTTAAATCACTTTTCTGTGAGCGATGCTGATTTACAGGCAGGGTTATGGAAAATTTTTCCCCCGCAAGGGCTGCACAATTTTCGCCAACGGCTGTTGTGCTGCTTAACCTGGGCGGCCCGGAATCGTTGGATGCGGTTCACCCTTTTTTGTTGAAGTTGTTCAGCGATCACGAAATCATCTCTTTGCCCTGCCAGTCTGTGCTGGGGCCGCTGATCGCCGGGCTGCGCGCGCCGGCAGTGCGTGCGCGCTATGCCGAGATCGGCGGCGGTTCGCCGCTGCTGCGCTGGACAAAAGCCCAGGGTGAAGGGCTGACCCGTCGCCTGGATGCGCTTGCTCTGCACACTGCGCCGCACCGTTTTTATGTCGCCTTTCGCTACGCTGCGCCTCTGGCAGAAGATGTTCTTTTGCAAATGAAGGCCGATGGTGTGCGGCGCGTGATCCTATTCAGCCAGTACCCGTTTTATTCCTGCGCCACGACGGGCTCAAGCCTGAACGAGTTCTGGCGGGCGGCTGCACGGCTGGGCCTGAAGGACGAATTTGTGTGGAGCGTAATTGACCGCTGGCCGGTTCACCCCGGCTTTGTGGGTGCCGTCGCCCAATCGATCCGGCAGGGGCTGTGCACTTTTCCTGAAGAGGAACGCAAGGATGCGTTGATTTTGTTCAGCGCACATTCGCTGCCTGTGAAGTTTGTGCGCCGCGGCGATGTGTATCCACAGGAGGTGGGGGCGGGTGTTCAGGCTGTGATGCAGGCCTTGAACTTCTCACACGAATATATATTGAGCTATCAATCCAAAGTGGGGCCGGTGCGGTGGCTGGAACCCGGCAGCGGGGCCGTGCTGCGCCGGTTGGGCCAACAAAAGCGGCGCAGTGTGCTGGTGGTGCCGCTTGGCTTTACCAGTGACCATATCGAGACCCTGCATGAGATCGACATCGAATATAAAGAATTGGCCGAACGATGCGGCATTCGCTATTTCCGGCGTGCGCCATCGCTGAACGATGCGCCGCCCTTTTTGGATGCGCTGGCCGATATTGTGGCCCGACATTTACACGCCTCTTAGAGCCGGGCGTAACGGTTATGCTTTGGGCCGGTTGCTGCTTTAAAGCAGTATATAATTGAAACATTCTTAGCGAACTCACTGAGGTTTTTTTGCCTGCCATTCAGATCATTTGTGATTTTTTGGGCTTGCTGCTCCTGCTGGATGCATTTACGATCTTGCTGAGTGCATTTTTATCATTTCGAATTGACCCGCGGCAAGACCCTCCTCTGGTCGGGCTTGAAAACCATCCGCTGGTGACGATTCAACTTCCTGTATATAACGAAGAACATGTGATCGGCCGGCTGCTTCAGGCGGTGGGTCAGTTAAATTATCCAAAAGATCGGCTGGAAATTCAGATTCTGGATGATTCTAATGACCGCACCTGTCAGATTATCGATCAACACACCGCATTGCTGCGGGAGAGGGGTTGGTCGGTGACGGTTTATCGCCGGGCGGAGCGCAAGTTTTATAAGGCCGGAGCACTGGCCGAAACGCTGGATCGGGTAGGGGGGGAGTATCTGTGCGTCTTTGATGCCGACTTTGTTCCGGCGCCAGACTACCTGCAACAGATGCTCCCTTATCTGGAGGCGCGCCCGGAGCTTGCGTTTGTGCAGGCGCGCTGGACGCATTTAAATGAGCAGCAGAATCAGGTTACCCGTTTGCAGGCCCTGTTTCTGGATATGCATTTTATCGTTCAAAAACCGGTCGAGCAGAAGGCAGGTTTGTTCATCAATTACAACGGCACGGGCGCAGTCTGGCGCAAACAGGCGGTGGTGGCCTGTGGCGGATGGGCGCTGGAGGCGTTGAGTGAAGATATGGATATCAGCTATCGCGCGCAGCTTCAGGGTTGGAAGGCGCTGTATCTGCCCGGGGTGACAGTTCCCGGAGAGCTACCGGCCAGTTTGAGCGTCTTTGCCCGCCAGCAGGAGCGCTGGGCCTTTGGCGCGATTCAGTTTTTGCGCAAATTCTGGTACGAAATTCTTAAGTCCAGGGTCAGTTTTGCCAACCGGGTGCATGCCCTGTTTGTTCCATCTGGTTATATGATGTCGGTTCTGATGGTTTTGCTGCTCGTCCTGCCCATTCCGCTGCTGGCGGCGGCGCAAAAACCGCTTTTGCCCGCAGTGGGCTTTTTTAGCCTTGTGGCAGCCCAGGCGGTGTTGGCTGTGGCGGCCCAGGCCCGGCTTCATCCGCAGGGGCGTGGGCGCATTCAGCCGGTGCTGCTTTTGCTGTGTGTGATCATTGGTCTGGCGCCGCGCTTAAGCCGGGGTGTGCTCAAAGGGCTGTTCAAGATACCCTATCGTTTTGACCGCACCCCCAAGGAGGGCACAGCGGTTGTGCCTGCCCGAAAGGCGCCCGCCCCGGCGGCAGACCGTGAAGCGCAGCGCATGTCTATGATCGAAATTCTATTCGTTCTGCTGGCGCTGGCGGGGGGTATTCTTGCTTTTGTTCATTCGGCCTGGCTGCTGCTGGCAATGTATCTGCTTTGCGGCCTTTGCATTTTTGGAGTTAATCGTGTAGTTCGAGGTGATGTAAAATAAAAACAACCACCCCGCTGGTTTGAAACATCCTGGCTGGCTGTTCAGGATCTGTTAAGTGAAATATCTTGTACTGAAGGGGATTAATATGAGTCAGGCGCCACAAAAACCCGAACCGCCCTCGTCCAATTTTCATTTAATTGAAAACGATTTTGTTTATCGTCTGATCGAGCGCCGTTCTGTTCCGGCTGTCTGGTTGACTGCGATGTTGATCTATTGTGTGACAGATATTGTGGTTGGGCTGTCAACCGACCATTTTTTCGGGGGAGAAAATTATGTTTCGATACGGGAAGTTGGGGAAATTGTAAGCTCAATCAATGTCTGGGTTGTGTTTCTGCCGATGGTCTGGCTGTTATATCGCTGGCTGCCGGTGACCGCTTATGAGAGCGCGCGCAGCCTTGAAGAGCAGCAGTTGATCATTGGCGCACAGGACGAATTGAATTTTAAGCCCCTGTCGCAGCGCATTCAGACCGCAATCAGCGCACCATGGATCTACGGGCTGGCTTTGCTGGGGATGCTTCTCTCAACGCTTATTTTTAATCTCTACGGTGTTCCCATGGCAACCCAATCGGTGGGGCGGGTGAATTTCTGGTTTTATACCCCGCTTTCAACCCTCATCTTCAACCTTTTATATGTCCCCTCTAATTATGTGTTGTTCTTGATGGCTTTTCGCCAGGTGTCAACTGCGCGAACCCTCTCGGCTTTTTTTAAAGAACCCGCCTGCATCAAAAAAGTCTATCCGCTTCACCCGGATGGGAGCGGCGGTTTTGCAGGCATTGGCCGCCTGATCACCCGCACGGCTTTTGCGGTTGTGGTGATTCTGGTCTGGATGCTGGTTTATTCTTATTACCCGGTATTGCTTGGCGGCAGCCCCGATTGGACGGTCATCTGGCTGGTTTATCTGGTCTATGTGGTGGTTGTGCCGCTGGTGTTAATTGGCCCCTTATGGAGCCCGCACCGGGCAATGGTTGTCTATAAAAGCATCCAGCTAAAGAAAATTTCAGAAGAAATCTACGAAGGCTACAGCCAATCTCTTAACCATGTAAAAGCCGACGGCCTGTTGCAGACCCCCAGCAACCTTGAACGAATTGACAGGCTGGTGGCCCTGTATGAAAGTTTAAACAAAAATATTCCGGTCTGGCCGATTGCGGTTCGCTCGATACGAAATATCAGCATTACGGCTGTTTCGCCGCTGGTGTTTAGCCTGCTGCCTGTGATCATTGATTTTGTAAGGCTGGTTGGGCAGCAGCCCTGAGCGGGTGTGGTGCGTTTTGCGCAATCACTTAAGGGCCGGTTTATTTTTCACTGGTTTGTTAATCGTGTGTTAAAATAAGCGGTGAGCGGCTGCTGTCATGGTGGTCGTAAAATCCGGGTTTTTTAAGGAGCCTAGATGACTGAATATGAAGCCGTAATTGGTCTGGAGACCCATATCCAGCTCAACACGAACACAAAGATCTTTTGCAGCTGCAAGGCTGATTCCTGGTTTGATCCTCCTAATACCAATATCTGCCCGGTTTGCACAGGTTTGCCGGGGGTGCTGCCGGTGCCCAACAAGGCAGTGATCGAAAAAGGAATTCTGCTGGCGGCGGCGATGCACGCCGATATTCAATCGGTTTCGTTTTTTGATCGCAAAAATTATTTCTATCCCGATCTTCCCAAAGGCTATCAGATCTCGCAATACGATCAAACTCTGGCCAAGGGTGGTTTTATGGATGTGCCCGTGCCGGGCGCCGAGACCCGCCGGGTGCGGATTCATAAACTGCATATCGAAGAAGATGCCGGGAAAACAAAAAATGAACACGGTCAACGGCTGATCGATTTCAACCGCTGCGGTGTGCCACTGGTTGAGATGGTGACCGAGCCCGATCTGCGTTCGGCAGATGAGGCGGCGCAATACCTGATCCGGTTGCGCCAGTTATTGCGCTGGCTGGGAATTTCAGAAGCGGATATGGAAAAAGGCCACCTGCGCTGCGATGTGAATATTTCGATTCGTCCGCGGGGCGCAGACTACTTAAACCCCAAGACTGAAATTAAGAATGTCAACTCAATTGAAGCAGTGCGTGAAGCGCTGGCCAAAGAAGTTGAACGCCAGATTCGCGAAGTGAACGCGGGCAACACCATTCAGCCCTGGACCTTGGAATGGGACGAAGATGCCGGCGTATTGCGCAAGATGCGCTCCAAAGAGACCGAAGCGGATTACCGCTATTTTCGGGAACCCGATTTGTTGAAGGTTGAAGTTTCAGACGAATGGATGAAAGAGATTCTGTCTGCGCTGCCCGAACTGCCCCTGGAACGCCGGGCGCGGTTTACCCGTGAATATGGTTTGCCGGAATATGACGCTGATATTCTGACCGTGGAACGCAAGCTCTCGGATTATTTTGAGGCGGCGGTCAAAGTTTATGGCGGCGACCCGAAGCGGGTTTCAAACTGGTTGATGAATGATGTGCTGCGCATGTTAAACGAGAGCGGCCTGACGGCCGACCAGTTGAAACTCACCCCGCAGTTCCTGGCTGAGATCCTTAAACTGGTTGACGGCGGGGTGATTAATACCAGCACCGGCAAGGCCCTGCTGGATAAGGTGCAGGCCAGCGGCAGCGCCCCGGCAAAGATTGTTGAAGCTGAGGGGCTGGGCAAGGTCAGCGATGACAGCGCGATCCGCGCGGTATGCAGCGAGGTCATGGCCGAAAGCCTGAAAGAAGTGGAAAGCTACAAAGCCGGCAAGGTCTCATTGATTGGCTGGTTTGTGGGCCAGGTGATGAAGAAAATGCGCGGCAAAGCAGACCCGAACATGGCCCGTCAAATTTTGGAAGAATTACTGGGGTCGTAAACGATCTCGGGATGTTAATTTTGGCTCCCGGTGTTTTTGGCCGGGATCAATAAGGAGTTTTTCAATGCATTTTCCTGTGGGGCTTTTGTTAAAACCTGAACTTTATCTGGACCCCGGTTCAGGCAGTTTTGTATTGCAGATGGTACTGGCGCTTTTGCTCGGCGCTGGCGTAGCCATTCGGGCTTACTGGAGCAAGATCAAAACCCTCTTCGGCGGTAAGAAAGCCGATGCGGCCCAGCCGGATGAGGGCGGCGAAGAAGATGACAACTGATCGACTGGCGGCTTCGTTTCGCGACCCGAGCGGTTTCTTGTTCACCCGCGACAACTGCTTATATCGCCAGGTGAACCAGAAGTATCAGCCCGATTATGAGCGGTTGATGTCTTCTGGCCTGTATGAACGCCTGGTTAAGGCGCGCCAGTTGGTGGCGCATGAAGAAGTGAACCAGCCCGCGGCGAAGGCCGAACTGGCTTACAAGATCATTCAGCCCGAACGGGTGCCGTTTATTTCTTACCCCTATGAATGGAGCTTCAGCCAACTGCGCGATGCGGCTTTGTTGACGCTGTCCATTCAGAAAAAGGCGCTGGATGCCGGCATGTCGCTTAAGGATGCCTCGGCCTATAATGTGCAGTTTTTGCGCGGCAAGGCGACCCTGATCGATACGCTGTCGTTTGAGGTTTATCAAGAGGGCAGGCCCTGGGTGGCATACCGCCAGTTTTGTCAGCATTTTCTTGCCCCGCTGGCATTAATGGCAAAAGTGGATGTGCGGCTCAACCAACTGCTGCGCATTTATATCGACGGTGTTCCGCTGGATCTGGCGGCGCGGCTGTTACCCTGGTCGACCCGTTTGAACGGCGGGCTGCTGGCGCATCTTCATTTGCATGCCCGCGCCCAGCAGCGCTATGCCGGTAAAGACCAGCCCGAAGCCAGACCTGTGGTGGGCGGGATGAGCCGGAATGCCTTGATCGGCCTGATTGAGAGCCTGGAGAAGACCGTGCGCGGTCTGAGCTGGACGGCGCAGAACACCGAGTGGGGCGATTATTATGACGCCACCAACTACACGGCCGACTCGTTGGACCGCAAAGCAGATATGGTGGCCGCCTACCTGGAAAAGGTTCAACCGCAAACGGTGTGGGACCTGGGTGGAAACACCGGCCGTTTTAGCCGTATTGCGTCGGAGCGGGGAATTTTTACCGTGTGCGCCGATATTGACCCGGCCGCGGTGGAAAAAAACTATCGTGATCTGCGCAAAAACAAAGAAACCAACCTGCTGCCGCTGCTGTTGGACCTGACCAACCCGAGCCCGGCTCTGGGCTGGGCCAACCAGGAGCGAGATTCGCTGGGGCAGCGCGGCCCGGCCGACCTGGTGATGGCCCTGGCTTTGGTGCACCACCTGGCGATTTCAAACAACGTGCCGCTGACCGATATTGCGCGCAGCTTTGCCGGCCTGGCAAAATGGCTGATCATTGAATTTATTCCCAAAGAAGATTCACAGGTGCGGCGGCTGTTGGCGACCCGTGAGGATATTTTTGGTGAGTATCATGCCCAGGGTTTTGAGGCGGCTTTTGAAACGATGTATACCATCTGTGAAAAACAGCCGGTGGAAGGTTCGCTGCGCACCCTTTATTTGATGGAACGCAAGAACTAACCCGCACTCTTTAAGATCGAATGGATAAAGCAGGCGCCCGGTTTGATGAAAACCGCGCGGCCTGTTTTTTTATCGGTTGTTGGAACCTTGATCCATTGCGATGGTCACGCGCGTAAACTGCCCGGCCTGGCTTTCAACCGTCAGACGGCCGCCCACCACCGCCATCAGCGTGGCGTGCAGACTGAGCCCCTGCCCGGTCCCTGAACTGCCGTTCGATTCGCTGACCATGCCCATGCCGATGCCGTTATCGGTTACGCTGATTCGCAGGCCGTTTTCGCTGTCGACCGATACCGTGAGGGTCAGGTCGTTTTCACCACGCGCATAGCGGCCCGCGTTCCGAACAGCTTCTCGTGCGGCGTAATACATCACCTCGGCTGCCAGCGCGGGCAGTGCGGCGGCCGCTGCGGCAGCCGTGGCATCTTCCTGCCAGATTACTTCGTCAAACAACCGCCCAAATTCTTCCTCGGCCATCTGGCGTAGTGCGGCCAGAAGACCCATGCGGTTTACCTCGGGCGCGGGGGTGTTGGGCATTTCACGCAGCAGGGCAGAGATCTGCCGGTGGGCCTGGGTCAGGTCGTTGATCACCCCGGCTGTCTCGGGCGCTGCCGCGTTGGGTGAGGCGCTCAGACGCAGCAGCCCGGTGTGCAGCAGCGGCAAAATTTCATCGTGCAAGACGCGGCGCGTGCGGCGGTCGATCACCTGCCCGGCCATAACCTGTTCGCGCTGCAAAGATGCCAGGCGGCGGTTAATTTCTGTGCTGGCGCGCTGGTCCACCAGTCGCTCGCTGCTGGCGCGGGCAATTTCAATCTCTTCCAGGCTGTAAAAACCACCCCCAATTTTTTCCGAGAGGAAAAGCACCCCGATCAACCCGCGTTCACTCCACAGCGGTGCAGCCAGGGTGAACCCCGAACTGAGGGCCGGGTCGAGGTTGATGACCAACCGGTCCGGGGTAAACTCGGGTTCAAGCGCCGCGGCAAAAGATAGATCGGGCTGCGTTTTGGCCGGGTATGCCAGCGGCTGGGGTGCGAGCGCGGCCAGCGGCCCCAGGGGAACAATGGCTGCGGTCTGGGCTTCGAGCAGTGAGGCGCACAGGGTTGAAAAACTGGTCTCGGCAGAGACCGGTGTGCTGCTCAATACGCGGTCATACAACCGTTGGCTGAAGACAAAGGGGCGCAATTGCCGGATCGTCCAATCGCGTTCGCTAAAGGTGCGCCAGGTGAACAGCGCGAAGAAAATGGCAGTGACCAACAACGCCAGCATCAACCCGTAAATTGGGGAAAGCCGCAGCACATGCACCCCAGAAACCAGCAGGCTGGAACCGCCAAATAGCAAAACGGCATTGCGGAAGTAACGGCGCAGACTCTGGCGGGGGAGCACCTTGCCGGTGAAGATCTCATATGATACCAGCGCCTGACCGAGAAAGATGACCGCCATAGCCACCAGGCTGGCGATGATCAGGTCGAGCACGGTCAGCCGGGCGGCCACGTGGCGCATTTCCAGATAAGAATCGGTGGTGCGCGTTGAAAAAACGATCCAGGCCAGGGTGAGGGCGACCAGAATGCTGACGATCAGCAGCAGCAAAGAAGACGCCCTGTCT
>CAZQLE010000109.1:11080-12820 GCA_964593905.1 uncultured Anaerolineaceae bacterium | reverse complement strand
GCTCATGACCTGCCAGAAGTAGGCGCCGGCCGCGATGCCGCCGGGACGATGGGTGGCGGCTGTTACGCGCTGCAGGTTTTCGTCTTCACAGGTTTCTGAGCCAGAGCGCAGGCAGAACAGATAATAAGCGGCGGCCGGGTCGCTTTGCCAGGCAAAGGTGGGCACCCCGCTGGTGGAGGCGTCAGCATCGGGGAAGAGCAGCGCTGGCGCAGCGGTGGGAGGGGTCAGGTCAATGGAAAAGCTGCGTGTTTCGCTCCAGGGACCATAGTACAGCTTATCTGCGCTCATCCGCCCAACGCGCACGCGCCAGTGCCATTTGCCTTCGGTCAGCGGCTGGGTCAGCGTTCCCAGGCTGTCATCCCAGGGCGATTCAAAGCGAATGCTGAAGCCGTAATTTGATGAGAACGCAGGCACATCCGATACTTGCAGGTCGTAGAAAGCGCTGCCATCTTCTGGCAGGTCGGGCAGCAGGGACCATTCAAACTTTGGCAGATCGCTGGTGAGCTGTGCATTGCTGATAGGTTGCAATAACTGTGGGGCCGTTTGCGGAATGGATTCTTCACCCAGCCCAAAGCTGGCAGTGATGTTTAGATCATCTGCGCCCATTGTCAGCACGGGGGCCGCTTCGCTCCCGGTTAAATCGCCTGCCCAGTGCAAGAATTGAAAGCCTGTTTCGGGTTGCGCTTCCAGACGAATTTGCGTGCCGCGCACAAACCCGCCGCCCGGACAGTTCTCTGCCGGCAGGGCGTCAACATGACCGCCATTGGAAGGAACATAGGTGAACTGGATTGTGTGACATTCCACATTCTCGGCGATGACGCGGTGGTTTTCCTGGCTGCGGTCTTCCATATAGACCTTTTCGCCGGGCAGTAAGTCGATGGCCGGTTCCAGGCTGTTCAGGTCAACCGCCCAGTTGCCGTCGTAATCCACGGTCACACGGTAGGGCTCAAAATCGGGGCGGTCCGGCAGGACCAGAAATAGATCGGTGTCGGCCGGGCCGGTGCCGCTGAGATAATTTGTCTCGGAATCTGCCGCGGTGACCGCCAGGTTTTCGGGGATGGTCAATTCGCGGAATATCCCCAGCGATTCAAACACCATCCGCATGGACGGTTCGAGCTGCAAACCGGTGGCGGCATAGGGATAAAAAGAGCGGCCCTGGCTGTCGATTGGCAGGGGGGCGGCATACAGCTCGTTGCCGTCGCCGTCATAAATGGTGAATGTACCGCTTTCGCGCCCCAGCAGACCCTCGATGAGGATGTCATCACGCGATACATTGGCGGTCAGACGCGGAATCCCGCGCCAGGTGAAGATTTGCTGCGCGGTTGCGTCACCGATGCGGGCGCGGATGATATCTGCCGCAGATAATTCGGGGGTGGTTTCCGGGTCAAATTCTGCCCGCCATTCGCCCGAATTTTCATCTGCGCTAATGGCCTGAGCGAGCGGCTGTGCCCCCGATCCATTGGGAATAATTTCAACCCTCAGCGCGGTCTCGGGCAGGGCGTCGAAGTGACCGCTGACAGCCCGGTTTTCATATTCCACATTGGCAATGGTCAGGGCTTTCATGACCATGTTGATGACAAAACTGCCCTGTTCGATCTTGACCTTATTCCGGATCAGCAGTGGCGCTTCGTGGCTGCCGTTCTGGCGGTCGGCCGGGCAAGAGACAAAAGTGCCGTCATTATGGACTTTCACGTTTGTGTTGAAGATCATCTCACTGCTGTTGTTGTCGATGCGCACCCG
>CAZQLE010000109.1:0-11070 GCA_964593905.1 uncultured Anaerolineaceae bacterium | reverse complement strand
GAGCGGGGCCTGGGCGGTAAAGGTGCGCAGGGTCTGGTTTAACATCCCGGCTACGGGCGTCCAGGTTTGACCGTTGGCGTCGAGACGGTAAAGCCGCAGCGATTCTTCGACGGTTTTCTCAGGAATCGGCAGATCGTAGCGCACGGTAAAGGTCAGATTCTTGCCGGGCAGTGAAGAGATCGCCTTGCCCGTCGCGGTGGAGATTGCTTCCAGTTTGAAGGCTTTGGATGCCGAACGGTAGCGCTGCGGCGGGGTGACACTGGTCAGACCGAGTTTGAGGGTAACGGCTTCACCGAAAGCGCCGGCCGGAGCTGTGACGCTGATCTTGTCATCACTCGATTTGACCGTGGCGGCCTGTGAAGGCCCGGCCGGCGCGCTGAAGTTGTTGAAGCGCCAGTCTGAGAGCAGCCCCCATGAATTCACCAGCCCGGTTGTGCGGCGGATTTCGGGGCGAACCAGATCGTTGTGCTGCGCCCAGTAGAGCGGCAGGATCACCGCGTCGTTGTGCACCAGCAGATTTTCGGCCTGGGCATTGAGCAGGCGGCGCGCTTCAAGATCACCTGTTTTAGCGGCGTCACTTAATTTCGTCGCATAGGCTGCGTAGTTTCCAGTGGTCCAGTTGATGCCGGCCTCGGTCGGGTTGAAGGCGCCGTTCTTTAAGAAGGTATCGCCCAGGAAACTGGCTGCGTCGTTGTAATTGGCACACCACGAACCAGACCAGAGAGACAGATTTTCGGTTTTGATCCGGTTGGGCAAAATTTCAGGATCTTCTTCGACCACGTTGATGTTGATACCGAAACGACTTTCCCAGATATTTTCAAGAGTATAAGCCAGCGCCTTGCTCTGTTCATCGTTGGCTGTGAACAGATCCACTGAGATCTCAGCCGGATCGGTGATGGATTTGCCCGTCTTGTAGGCGTTCATTAACCGGGTGGCTTCTGCGGGGTTGTAGCGCGGCCCCAGGTTGGGGTAGCGGTCTGGGGTGGCCGCCGCCGATTCGATCGGCGGGGTGAACCAGGTCGCCGCACGCTGCGGGCCCGGCAGAAGGGTTTCGTTGTTGATCAACGCGGTCCGGTCCAGCGCCAGGCTTAAGGCGCGGCGGAAGGTCGCATTGTTGACATGCTCCTGCGTGGTATTGAAAGCGAAGAAAACGCTGCACGGATCGTTCAGGGTGACCAACTGCCCGGCGCGGTAGTCGTCGGCTGGCAGAAGGACATTTTCAAGCAAGTGCAGGCTGCCATTGTTGTACATCTGCTCTTGCTCGGCGAATGAACGCAGCAGGATATTGATGTAGACTGGGCTGGCCGCGCTGGTGGCGTAATAGGTGGTGTTTTTTGCCAGACGAATGCGCCCGGTGTTGGCCTCATCGGGGATATTCCACTCAATGATGCGGTAGGCGCTGCTGGAAGGCCATTGTTCGGGGCTCTTCTGATCGTTGATGGCATGGATGGGCAACGGGCGGGCTGCCGGTTCGGCCAGCAAGGCCGGGAAGGCCGCATTGGCGACGCTCAGATCAATTTGTAGATGGGTGGCATCCACCACTTTGACGGTTTTAATCTGTTTCCAGACCATGCTCTGGAAGGGCGCCTCTTCGGCGGTCAGGTTTTTGAGCCGGGTCAGGCTGTCGCGCGCGGTGGCGGCGGTGAGCGCCACCCCGTCGGACCATTTTAGGCCGCTGCGCAGGGTGAAGATATACGACTTCTGGTCTTCGGAGACGGTCCAGCTTTCGGCCAGCCAGGGGCCAATATTCCCGTTGGCGTCGAGACGGGTGAGGCCGGCAAAGAGCTGTTGGATCAGGTTGAAATCGCGCCGGCTGGCGGCTTTGTGCGGGTCGAGCTGAGGAATATCGTCATTGCCGGCCTGTTCAAACGCCAGGTTCAGGGCCTGCGCTGCGGCTGGCAAGCCATCCAGTTGGATGCGCGTGGCGTGCGTGGCTTTGTTATCCAGCGCGTCTATATACAGGGCCTGAATATCCAGCCCATCCCAGTAAAGCGCGCCGTAATTGAAGGTCCACTGGCCGGAACTGTTGGCAAAAACGCTTTTCTGCGCGGTCTGGCCGTCGCGGGTGAGGACGGTGATGCGCAGGTTGGCATTGGCCGGAGCCGTACCGCGCAGGGTGCGCGCGGCTGCGTCGCTGGTGTAGGTTAACGTCTGGGCGGTAAAAGTGCTTGATTTCCACGAACCATCAAACACTTCAATTTTGCTACCGGGTGCGAGATCGATGCTTTTGGCCGCCAGATCGATGATGGCAGACCCGCTGGCATTTGAGCTGACCTTGATCGGCGGCGAGAATTGACCCTGCGGTGAAACCAGGCTGACCGAGAGGGCGGTGAAGGGTCGGAAGTGTTCAAGATGAATCTGGTCTGAATTCAGCGCGGCGCTGATGGCCGGCACGCCGGGGTCCACCCAGGTGCAGTTGCCTGCGCTGTCGCACAGATAAAATTCCGGTAAAGCGGACAAAGGATCCAATTCCTTATGCCAGTTCTCACCGTTCCGCTCTGTCACAGGTGAGACGACCGGGGAGTAGTAATTCCAGAAGCTGGCATATACCAAAGCCACTTCTTCTGCTATGCCGTCATAGGCGGGGATGGAGCGATCCACCCCGGTGAGGGTGATGTTTTGCAGGGTGTAATTTTCGGTATGGCTAGCGGCATCTTGGACTGTGACCCGGTCGCCGGTGTTTAGATCCACCCCGGCAAAAATGGTGCCGGTGCCGGTGTTGACTGTGAAGCTGGCGAGCAACCGGTCGGTCTCTTTTTCATAAGCCCTGACCTGCACCGGCGGGGTAAAGCGGTCGAGACGGATGAGGTCGTGATCTGCATTCACCCATAGAGAAGGAGAGGGGAGGATGGTAAGGCGGGTTTCACAGTTCTGGCCGCATTCTTCTTCACCTGCCACGCCATTTTTGGTCAGCGAAATGGTAAATTCTCGCAGAGGAGAAAGATCAACCGGAGATCCAATTGAAAGATCTTGTATTGACCACGTACCGTCGGCTATTTCGCTGCATTCTCTGGAATCTCCGCTCTGTAAAAGGCAGATGGTTCTTCCGTCCACACCACTGCCCTGCACGGTTTCGGTGGCATAGTCCACTGTGGGAGCCGCCAGAGATTCTACAATCATGGCAAGTGAGTAGGCCGGGTAGGCGCTGCGGGATACGGTCACTTTGTCGCCGGGTTTGAGTGTGTAATTCGGCACGGTGGTAAGCGATCGTTGGAATTCGCTGCTGTTTACCGCCGGCAGATGGATCGTCTGAGATTCGGTTGTTTCAATGGAGATATTTAATAGCTTGCTCTGCCCCCAGTTGGCCCCTGAGATGGTATTGGTGGTCAGGTTCACTGCCAGGGTCGGGGAATTCGTCAGGCTGTCATCAAACCTGGCCGATGTGCGGTTGAATTGTTCGTCAAACAATGCGGTCTGATAAAGATTTTCTGGAAAGTTACAGGTAGATCCATGATCCACATACCGATACCACTCGGAGGAAGAACCGTTTGCGCTTAAAAACATGGCGGGGCAGAAGCGGTATTTCCTTAATGCTGAATGGGGGGTGTCGCCAAAGGTTCCGAAATCAATCCGGCCGTCTTCTCCGATCAGGTCTGAGATAGTCATTTGCAGCGAACTGCCTTCGCGGGCGACGGTGACCCTTTGTAAGGCACTTAAATTTACCTGATGCTCTCCGAAAGGTAAATTAATCGCTCCATTCTCGTTTGCCAGGATGTTAAGACCGGTATACAACGCTGTGTCGTCTCCGGTGGGCGGTAGAATGGTGACGGCAACAGTCTCGCCGGGGTTCAAGTTGCGCACTTGCAGCAGATCGGTGGTGATGTTGGCGTCGATATAAGGGAAAAGATCGCGCGGCCGGATAATGCGCTGGTAGGTTTCGGTTGAACCGGGCTCGCTTTTTGAAAAAGCAATCTTGAAGCTGGCCCCGCGCACCAAATCGACTGCCGGATCATTTTTAAAATCAATCGACCAGTGCCCGTTTTCATCGGTGGTTGTTTGATGGGCTTGCAAGACATCGGGGATGGTGTTGAGCATTTCGATCTGGGTGATTTCCAGCCCGGTATTCGCCGGCCCGCTGCCGCTGATCAGATCCTGTTCGAGATCGATTATATCGATGCTTATGTCAGGAAGATCCAAAATCTGCGCGCTGGTGTAGTTTGAAATTTTAACCCGGTAGCCAGCCTGAAGATTTGGAAAATAAAAAGAGGCACTGTTGGGGTCTGCACCGTACCCTGGCTGGAAAACTTCACCATAGATACGCGAGGTTTCGTCTGGCGAGGTGTAAACTTCCAAAAGAAAACGCTCTTTTTCAGACCAGGAGACTAAATTTAAATAACCGTCGTGATCGATTGAGAAATCGACCTTACCAAATTGAAAATCATCCGATTCCCATTTGCGAACCCCAAACTGGTTGCCGTTTTCAACTTCAAGACCCGCCAAAAAATACATCTGCGTACCGTTAAACTGGGTGTTGGTCGGGTCAATCCAATTTCCATTTTCATCGGTCGAAATAAAACTGGTGGACCAATTGGTGAAAAGCCGGGTATTGGCAGGCCCGGTTCCCGCCAGCGTTCCGTCGCCGTTGAAATCGATCGACAGGGTGGTGAAATCGGGGATGGCCGCCGATGTAATGACTTCGCCGTTTTGTTCAATCAGCAACTGATCACCCGGCTGCGGGTCGGCGCCAGCGTTAAGAATATCCAGACAGTAATCTCCAATCTGATAGACATAGCAGCGTGCCAGCGGTTGTGCGGCAAATTTTTCCACACCGTCGGCATCGGTGATCCGAACAGCCGGCGTGCCCGGATAGACATCTCCAATCACTTGCAACATGCCTGTGGGGTCATAAATAAAATAGGGATTGGTACGGAGGGTGTAGGTCTCCCAGAAATCGTCGAATTCAACCGATAGACTGGAATGGACGGAGACAGACATGTTTGCAAATTGAACCTGCCAGTTGCCATCTGAATCGGAGGATGTTCCGATCTGCTGCCCGCCGGCGTAGATTCTGAAAGAAATATTCGGTTTGGCAATGCCGAAAATGGTGTTTGCGGCCTGGTCGACCCCGGTAACCCGAAAATCAAACAGGGTTCCTTCACGGACAAAACCAGTGGATTTGTCTTCGATGCGATACGACATACCCGGCAAAAGAGGGTGGGCGGGGTAGTAGTAAGCATATCCGTTTTGACCGCCGCCAAAGGCGCCTTTTTCCAGCAGGGTGCCCTCTTCATCTTTAAGGGTGACATCGATATTTTCCAGATCTGCGGTCCAACTCGTAAGGAGGATGCGTTGATCCTTATAATCGATTTTCACGGCATAGTCACCTTTATAAAGATCGTATGCCTGAACCTGTCGGGGCGGTTGAACCCCCACAGCGGTAAGCACAAAACTGAGGATCAGGAAGATGCGTGTGATCAGGATGAATGAGCGATGTTTAGACATGGTGGATCCTTTCAGCGGTGACACGAAAGCTTTATTAAGGTTGTTTGGATTTTTGGTTAATCGGGTGCTTGGAAAAGCGGCTCTGAGCCGGATCTATCGGTAATCGGTGCTGTGCCGGTTTGTCTGGATAAAAATAAATCCCCCCGGAGAAATTTGATGGTAGATCGTTGCGTGATGTTGATTATAAAATGTTGCATATTTAAAATGCAAACAAATGTTGTCAAGATTTTCTGGTGACTTTTATCCTTCTCCACAGGCCGATTGATCGAAGATGGCGCGTGCCCGGAAGTTGTCAGGGATAAGCAAAGCAGCAGGCAGACCACGAATGGCCTGCCTGCTGAAAAGGGCAAAGCAGTTGTTAAAGTTGGAAATACTCGCCCAGAATGCGGGTGTCAAACCCGGCCGGGGCATAGCTGCCGCTGGGACGATCGAGTTGATATTGGCCGCGATATTTATTGCTTGCGGCTGTCTCCAACGCCTCGGCGGCCAGGTCCACTTCGCTTTCGGTGTTGTAACAGCCAAAGCTGATGCGCACCAGGCCGGGAATTTCACTGCGATCATGTTCGAGTACCTGGCCTTTGTAATGCTCGAAGGCGTTGTGGTCGATGCCCAGCAGGTTAAGCACATAAGGATGTGCGCAGAAACAGCCGCTGCGCACCCCGATGGCGTATTCATAAGATAAAATGGCCGCGGTCTTGCCGTGCGGCATCCCATCCACCATCAGCGGAATGACCCCCACGCGGTCTTCAACGCGCTGCGGGTCTTGACAGCCGTATAAACGCACCCCCGGAATGCGGCTGAAGCGCTCAATGGCATAAGTGGTCAGCCGTTTTTCATGCTCGGCAATGCGCTCCATGCCGATTTCTGACAGTGCTTTCACGGCGGCGCCCATTGCAGCGGCGCCGATAACGTTGGGGCTGCCGGCTTCATAGCGCTCCGGCGCTTCGGCCCAGTAGACTTCCTCCAGGGTGACCACTTCAATGGTTCCGCCGCCGCGGAAATTTAACCGCCCCTGATTGAAAAATTCGCGGGGGCCGATCAATGCGCCGGTGCCAAAGGGAGCATACATTTTGTGCGCCGACAGCGAGATGAAATCAATATGGCGGGGTGAATCGACCGGCCCCATTGCGATGGCGCGGTGGGGGGCCAGTTGGGCGCAATCGACCAGAATCATGGCTCCGTGGCGATGGGCAATTTCGGCAATATCGTGGATGGGCGGCATGAACCCCGAAACATTTGAAGCGCCGGTGGTCGCGACCATTTTTACCCGCCCCTGATATTGCTTGAGCAAATCTTCGAAGGCTTGCAGGTCAAAATATCCTTCGGGGTTAACTCCAAAATGTTCCACCTGCGCGCAGCAGCGCCAGGGTAAATCGTTGGAATGGTGCTCCATCAGGGTTACCACGACCACATCTTCCGCCTGAAATGGAAATGCAGTGGCGAGGGTATTGATGGCCTCGGTGGTGTTTTTTCCAAAAATGACCACATCGTGAGCGGGGTCTGCGCCCACAAAATCGGCCACCAGCTTGCGGCTGTGTTCGTAAGCTTCGGTGGAGATTAATGACTTAAAACCGGTGCCGCGGTGGATACTCGCGTACCAATCCAGCAAGTTGTTGACTGTTTCTTTGACCCGCAGCAAAGAGGGCGTGCTGGCGGCGTTATCCAGAAAAGTGTAGGGACGGAGTGTTCCGTCCAGAACGGGAACTTGCTGCTCTAAGCCGACAATCTGGCTGCGCAGGTAGCGGGTTGTTTCGTCTACGGCGGACAGAATGGACTGGTTCATGGACGGTGGTCTCCTCGAATGGTGACGGTAGGATTTGGGTTGGCAAAATTTTCGAGCCCTGTGTCGGTGGTGAGAATGCCTTTTTGCAGGGCCTCTACCACGCGCTGTTGGGAACGGACGATTTGTGCGCGCATTGTTTCGACAGCCAGATCGGTGTCACGTGCCAGCAGCGCCCCGGCCAGGGCCACATGCTCAGCGCGCATTTCTTCGGCACTGTCGCGCAAATACAGCCCAATATAGAAAATGCGGGTGAGTTCATCCAACAATTGGCGCAAAGCATCGGCCAGCCGGCGAATGCCAGAAAGGCGCGCCAGACGGGTGTGAAATTCAGCATTGCGCTGCAAGAAATCAGTATGGTGCTGGGGCTGGCTGAAATCGTAGGTGAAATTTGCCGCAGCGGCGATTTCGGCGATTTGTGTATCGGTGGCCTGTTCGCAGACGCGGCGGATGGCCGCGGTTTCGAGCACCAGGCGATATTCATACAGATCGGCGATATCGGTCAAGCGGATGGGGGTGACGAGATAGCCAAAACGGGGAATGGGCTGCACCAGACCCTCATGCGCCAGGCGGGTCAGCGCCTCGCGCACCGGGGTGACCCCCAGATTAAAACGCTCAACAAACTGCGACTGGGCAATTTGCTGCCCCGGCGCAAGCGCGCAAGTGATGATTTCCTGACGGATTTGTTCGTATGCCTGATCGGAAAGTGCCATAAGGGAGTTTTGCCTGATATAGCTCTAATATATTAGTAGTATATCAAGAAGAGGCGCAAAAGTAAATAGGCGATCGCGGGCATGAACCGGTGATCGCCTATTTGTTTTGGGTTGTAGGGCGCTTAATCCGCTGCGGCGGGTTCTTCAAAGGGGTTAAGGGTCTGTTCCATCTGGTTGCGGAATTGGCGGGTGTAAAGCTGGTAATACTTGCCCTGTTTGCGCAACAGCTCGGCATGTGAGCCGGCCTCGGCGATGCCGCCATTTTCGATCACCAGAATGCGGTTGGCGCGTTTGATGGTGGACAGGCGGTGGGCAACGATAAAGCTGGTGCGCCCCACCATGAGCTTCTCCATCCCGCGCTGGATCAAGGCTTCGGTTAATGTGTCGACCGAGCTGGTGGCTTCGTCCATGATGAAAATTTCGGGCCTGGCCAGTACGGCCCGTGCCAGACTGATCAACTGTTTTTGACCGACCGAAAGCAGGTTGCCGCCTTCACCCACCGGTTCAGCGTACCCTTTGGAAAACTGGGTAATGAAATCGTGGGCCCCCACCAGTTTGCAGGCGGCTTCAATTTCTTCTTCGGTGGCGTCCAGACGCCCATAGCGCACATTTTCGCGTATTGAGCCCGAAAACAGGTGTGGGGTCTGCAACACAATGCCAATGCGTGATTGAATGGCCTGTAACGAGAGTGAGCGATAATCGGTTCCACCGATCAAAATTGTTCCCTCACGTGGTTCATAAAACCGGGCGATGAGGTTGAGTATGGTTGACTTTCCACCGCCGGTCGGCCCGACCAGGGCGATCATTTCACCGCGCTTCACTTTTAGATTGAAATCTTTCAACACGGGCGGGTCGTTGTCGTAATAGAAGGTGACGTGATTGAATTCAATATCGCCGCTGATGGTGCCGGGGTCGCTTGCGTTGGGTTGGTCAACCACCTCGGGCTGGCTGTCGACGAGTGAGAAAATGCGTTCAGCAGATGCAATGGCGTGTTGCAGTTCGGCAAACACGCGCGCCAGGTCTTGAATGGGCCACAACATGGTGGTCACATAGGTCAGAAAGGCTTGCAGCCCGCCAATGGATATGCCGCCAATTTGCACCGGCCCGCCGCTGAAATAAATCACCAGGCCCAGAGCTGTGGCAGCAATAATTTGCACCGAGGGTAAAAAGAGTGCGCTCCACCAGGCGGCCCGGTACCCGGCACGATACATCTGGCTGGTCAATTGCATAAACTCGCGTAGGTTTTCGGGTTCGCGCCCCAGTGCTTTCACCACGCGCACGCCGGTGATGTTTTCGTTGTAGGCGCCGGTGATCTGTGAGTTGTATTTGCGCACCTGGCGAAACTGGGTCAGAATGCGTTTGCGAAACTCGATGGCTACAATAAGCAATACCGGCAGCACGGCCAACACGATCAACGCCAGCTTCCAGTTGATGAGTAGCATAAATATCAGCGACGAAAGAATGTTGGTGATGCCCCAGATGGTATCCAGAAAACCCCAGGTCACCAGGTCGGCCACGCGGTCGCTGTCGGAAGTGACCCGCGACATGATCCAGCCTACGGGGGTTTTGCTGTAATAAGAAAGCGAAAGCTCTTGCAGATGATTGAACATCTTGCGGCGCAGGTCATAGCGAACCTTTTCGCCCAGCGTCATCACGAGATAAATGAAGCCAAAGACACCCGATGCCTGCACAACCACCAGACCGGCATATAATGTCAACCAGCGTTGGATGGCGCTTGTATCTTGCCCCAGGATGCCTTCGTCGATGATGTGTTTTGATATATAGGTAAAACCGGCATCAATGATTGAGACGGCCGCAATGGCGATGATAAACCCGATTACGATTTTTAAATGCGGCCGCAGCAATCCGATGATACGGCGGAAAGTTATGCGGTCGAAACTTTTTTGAGTCTCAAACTCTTCTTCTTCAAATGTGCTCAGCGACACTGGCGATCTCCTTTTCCAGCTCAGCCTCAATGCGGGTCTGAATATCAAAAATCTTGCGGTACATGCCTTCTTGCTGCTGTAGATCGGTATGGGTGCCTGTCTGGACGACCTGCCCGTGATCCATTACCAGGATCAAATTGGCGTCCATGATGCTTTGCACGCGGTGAGCAATAATGAAGGTGGTGCGGTCTTTCATCAGCAGTTCGAGTGCACCGCGAATTTCAGCTTCGGTTTCGGTATCGACTGCCGAGGTCGAGTCATCCAAAATTAGAATGCGCGGGTTTTTCAACAGTGTGCGGGCGATGGCAATGCGCTGCTTTTGTCCGCCTGAAAGGGTGACGCCTTTTTCTCCCACCAGGGTCTGGTAGCCATTGGGGAAGGAGAGAATGACATCATGAATCGCTGCGGAGCGCGCTGCGGTTTCCACTTCTTCCTGGCTGACTTCACGTCCCACTCCATAGGTGATGTTTTCACGAATCGAACGCGAGAACAGGAACGGCTCCTGCTCTACAATGCCGATGTGCTGGCGTAAAAAGCGCCGGGGGTAACGGCGCAGGTCCTCGCCATCCAGCAAAATACGGCCGCCAGTGGGGTCATAAAAGCGCGGCAGCAAATTGACCAGAGAGGTTTTTCCTGACCCGGTGGAACCCAGCAGGGCAATGACCTGACCCGGTTTGCAGACAAATGAGATCTGGTTTAACGTACTGGAGCCGGCTTCATATTCAAATGTAACGGCTTCAAACTGAATCTCACCGCGCAAGCCGGCTGCGGGTTGCAAATCACCCTCATCCAGCGGCTCGCGTTTTTGTTTCATCAGATCGCGCACCCGGGTATAAGAGACCATGCCGGTGGACATTTGCACGATCAGCCGGCCGAGATTGCGAATTGGGAAGATGATCCAGATGATCAGCCCCATATAGGCCAGCACAGTGCCAATGGTGATTTCTCCGGCCAGGGCCATGCGCGCCGCCACCCAGTAGCCGATGACGATCTGGAACCCGCAAATGGTATCGGAAATGGGCCAGAAATAAGAGTGCATGGAAAGCAATTTTTTGCCGCGGCGAAATTTTTCGCGGTTGTCTTTTTCAAATTTTTCGATCTCATAGTGCTGCCGGGCAAAGGCCTTCACCACGCGTACCCCGCTTAAATTTTCCTGCAAGGTGGTGGAGAGTACGGCATCCTGTTCTTG
>CAZQLE010000108.1:0-13467 GCA_964593905.1 uncultured Anaerolineaceae bacterium | reverse complement strand
CACGCCAGGGGTTTTGATATAACTGCCAAAAAAACAGTCCCAGCGCCAGCGCGGCTGCCAGAACCACTATGGATAGAACATCCCAAACGGTCAATTTCAATCCGCGTCTCCCGAGGAGAAATTATCTGCTGCGGACTCAGGGTATTCAGGTATACCGCGGCAATTTCTTGAATCGGCTGCTGTTTCTCTTCTTTGAGAGTATATCCGAGATTTGGTGGGTGTCAAGAAACCAGAAAATAATTAGGATAAAGTGTGTCAATTAAATAAAACACTGGTGCTGTAAACTTTACAGATGGTTTGCAACCAGGGCAAACCGGCTTGTCAGGTATTGATCAAAACGGCGCTACTTTATAAAATCATCAAAGGTCTTTTTATCGGGTAATTTAGGGCGCTACGCCCACCAGTAAATAGCGGTTGAGAATACAGAGAAACCTATTCCCCTCTGATTTTCAATAAAATACCGCAGAAACCTCTCACCAGGAGAATGGTTCATTATGAGTTACAGCGATCTTAGCAGGGACCGACTGATCTCGGAGTTGGCGCTTGCGCGGCAGGAACTTAGTATGCTGCGTACGGCATTGGATAGTGGCACTACTGAATTTGCATTGCAGACGGCTGATTTGTTGCAGGTGCTTTCAGATGATTTTGTGTTCTGGCTTGATTCAGGTGGAAAATTTATCCACACCAAATTCAGCACAAACCCAAGGTCGCCAATTCCGCCCTATGAGCTGGTGGGACATCATTACCGTGAAGTAACCCCGCCGCAATTTTGTCAGGGTTTGGATGCTGTTCTACCCCGCCTTGGCGCCGCGGAGCAAGTGGAAAAATTTGAAGCCGAATTTCCCACGGCAGACGGCAAACCGGGCTGGTTTGAAGTTCGGCTGATGCACAGCAACCATGAAGGTGTGGTCATGGGCGTCGTCCGCGATATTACCACCAGCTTCAATGCATTATCCGATTTGAAGCACCGCGCGGTTCAGCTGGCCACTGTGGCGAAAATTAGTACGGCCGTCTCGACCGTTTTGGATCTGGATGAAATGCTGCAGGCCGTTGTGGAATTGACCCGCGAACATTTTGGTTTGTATCACACCCACATTTACCTGCTGGATTCGTCAAACCAAAAACTTGTGTTGACCACCGGCGCAGGTGAAATTGGCAAGAAAATGACCATGCAGGGGCACGAGATCTTGATTTCGATGGAACAGTCGCTGGTGGCGCGGGCAGCCCGCGATGCGGCGGCCGTGATTGTGAATGATGTTCGCCGTGACCCCGGTTTTCTGCCCAATCCGCTGCTTCCCGATACTCGTTCAGAAATGTCTGTGCCTCTGGTTGTGGGCGACAGGGTTCTGGGGGTGTTGGATGTTCAGTCGAATATTGTTGAAAATTTCTCTCGTGAAGATGCCGATATCTTTACCACCCTGGCATCACAGGTGGCGGTTGCGGTGCAAAATGCCCGTCAATTTGCCGAACTGGCAGATTCTGAAACGATGGTGCGCCAGCTAATCAATTCGACCCCCGACTGGATTTTCATCAAGGATCTGCAACACCGTTATGTGCTGACCAATGAAGGTTATGCATCTGCGCTGCACATGACTTCTGAAATGATGCTTGGCAAAGATGATCTTGAACTGGGCTTCCCTGAAGAGATGGTTAAAGGAAACCCGGAAAAAGGTCTGGCCGGGTTCTGGGAGGATGATAATGCAGTGTTTGAATCGGGTCAATCAAAAATCATTCCAAGTGACCTGGTGCAAATTGACGGCCTGCCGCACATTTTCCACACCTACAAAACACCCGTACGAGATGGCCAGGGAAAGATCATAGGGGTGCTGGCCTTTGCTCGCGATGTGACCGAGATCAAAGAAAACCAGAAGAAACTCTCTGAAGCGTTGAGTGCGGCCAGTATGGCCTACTGGGAATTTGATGTCCGTACCGGGATGTTCACTTTCAATGATGATTTCTATGCGGTTTACGGCACCAGCGCAGCCCGCGAGGGCGGGTATCAGATGCCGGCGCAGGTATATGCCGAAAAATTTGTTCACCCTGAAGATGCAGCGAAGGTGGGCGAAGAAATTGGCAAAGCACTGCAAACGGCCGACCCCCATTACCATGCCATCGCCGAGGCGCGGATTATCCGCGTGGATGGCCAGGTGCGCGACACAATCGTCCGCTTCAATATTGAAAAAGATGCCGATGGAAACACCACCCGCCTGTTTGGTGCAAATCAGGATATTACGGAACGTAAACAGGCCGAGCGTGAGATGGAAGCCCAGCAGCGCATCTTGCAGGCGGTGTTGGATAACATGACCGCCGGTGTGTTCATGGTTGAAGCGCCCTCGGGCCGCCCGATCTTGAGCAACAAACGCGCCGAAGAGTTTCTGGGCCGCGGTATTTCGCCCAGCGCCATTGGCGATACCCTGACCGATGTTTATGCCGCCTACCGAATTGGCACCGACGAACTGTACCCGACCGAAGAGACGCCGATTGTGGCGGGTTTGATGGGCATCAGCAAACGGATCGATGACATGGAAGTGTGCCGCCCAGATGGCTCCCGCGTTCAGTTGGAAATTGAAGGCTCGCCGGTGTATGATGCAGCCGGGAACCTGGTTGCATCGGTGGTGGTGTTTGGTGATATCACCGAGCGTGCGCGCACAGAAAAAGTGCTTGAAGACCAGCGCCGTACCCTGCAAGCGGTGTTGGATAACATGCCAGCTGGTGTGTTCATGGTCGAAGCGCCCTCGGGCCGCCCGATCTTGAGCAACAGACGCGCCGAAGAGTTTCTGGGCCGCGGTATTTCGCCGGATGCAATTGGCGATACCTTAAGCGAAGTTTATGCGGCTTATCGTTTTGGAACAGACGAGCTGTATCCTTCTGAACAGATGCCCATTGTGGCAGGGTTGTTTGGACAGAGCAAGACAATTGACGATATGGAAGTGCGCCGCCCGGATGGCAGCAAGCTGCTGCTGGAAGTTAACGGCTCGCCGGTCTATGATGTCAAAGGCAACCTGGCCGCCTCGGTGGTGGTGTTCACCGATATTACCGAGCGGCGCAAAAACCAGGATGCCCTCGCCCAGCGCGCCCGTGAAATGGCTACGGTGGCCGAACTGGGAACGGCGATCTCTGCCGTGTTGGAACCTGAAGAAATGCTGCAACAGGTGGCTGATCTGGTGAAGGAACGCTTTGGCCTGTATCACGCCCATCTTTATTTGATGAACCCGGCCGGTGATACCCTGCTGTTGAGGGCTGGCGCCGGTGAGACCGGCCGCATGATGGTGGCTGAAGGCCGTTTCATTCCGCTTGCGGCAGAAAAATCACTGGTTGCGCGTGCGGCCCGCGGCCGCCAGGGCGTGATCGTGAACGATGTCTTGTCTGACCCCGAATTTTTGCCCCACCCGCTGCTGCCCGATACGCGGTCAGAATTGGCCGTGCCGTTGTTGATCGGCGAACGGGTGCTGGGTGTGTTGGACGTGCAGTCTCAATATGTGGGCACTTTTGGCGATGAAGATGTCAACATTCAAATGACGCTGGCAGCCCAGATTGCCGTGGTGCTTGAGAACGTGCGTCAGTATACTGCACTGGCCGAATCTGAAACGATGGTCCGTCAGTTGATCAACTCGACCCCCGACTGGATCTTTATCAAAGATCTTGAGCACCGCTACGCCCTGGTTAATGAAGGGTATGCATCTTCGCTGCATATGAAGGCGGATGAGATGCTGGGAAAAGATGATCTTGAGCTGGGTTTCCCTGAAGAGATGGTTAAAGGTAACCCGGAGAAAGGCCTGAGCGGTTTCTGGGCTGATGATCAGGCGGTGTTTGACTCGAATCAATCGAAGATCATTCCAAATGACCTGGTCCAGATTGATGGTGAGCCGCATATCTTCCACACCTTTAAGACCCCCGTGCACGATATTCAGGGTAAAGTCAGCGGTGTGCTCGCTTTTGCACGCGATGTGACCGACCGTGAAAAGCTGCTCGATGAAAACCGCCGTCTGTATGAAGTCAGCCGCCGGTTGAACAACGCAGCAAATTACGAAGATATGATCCTGGCGATGATCGATGGGCTGGAAGTCAATCAGTTTGATCAGTCTGGCCTGTTGCGCCTGGACCGGGCCGAAAATGGTGAGCCGGTGGGCTTCACGGTTCTGGCACATTGGAAGCGCGAAGATCTAACCCCGAATCTTCAGGTGCTTGCCGGAGATCACTTTAGCTTTGAAGAATTCCCGGCTGTCAACCTGTTGACGGCCAGAGAAGCGCTGTTTATTTCTGATCTTGAGACCGATTCGCGGCTTGACCCCACCTCGCAAGCCTTCTTGCGCGAGATTGCCTCACGCTCTACGGCGCTGCTGCCCCTTTATCTGGGGGATGTGCAAATTGGCGCCATGACATTGCAGTCGACCGATGTGCGTACTTTCAACACCCAAGAGATGCGTTTCCTGCCGATCGTCTCCAATCAACTGGCGGTTGCAGTACAAAATAGAATCCTGTTTGATCAGACAAAAGAGGCTTTGAGCGAATCACAAGCGCTCTACAAGGTCAATGCGGGGCTTTCTTCGGCGCAGACCATGGCTGATATTCTGGTGGCGGTTTCGCAGCCGTCGATTGATGTTGGCGCCAATGTGGCCCAGTTGTTTGTGGCCCATCTGGATGATCAAAAGCAGCCGCGCGAAGTTGAACTGGTGGCTAACTGGGTGGCTCATGAAGGGGCGACGGTTTCGCCCCTGGGTACACGCTTTGATGTGACCCAGATGTTCTTCACCCGTTACTGGGCAGCACACCCGGACGAACCGATGCTGATCAGCGATGTTGCAACAGACCCGAATCTGGATGAATTTAGCCGTGAACTGCTGGTGCGCACAAAGACAGGCGCGGTAGCGGTGCTGCCCATGGTGATCGAGGGGGTAATGGCGGGTGTGATCCTGATCAAATGGGGTCATACACACAACTTCTCCAACCTGGAGCAGCGTCTGTACCAGACTCTGTCAGGCCCGGCTGCAATTGTGGTCAACAGCCGCCTGCTGTTCGAACGGCTGGCGCGCAATGAAGCCCAGCTTTCAGAGGCCCTGGAGATTGCCAGCCTGGCGTACTGGGAATTTGATGTGGCTACCCAGAATTTCCTCTTCAACGACGATTACTACCACCAGATTTTGCACACAACTGCCGAAGAAGCGGGCGGCTATCTGATGCCGGCCATGAAGTTTGCGACCCAGTACGTATCACCCGAGTCATCGGCGACTGTGCCGGCGACCATTCGGGCGGCAATCGAAACAACCGATCCAAACTTCACTACTGAAACCGAATCGCGGCTGATCTGCGGCGATGGCAAACTGCGGCATATTCACATGCTTTTGAAAATTCAGAAAGACAGCGCGGGCAATACAGTCAAGCTGTTTGGGACAAACCAGGATATTACCGAACGCAAGCAGGCAGAAGCGATGATTGCCCGCCGCGCAGAAGACCTGGCAACAGTGGCCCACCTGAGCACCACGGTCTCGACCATTCTGGATCCTGATCAGATGCTGCAATCGGTGGTGGATTTGACCCGGGAACGGTTTGATCTCTACCATGCCCACATTTATCTCTATAACGAAGTGGAAGATCTGCTCGAACTGCGCAGCGGTGCCGGTGAAGTTGGCCGTCAGTTGGTGGCGCAAAAGCGGGCGATCCCACTTTCGGTGGAACAATCGCTGGTGGCGCGCGCTGCCCGCACCCATCAGGGTGTGATCGTGAACGATGTCCGTGAAGACCCCGGTTTCTTGCCGAACCCGCTGTTGAGTGACACCCGCGCTGAAATGGCGATTCCGATGCTGCTGGGTGAACGTGTGCTGGGTGTGTTGGATGTTCAATCTAACACTGTGGGGCGCTTCACCGATGAAGATGTCGCCATTTTGACCACCCTGGCTTCACAGGTGGCGGTTGCGCTGCAAAATGGCCGGGCCTACCTGCGCGCGCAGCGGCAGGCCGAACGCGAAGCGCTGTTGAACACGATCAGTGAGCGCATTCAGGCCACCACTTCTGTTGAAAATGCGCTTCAGGTGGCAGTGCGTGAACTGGGGCGTGCCCTGGGTGCGCAGCGGACAACCGTTCAAATTCGGTTGGATGACAACGAGTCGGGCAGTCAGAACTAGGGATGGATCGAGGAAGCATGGAACTGCAGACTGCTGATTCTTCTATCACCGGCCCGTTTGTTATCGCTCTGGCGCACCAGAAAGGCGGCGTCGGCAAATCCACCTCCAGCGCGGGGCTGGCTGCCAGCCTGGCCAGGCTGGGCAATCAGACTCTGGTGATCGACCTGGACCCCAGCGGGAACCTGACGGCTGGTCTGGGTGTGTTGCCTGAGTCGGTGGATACATCGGCTGCCGAGGTGTTGTGCGGTGATGCGACCATAACCCGTGCCATTATCCCGACGGCGGTGGACGGATTGGATTTGCTGCCTTCAGGACCGGGCATGTTGACGCTCTCGCGGTTCTTATACCGCCAGAATGGGTATGAACTGCTGCTGCGCCGGGTGTTGAATGAAAGCAATATGCGCCGTTATCGTTTTGTGGTGATCGATTGTCCGCCGATGTTGGAAGCGGCGACCATTACCGCGCTGACGGCGACCCACCTGGCCTTAATCCCCACGCAGTGCGAGTATTATTCGCTGCAAGGATTGGAAAGTGTGTTCCAGTTGATTCGCGTTGTCCGTGAAAAAACGAATCCTGCGCTGCGGTATCGCCTTTTGATCACCATGTTTGACCAGCGTGGAGCGCTTCACCGGCGCATTTTAGGTTATATCCAATCTCATTATCAATCTGCTTTAATGCAGACTGTCATTGGGTTCGACAGTAAAGTTCGCGAGAGCCAGATGGTGGGTGAACCGGTTACCGAATTTTCACCGCGCTCGCGCGCCGCCCTGCAATATCGCTGCCTGGCAGAGGAGCTTCAAAAGTATGTTGAAAAACAAACTGTCCAACCGGCTTGAAGAATTATTTTCCAACTCCCGCCCCGTTAACCCCGAGCCTGAGGAACAAAATCTTCCGATCGATGTGCAGGGTAATGGGCAGAAGGAAAAACCGGCGGCGGTTGTGCCTGCCAAAACAACCTGGGAAGATTTTATGGACGGCATTCGCCGGGGGGAACGCCTGGGGTATAGTTTTGATCAGGTTGAACTGCGGCCGCTTTCGCAGCCGGTTCATCCGCCGCTTGACCCGCACCGCGATATCCTGGAAGCAAATTTACGCGTAGGCCAGGAAGTAATCGGCACGGTGCAACTGGAAGAAAAGGAAGGCAGCCGTTGGTCGGCTGATGAGGCTGAACTGGTTAATGCCGTTGTGCAGCGGTTGGCGCAGCAGGTGGATAACCTGCGGCTGATCGAAGAAGCCAACCGGTTTCGTGAAGAGGCCGAAGGTGCAGTGCGCCGCCTGACCCGCCAGTCGTGGACGGATTATCTCGCGGTGGCTGACCTTTCAAACCTGGCGTTTAGTTATGATCAAAACCAGGTGGCGCCACTGGATGCGACACTCCTCCGACCAACTGGCGTCTGGCAGACCCCGATTCAGGTTCAGAACCAGGAAATTGGGATGCTGGTTGCCTCGGATCTGCCTAATTCGGATCCCGAGCAAACGGCGCTGGTTAAACTGGCCGTGGAGCGTTTGAGCAGCCACCTTGAAAGCCTGCGTCTGAGTGAACAGCGCGAGCAGGCGCTGGCCGAAACATCTGAGCTGTATGGATTAAGCGGCCAGCTTGCCATGTCGCAAACCCTGCAAGACATTCTGGCGGTGGTTACCCGGCCCTCCGAAATTCTGGGAGCGGTGGGCAGCCAGCTCTTTATTCACACCCACGGTCAAATGGGTGTGGTGACCGATACCGAACTGCGCGCAAACTGGCAGTTAAGCGGCCAGGGTGCTTTTTCTGAAATTGGACGCCGCTTCCCCATTCACCAAATGGCGTTTGCCCAGCTATTTGTAGACAATGTGGAGCACGGGCCGTTGTTTGTAGAAGACGTTGCCGCGGCCGATTTCTTTGATGCCCGAACACGCGCCTATCTGCTGGATGCAAATAATCACGCCATTGCCGTTTTGCCCTTGATGCTGGCGAATTATGCCCTGGGTTTGATTCTGATCAAGTTTGACCGACCGCACCAGTTCTCGCGGACAGAAAAACGGCTGCTGGGGGCGTTATCCAGCCAGGCAGCGGTGGTGGTGAACAACCAGTTGCTGCTCGAACAAACCCGCCGGCGCGCCGCAGAGCTTGAAACCGTGGCGCAGGTCAGCACGGCCGCCTCGCGCGTGCTGCTGCCGCAAGATCTATTGCAGTCGGTTGTAGATCTGGCCCTGTCTGGGTTTGGGCTGCATCACGCACAGATTTATTTGCTGGCTGAAGACGGCGAGACGCTGGAGATTGCGGCCGGTTCGGGTTTGTTGGGCGCTGCCCTGGTTGAAGAACATGGCGCGGTGGTGTTGACCGATGAGGTCTCCAGCGTGGCGCGGGCTGCCCGGTCGCGTAATGTAGTCATTGCGAATAATCTGGATGAGCAGCAAAATCAGCAGGCCACCCATGCACTCCTGCCCGAATCTCGCTCTGAGCTTTCAGCGCCGATGATCCTGGGCGACCGTCTGCTGGGCGTGTTCAATGTGCAATCTGCGGTGTTAAATTTCTTCTCGGGCGACGAAGCGCGTACATTTGCAACACTGGCGTCGCAGGTGTCGGTTGCGCTGCAAAACGCGCGTTTGTATGAAGAACAGGCCGCCACGGTGGCCCGGCTGCGCGAGCTGGACCATCTGAAGTCTTCTTTCCTGGCGAACATGTCGCATGAGCTGCGCACCCCGCTCAACTCAATTCTTGGCTTTGTGGATGTAATTCTGCTCGGTCTGGATGGGCCGTTGACGGATACCATGGTCAATGACCTGAACCTGGTGCAAAAGAACAGCCGCCATTTGCTCAGCCTGATTAATGACGTGTTGGATATGGCCAAGATTGAGGCCGGCAAGATGAACCTGAACACCGAAATGTGCAACCTGGCTGAACTGCTGCGCGAATCGGTGGATATCACCACCCCGCTGGCCCGTGAAAAAACGCTGGAATATCAAATTGATGCCGGGAATGCCCTGTCGATGACGGTGATGGCCGACCGGACCCGTCTGCGGCAGATCTTTATCAATGTGCTGGGAAATGCCATTAAATTCACCGAAAAAGGTGGTGTGTACGTGTCGGTGATGGCCCCTGAACCTGACCGGGTTTGTGTTCTGGTGCGCGATACGGGGATTGGCATTGGGCCGGGTCAGCAGGAATTGATCTTTGAAATGTTTGGGCAGGTAGATACCTCCACCACCCGCAAGGTGGGTGGCACTGGGTTGGGGCTGCCGATCAGCCGTCGTCTGGTAGAGATGATGGGCGGGCGTCTGTGGGTGGAGAGCACAGGCGTGAATGGTGAGGGGTCTCAGTTCCATATTGAGCTGCCTCTGTTCTCCAAACCATAGTGAACAAAAGGTTTAGCGGTAGTTATGGCCCTTCCTCGTGATGTAACCTGTAAAGATTGCGGCAGCTTCCAGTCTTATCAAGCCGGGGCGGTATGCGCCCTGTGCGGTTCGCAGTGGCTGGAACCCAATTATGACTATGCAACCTTTAAGCGCGAAATTCTAAAAGGTCTGCCAGATCGTCCGCGCAGCCTCTGGCGTTATCACGAAGTTCTGCCGCTGCAAGACCCTTTTGCGCTCGACCTGAACAATGTGGGCTGGACTCCCTTGCAGCATTCACGCCGTTATGGCCCTGCGCTGGGTTGCAGCCAGCTTTACATTAAGGATGAGCGTTTTGGTCCCACCAGCTCGTTTAAAGACCGGCAGGCGCTCCTAGCCGTGGCCCATATGTTAGAGACCGGGGTAAAGGAATGTGTGATCGCTTCCACCGGGAATGCTGCGGTGGCTTATGCGGCAGCCTGCGCCCAGGCCGATATTCGCCTGTGGGTTTTTATGACCAGCCGGGTGCCGCGCGAGAAACTGCGCGAAACCGCACTGTTTGGCGCCGAAGTGGTGAAGGTGACTGGCAGTTATGACGACACCAAGAAAATTGCCGCCGAATTTGCTCAGCGGCGCGGGATTTTGTATGATCGTGGTGCGCACAGCATCCCGGCGCGCGAATCGATGAAGACCATTGCATATGAAATTGTCGAGCAGCTTGGCTGGCGCGCCCCCGACTGGTATGTTCAGGCGGTGAGCGGTGGGCTGGGACCGCTGGGCGTTTATCACGGTTTTGAAGAGATGTTCCGCATGGGGATCATCGATCGGGTTCCCCGGCTGGCGGTTGTGCAAACCGGAGGATGTTCCCCGATGGTGCAGGCTTTTGAGGCCGGGGCCGAGATGGCTGCCCCGGTAACGCCCGAGACGCGCATTGCCATTCTTTCCACCGGTGACCCTGGCCGCCCCTACACCTATTTGCGCCAGTTGGTGTTAAAACATGGTGGAACGATGACCGCAGTGAGTGATGTCGAAGCCTTTCAATCGATGCGGTTTCTGGCAAAAACGGAAGGCATGGCGGTTGAACCGGCCACAGCCGTGGCGTTTGCCGGGTTGGAAAAAATGATTCAGACGAATGTGATCAGCCCGGATGATCTGGTTGTGGTAAACTGTACCGGTCATACTTTTCCGGTTGAAAAGCATGTGTTGGGCGACCAGTGGCAGGTGGAAGTTGACCTGAGCCAGCCGCAGAATTCAACCCCCCGCGAGGGGCTGGTATCGGCCTTGCAGTCGTTGGATGAAAAGACAACCACGGTGCTGGTGGTGGATGACAACCCGGATGATGCCCTGTTGATTCGCAGATTTCTTGAATCGAGAAAATCGTACCGGGTATTTATTGCCAGCGATGGTCAGGATGCAATGCAGCAGGCCCAACTGCGGTTGCCAGATTTGATAATTTTGGATATGATGATGCCCGTGATGGATGGCTTGACGGTAATGCGCGAGTTGAAGCAAGACCCGAACACCCGCGAAATTCCGGTTATCGTCGTTACTGCCAAAGATACCTCATTGGCTGAGCTGCGCGAAGTTGGTGGCCGGGTGGAAGGTGTTTACCAGAAGGGGGCGCTGCCTGTGCAGCAGTTTGTCGCGCAAGTGGTGGAAGTATTAGAGGCGAAATCTCGCCTTGATTCAAACGGAGGTTGAGAAACCCTATGGGTAGGACCGTACTGTATATTGAAGATAATCCGGATAATTTGATGTTGGTCAAGCGCGCGATAGAGGCGATTGGTCATACGTTTTTTGGCGCAGAAGATGGTCTTTCGGGCCTGGCAGAAGCCGCCCGGCTCTCACCCGATTTAATCTTGCTGGATATCAACCTGCCGGATATTGATGGCTATGAAGTGGCCCATCGGCTGCGCAGTAGTGGAAAACCCACCCTGGTTTATGTGCCGATTATTGCGATTACTGCCAACGCACTGCGGGGTGATGCAGAACGCGCCCTGGAGGCAGGTTGTGATGTTTATATGTCTAAACCGATTAATATTCGTGAGTTATGGGCCAGGGTGGAAGCTTTGCTGGCCAAACCTCGTTCTGAGCAAATCAATTGATCTAACATGAATACCGATTCAAATGACTGATTTGAGCCATCAGTGATGGCCTGAAATCAGTCATTTTTGTTTTCCCGCCATGCTATAATCGCCATAATGGTTATGACTCCCAAAAAATTAACCTTTCATCCTGCTCAATTCGGTGTGGATAATGTCTTGTTGGTGATCTCTCTGGTGATCTATCTGTTCACCCGGTTGGCTATGTTGTCGCAATATCCGATCTATTTCTTCACCGATGAAGCCGCCCAGACACTGCTGGCCCAGGATTTAATTCGAAACGGCGGGGTGGGAAATGACGGGTCGTTTTTACCCACGTTTTTTTTCAATGGATATCAGTACAACCTGGGGGTTTCGGTCTATTTGCAGATTCTTCCGGCGCTGTTTTTTGAGCGTTCGGTGTTTATCACCCGCGCGGTTTCTGCGCTGACATCTGTTCTGGCGCCGCTCGCGGTGGGGCTGCTGTTTCGACGGGTGTTCGGGCTGCGCCACGCCTGGGCGCCGGTGCTGCTGATCTCTGTCACGCCGGCCTGGTTTCTTCATTCACGCACGGCGTTTGAGACGGTTATCGCGGTCAGCTTTTATGCTGTGGCGATCTATGCCTATTTTGAGTACCGCGTAAATCTGCGCCCGGCGGCGCTCTATGGCGCTGTGGCTGCGGCCGGGCTGGCGTTTTACAGTTATAACCCGGCGCGGGTGGTGGTGGCGCTGACAGCGCTGCTGCTGTTTGTGTCTGATCTGCGCTTTCACCGCCAACACTGGCGGCAAACAGGCGCTGCCATTGTTTTGATTGGGCTGTTTGCGCTGCCGTTTTTGCGTTTTGAACAGCGCTATCCGGGGTCGTCCATTCAGCATTTGATCCAACTGGAATCTTATCTGGTGCAGGATGCTCCGGCGGCTGCAAAGCTGGGTCAGTTTATGCAAAACTATGCCTCGAGTTTAAACCCGGTTTACTGGTTTGCCCCCAATCAAGATATGGTGCGCCATATCATGCCGGGCTTTGGCCATTTGCTGCGCTGGAGCTGGCCGCTGCTGATTGTGGGGCTTGGGCTGGCGTTGAAAAATTTGCACAGCAGTGTGTATCGCGGCATTTTGCTCGTCTTGCTGGCGGCGCCGGCCGGCGCAGCACTGGTGGGGGTGGGCATTACCCGCCTGTTGTTCCTGGTGATTCCGGCGGTGGTTTTGAGCGCACTGCCCGTTTCGCTGGGGGTGAGCTGGCTGGAGCAAAAATTGAGCAGGCGGCCCGCACGGCTGGCAGGGCCGCTTGTCTGGCTGACGCTAGCGGGGTTTAACCTCTGGTTGTTTTATAGCGCAGTCGTCGCCGGGCCGCTCTGGGAGCAGAATTATGGCATGACCGGTATGCAGTGGGGCGGGCAGCAAACTGCGGCGGTGATCCGCCAGAAATTACAGCTCAATCCGCAGCGCAAGATCCTGTATACCTCCACCTGGGCGAACGGCGCAGACACACTGGCGCGATATTTTCTGGGCGACCCGCTGCCGATTACGCCAGGAAATGTGGATACCATGTTGAATGAATACCGCCCTGAATTACAGGATGTTTTGTTTATGATGACCCCCGAAGAGTTTGAGCTGGCGCGAAGCCACCCCAAAATCGATGAAGTGCGGGTGGAAACTCAAGTTCCCTACCCGAATGGGCAGCCGGGGTTTTATTTCTGTACACTGCGTTATGGCCCACAGGCAGAAATGCTTTTTGCCGAAGAAAAAGCGGCCCGCAGCGTTTTGCAGGAGGCTGGTCTTGAAATTGATGGGCGCCTGGTTGAGGTGCGTTATTCTTATCTGGATATGGGCTCGATCGAGATGATTTTTGACGGAAATGAGCACACGCTGCTGCGCACCTGGGAGGCCAACCCGCTGCAAGTTTATCTGAACTTTCCAACTGCGATGACACTTCAGCGGGTTGGCCTCCCAGGTGC
>CAZQLE010000107.1:0-13691 GCA_964593905.1 uncultured Anaerolineaceae bacterium | reverse complement strand
CTGCCGGGCTTTGGATGTTCCGGTATTAATTAAGGAAGTTGGCTGGGGAATATCAGGTGCGACGGCCCATCTGTTGGCTGAAGCCGGGGTGGCCGGAATTGATGTGGCCGGTGCCGGGGGAACATCATGGTCTCAAGTTGAAATGCACCGTATTCAAGACCCGCATCAGGTGAGTGTGGCGGCGGCATTCCGCGACTGGGGCATTCCGACACGTGAATCGCTGCGACAGGTGCGGCTGGCGGCCCCGGATATTCCGGTCATAGCCTCGGGGGGGTTGCGTGGCGGGGTGGATATTGCCAAAGCAGTTGCACTGGGAGCCGCGCTGGGTGGGGTGGCCGGGACGGTTTTAAAATCTGCGGTAATCGGGGTTGAAGAAACCTTCGCCACGCTGGATGCAATTCGCCGCGAAATGCAGATTGCCATGTTCGCTTCTGGTTGTAAAAACCTGACAGAATTGTCCAAAGTTCAGTTGATTGAAAGTTAAGGAGCGCTGCCCATGTCGTTAAAACTTTACACGCCAATTTTGCGGCAGTCGCTGGATCGCGAAATGCGCCGAGTGGTGGATGCGTGTGCTGCACCCGGGGTATCTGAATTGCGGTCGATGCTGGCGTATCATCTGGGTTGGGAAGGTGAGAAATCTGGCCCGGAGGCGCAGGGAAAGAAGATTCGGCCTTTGCTGGTGATGTTAACCTGTGGCGCCCTGGGCGGCAGCCCAGATGCGGCCTTGCCAGCCGCGGCTGCGGTGGAGCTGATGCATAATTTCTCATTAATCCATGATGATATTGAAGATAATAGCGATCTTCGACATGGACGGTTAACGGTTTGGAAGAAGTGGGGTGTTCCTCAGGCGATTAATGCCGGCGATTTAATGTTTACGCTTGCCTTTCAGGCCATGACCCGATTGGAAGACAGTGTTTCGCCGGCAGGTGCGTTGGAAGGGCTTCGATTGCTGCAAACCGCCTGCATTCGGCTAACCCAGGGGCAGTATCAAGACATTTCTTTTGAAGATCGTCAGACGATCACCCTGGAGGAATACTGGAAAATGGTGGGCGGAAAAACCGCTGCGCTGCTTGCCTGCGCTACAGAGCTTGGTGCGATTGCTGCACAGGCAGATCAGCAGGCTCGTGCGGCGATGCGCAGCTATGGAAATGCGCTGGGATTGGCTTTTCAGGCCTGGGATGACTGGCTGGGCATCTGGGGAGATTCTGCGCTGACCGGAAAATCGAATGAAAGCGATCTGGTTTCAGGGAAGAAGAGTTTGCCGGTGGTTTATGGCCTTTCGCAGGCCGGGAAGTTTGCACAGCGGTGGGCGAAGGGTGCGATTTTGCCGGATGAACTGCCCGAAATTGTGAATTTATTGGAAGCGGAAGGTGCCAGAGAATTTACGATACAGGCAGCCAACCAATGGACGCAGGAGGCTTTAGGCGCGCTGGACCAGACATTGCCCAATGACTTTTCTGTAGCCTTGAGAGAATTGACCGAAATGCTCCTTCAGCGCAAACAATAAACGGACGAAATTGATTCCGTTACATTAGAAAGGTGACCGTAATGAACCCTGATAAAAAAAATATTTATGACGCAGCAGATCTTTTTCTTGAGACAGAAATGGATCATGCTTCAATTGAAGATTCAGTTCGTAACATTCTCCTCTCGGTTGGTGAAAACCCGGACCGCGAGGGCCTTTTGCGTACACCCGAACGGGTAGCCAAGGCATACGATGAATTGTTGGCAGGGTATCGGGTGGACCCGATTAAGCTGGTGAATGATGCCTTGTTTGATGTGGCTTATGATGAAATGGTTGTCGTACGCGATATCGAGTTTTACAGTTTGTGCGAGCATCATATGCTGCCTTTTATCGGTCGTGCGCATGTGGCTTATATCCCCAAAGGCCGGGTGATTGGTCTTTCAAAAATTCCGCGCGTGGTGGATATGTTTGCCCGCCGGCTGCAAGTTCAGGAGCGCATGACGCGCCAGGTGGCGGAGTTTTTGCAGGAACTGCTGCACCCCATGGGCGTTGCGGTGGTGATCGAGGCGCTGCATCTGTGTTCAATGATGCGCGGGGTAAAGAAGCACGATTCGCGCATGACGACTTCTGCCATGTTGGGCGCTTTTCGCAATAACATGGGCACACGAAATGAATTTTTGGATCATGTCTCCAGAAGCTCAGAGCCGTTGCATTTCTGATCCCAAAACCATGTATAATTAGAAAATTATGCGATCTCCCAGCCTGTCCAGTCAACTCTGACAGGCTGTGAGATTTATATCCATCTATCGTGGGGCTGTTTATCATTCCCTGGGGCACTTATTTCTTCAGGGAGATTCGTCCATTTATTTCCTTTTTCATTTTGAGGGAGCCATGGATATTTTTGACAGATGTTTTAACTATACTGAGGTCAAGGAAGCGATTAAGGGTGGTTTCTACCCTTACTTTATTCCACTGACCGACAATGAGGGCACAGAAGTGACCTATCAGGGTCATCGTTTGATTATGTGCGGCTCAAACAACTACCTGGGGTTAACCACCCATCCAAAAGTTCGAGAAGCAGCCATGGAGGCCATACGCAAGTTTGGCACCAGCTGCACCGGTTCGCGTTTCTTAAACGGCACGCTGGAAATGCACGAGCAGTTGGAACGCGAACTGGCTGAATGGGTGGGCAAGGATGCGGCGCTGGTTTTTTCAACCGGAATGCAAACCAACCTGGGCACAGTCAGCGCTCTGGTGTGTCGCGGCGATTATGCCATTCTGGATAAAGATGACCACGCCAGCCTGTATGATGGCGTGAAGTTGAGCAATGGCAAGATTGACCGTTATCGCCACAACGATGTGGAACATTTTGAGCGGGTGATGCAATCGTTGCCCGAAGATGCCGGTAAGCTGGTGATTGTCGATGGCCTGTTTAGCATGGAAGGCGATCTGGCAGATTTACCGAACCTGGTGCCGGTGGTTAAGAAATATGGGGGGCGTTTGATGGTGGATGACGCGCACGGCATGGGCGTGTTAGGCGGTGGCCGGGGAACGGCAGCCCACTTTAACATGACCGAAGATGTCGATCTGATCATGTCTACGTTCAGCAAGTCTTTTGCTTCACTGGGCGGTTTTGTGGCTGGCAATGCAGATGTGATTGATTATATTAAGCACCATGCGCGGGCTTTGATCTTTTCGGCCAGCATCCCACCGGCCAATACCGCCGCGGCTCTGGCGGCCTTGCAGGTAATGCGCGAGGAACCGGAACGGGTGGTTCAAGTTAACAAGAATGCCGAGAAAATGCGGCGCGGTTTTCGTGAAATTGGGTTCGATACAGGGAACTCGGTCACGCCCATCATTCCACTCATTATTGGCGATGATATGCTGACCTTTACTGCCTGGAAACGGCTTTTTGAGGAGGGGGTATTCGTTAACCCTGTTATTTCTCCGGCAACGCCCCAGGGACGCCAACTGTTGCGAACCAGCTATATGGCAACCCATACCGATAGTCAACTCGACCATGTGTTGAGTATTTTTGAAAAAGTTGGAAAAGAACTGGGCCTGCTTCAGAAGCTGGCGGCCTGATTGTTCAGTGGACAACAAAAACAGGTTTCGACCCAAAAGTCGAAACCTGTTTTTAGTATTGCAGGCTGAACGGTTTTTTGATCAGAGATAAACAGCAATCCTTTATTCCTGTGTCATAAAAACCAGGCCAAGTGTGTTGGGCCCGCAATGACTTGAAACGGTGGCGCCGGCAATTGTTTCGATAATTTCGTCAATATCCGCCATTTTTCGGATTTCGTGGGCGAGATATTCTGCATCGGCAGGGCAGCCGGTGTGGGTGATGAAAACCCGGTGACAATCCAGATGGGGGATATGGCGCTCGAAATCGGCCAGCATGGATTGAATACTTTTTATTCTTGACCCGCGCACCTTATCTTTGACCCCCAGGGTTCCATCCCGTTTTACCTCAATCACCGGGCGTATCTTAAGCAGGCTGCCGACCACATTTTCGATGGTTGAGCAGCGCCCTCCCATGTGAAGATAATTTAACGTGTCGATGATAAAAGAGGTTCTGATCCTGGATCGGGCTGTCGATACGCTTTGCACGATTTCTTCATAAGATTTTCCTGCGTTGCGCATATCCACTGCCAGCATAACCAATTGCCCGATGCCGGTTGAAAGGTTATCAGAGTCGATCACCGTGATCTGTCGGTCGGGCAACATTTCTGCGGCAAGAAGCGCGCTCTGGTGGGTGGCTGAAATTCGCGATCCGATGCTGATGAAGATAATCTCTCCCGGATAGGCTTCGAAGAGCTGATGAATTTCTGCGATGGATGGCGCAGCGGTTTTGGGCAGCTTTTTGGTGCTTTCAACCAGGCGAAATAATTCTGGGGGTGTGATGGTGACATTGTCTTTATAAGTCTGCTCACCGACAAGCACATTAAGTGGCACAACGCCGATATGATGCCTGGCAATTACCGCAGGGGGTAAATCGGAGCAGCTATCTGTAAGAATTTGGATCATGAAATGCCTTTCTTTAAAACGATAATCGATTCAACCGTCTCTAAAAAAGTAAAAATTCGACTTTAATTCGGATTGTATATGTCGTCACATTTTGGGCAAATAATGGGGTATTATAGCACCGCTGTGTGCTTGATGCTTTCAGGCGAAGCCGCAGCCAGGTTTTCATTTCATTTTGCATTTCATTGAGCGCTTAACGAATACCGGTTTTAATATGAGGTCTGCATGAAGGCAAAAAAGATTTTTCTGTTTGATCTGGATGGCGTGCTGTTGATTCCGGGGGGCTATGACACTGCGCTGATAGAGACCTTTCGCCACTTTTATCAAAAAATGGGGATCGAAGATCAAGCTCCTGATGAAACTGCGGGCGAAACTTTCGAATCATTTGCGGTTACCAATGACTGGGATATGTTGTCGATTGGCCTGGCGATAACCTTTGATTGCCTTTTGCAATCTCAACCCGCAGAAACATTGCCGGAGGGTCTTGAAGCGGCGTGTGCATGGGTGCGAGAGCGACAATTAAGGCTGCCCGCCGCCTTTGATATGGTTAAAGAGATTCAGAAACTTGGCCCTTATTACTGGAAGCGGCAAATTCCTTCACAATCCATTCTGGAAATGGCGCTTCAACCGGCGGGTGATGCTATTCTGGTGGAGCTTAAACAGCACGCATTGTTGTTTGACTTGCTGGGGCGAACCAGAGAAATTCTCACCTGCAAACCGATTCGCCATTTTCAGAACCTGGTGTTGGGGGATCGCGAGTTTTACAACGTCTATGGCGAAAAGGCCGATTTTGCAGCCGATTCGTATTTGTTGACTTATGATCGATTAGCGCTGTCTTCGGCAGTCTGGGGTGAATTGACCGATGCCTTGCGCAGTGACCGTGTTCGCGCTGCAGCAATAACCGCCCGGCCCTCCTGGCCGCCCAGAGAATGTGTTGAGAAAACATGGGGTTACCCGCCCGAGGCTGAATTTGCCGGCCGGATCATTGGCATTTCTGAACTGCCTTTGATCGGCTGCGGCCGTTTGCAATATCTGGGCGAAATGCTGCGCCAGCCGGATGGTTTTGATGCCTTTGTTAAACCGGCTGGAACGCACGCTCTGGTTGGGATTGGGGCTGCCTGGGGAGGGTCTGAGCTGGCGGCTTTAAAATTGGCCGGTGTGCATTATCAGGAACAAAGTGGACGGAATATGGATGCCCCGCTTTTTTTGGATGGTTTAACCTGGGATCGTTTTCCGCGAGTGATGGATGTGCATGTGTTTGAAGACTCACCGGGTGGGCTGCGGTCTGCTCAGACGGCTTGCGGCTGGCTGCAACAACGCGGAATTCAGACGCGGCTCAGTATGTATGGGGTGGCTGTAAACCCCAACAAAGTGGCCGCTTTGCAAAGGCAGGGGGCGGTGGTTTATTCGGATGTGAACGATGCGGTTTTGGCAGCCCTGGCGGCTTAAAACCATTTTCTATGGCGGAACAGGAGTAACATTCCAAGACCAAGCGCTATGAGTATTGCAAAGATGATCCAGAAACCGGCTGGATGAAGCAAAAATGGCATCCAGGCAAAATTCATCCCATAAACGCTGGCAATAAATGACAGGGGCAGGAAGATGGTTGAGACAATGGTCAGCGCTTTCATGATATCGTTTTGACGGACCGAGATGGATGAAAGATAAATATCCATGGCGCTGGACATGACATCGCGAATATTTTCGGAGAAATCCTGGATACGCAAAATATGATCGTAGATATCGCGGAAATAAAGCCGGCTCTGGCGGTCGATCATCGGGTAATCATCCCGGCTCAAGCGATTGATGACCTCGCGCTGCGGAATGATCACCCGGCGGAGAATGGTAACCGTATGTTTAAAATCGAGCATTTTTTGCAGCACAACGGGATCTGGCTTTTCGAGCACGATGTCTTCGATCATCTCAAATTCTTCATCCAACTGATCGATAATGGGCAGATACTCATCAATCATTTGGTCAAGAATGGCATGACAGAGGAAATCTGATCCATTGCGGGTCAGGCGTTCATCCCGTTTCAATCGTTCCCAAACCCAGTCTACGCAGGTCATTTTCTCAGCAACGTAAAGGGTGACCACAAAGTTTGGACCCAGGAAGATATCCAGCTCAACGGTGCCCAGGTGCTTCAGCGTTGCCTGATAGGCAATTGCATTGAGCACCAAAAACAGGTGTTCGCCATAATCATCCAGTTTGGCTGCCTGAAAGTTTGTAGTTAAACAGTCTTCGATTGCCAGGGGATGAAAGTTGAATGTACGGGCCAGGAAGTCGATTTCTGAAGCGGTTGGCGCTTGAACATCAACCCAGATTAAATCATCTGGTCGCTTCAGCATTTCGATCAGTTCGCTTTCTGATAAATCATACCGGGTTTCATTTGTGACCAGACAAGCTAATGAGCGAATCATTGTGCAACTCCATCCCCAGTGATTAATTTCAGATCAAGTATACCGTAACCGAAAAACCGGGGCCAGTTTTGTTATAATAACTGAACGGTTTTTACAAAGTTGAAGGTCTAGATGTGTGGGTGCCTGAATAACCCACCCTCGCACAGGGTAAATGAACCTGTGAACGTCGTGATATTAGCTATCTTGGGATGCGGGTGGGTTGACACCCAATGCGCCATTATCATTGCACACTTACAAAGGAGTTATTAATGAATATTTCAATTCAGGATTTGTTTGATCGGCTTCCCGGCGCATTCATCTCTGACAAAGCAATGAACACCCAGGCACGTGTGTTGTTTCATTTGACCGGCGAAAAGGGTGGTGATTGGGTGGTCTCCATTCAAGATGGAACCTGTAGTGTGACGAGGGGGACGGTAACCAACCCCAGCCTGACATTCTCGGCTGAAGCGCAAGACTGTCTGGATATTTTTTATCGCAAGCTTGACCCAACCCGTGCGTTTATGCAGGGAAAAGTAAGTCTCCAGGGAGACTGGGGTCTTGCGATGCGGCTGACCGATTTATTTAAGATTGAGGATTTTTAGTATAAACCCCATTCACCACCCAATCCCTCTTCCATCATTGAGAAATCCCACATCTCCATTCCCAGAGAAAGATTGATCGGAAGTTGAACGGCTTCTTTGGCCTTCTGCTGGGTCATTTCGAGCATGGCGGGCCCATAGGGGCAAAATGGGGTGGTTAGAATCATTTTGATGGTCACACCGGTCGACTCATCATATTCACAATCTCGAATCAACCCCAGTTGAATGATGTTGTACCCTAATTCAGGGTCAACCACTTCTTCTAAACCTGCTTTTAGTTTCTCGGCCATTTCAGGGTGGGTCGATTCCAACAACCAGGGCGGACGATTGGTTCCAGGTTCGCTGCTCATTGGTTCTTCTCCGCTGCTGAAGGGATCTGGATCATATAGCTGCAATGCTTGTCTCCCTGCAGCACGCATTTAATTTTTTCAATCGGCACCGCTAACACGGTGGAGATCAGTTTTTGATCCACGGCGCAAATTTCGGGATGATTCTGGCTGACCTGAAAATAGGGGCAGGTAACTTCAAATAACTCGTATTGTTCGCCCTTCTTTTCCCAGTTAACTGAAAAACCCTCTTTTGAAAGAACCTCTTTCACATAATTCAATCGCTCTTCAATGGGCAACTTTGCGGCATGGCTGGCATGATCTGAAGCCAGGTCTTGCGCCATTTGATTAAAAAGATCTTTAACCGTTTGTTCCGGAAGCGTATCTTTAATTTGATCCAACAGACGGTTTGTAAAATTTAAATAGCGCGTCGGAAATTTCTCCATCCCGCGTTCGGTTAATGCATAAACCATGCGCGGGCGGCCAACGCCGTGGCGCTCTTCTTCGGCCATCACCAGACCATCGGCCTGGAGACTGGTGAGGTGGTGACGAACGGAGATTGCATTAATGCCGACCTTCTCAGCTAATTCCAAAATGCTTGAGCCAGGGTGGCTTAGAAGTGTGTGCAGTATGCGTTCCCGCGTGCTTTTTGGATTTTCCATAGGTGACTGACGGCTTTCCTTTTTCAGGGCGGTTACGTGTATCAATATTTAAATTCCACTATTTTTAATAAACCCTTTTTGGAGTATATCAAAGCGATATTAAATTGTCAATATATTAGATTTTTATGTTAAAAATAATAATCTCAATAATTTTGTCGGTTGGTTTGAAGCGATATTTCAAAAGGAACACCGCCAGATTGATCTGACGGTGTTCGAGTTTTTTTGCTGCCGAAAACCGGTCTATTGGATCGCGCGCGCATCCAGTGCTAAAGCGCCCTGGCCCGCCGGATAAACCAGCAGGGGGTTAATTTCAATTTCCTGCAGGGTTGGAAAATCCAACGCAAGGCGGCTGAGTTCGGTGAGGATCTGGACAACGGCTTCTATATCTGCGGGGCCCTGTCCGCGCAAACCGCTGAGCAATTTGCCGGCGCGGGTGCGTTGAATCATGGCCCTGGCTTCCTGAGGGGTGAGGGGGGCGATGCCAAAGGCGACATCGTTAAACAATTCCACAAATATGCCGCCCAGGCCAAACATCATCAGAGGACCAAATGCCGGGTCGCGTTTCATGCCAATGATGACCTCAATGCCGCTCGGGGCCATTTTTTCGACCAGCACGCCCTCGATTTTCGCCCCGGGAACATTTTTCTGAACACGCTCAACCACCCACTGGTAACCTTCTCCCACTGATCTGGCATCGGAAAGGTTCAGCAAGATGCCGCCGGAATCTGATTTGTGCAGCACATCGGCTGAAACAATTTTCATCACCACCGGAAAACCGATTTTGGCGGCGATGGCGGCGGCTTCTTCACCACTGCGGGCCAGGTCACCGGGCACAATCGGAATTCCGTAAGCAGCTAAAATTGGGCGGACGCTGGCTTCTTCCAGGTTGCTCCGGTCTGCCAGCGCTCGAAAAATTGATTCTGCCTGAAGTTTTGCAGGGTGAGCAACATGCTGCACCCCGCTGCTTGAACCCTGGTCGCGCTGCACGGCCTGTTGGCGCATTTTACCCAGCACTTTGCCGGCTGGTTCGGGGAACTGGTACATGGGGACACTCATTTTGTGCAGAATGCGCCGGGCTTCGTTGACTGCATCGCCGCCGACAAAACAGGCCAGTACTGTTTTATCAAATTCAGCGGTGACACGGCCGACCGTGTGTGCAATATCAGCCGGGTTTACCAGCGCGGTGGGGGTAAGAATGGCGATGGCGGCATCAACCCCGGGGTCTGCAAGACAAGTTCGCAGTGCGGTTTCAAATTCATGCGGTTCTGCGCCGCCCAGCATATCGACCGGGTTGGCTACCTGCGCACTGGGCGCCAACGCCTGCCGCAGGGTGCTTTGCGAAGCAGGGCCAAGGTTGGCCAGGGTCATTCCCGCGGCTGCCAGGCTGTCGGAAGCGAGTGCGGCCGGGCCGCCCGAATTTGTGACCAGCACGACGCGATTGCCTCGGGGCAAGGGTTGAAAAACCAGACCGGCGCAAACATCAAACAATTCTTCTGCCGTATCCACTGCAATGACCCCCGCCTGACGAAATGCCGTCTCATAGGCGGTATGTGCACCGGCCAATGACCCGGTGTGTGATGAGACCGCCCTGGCGCCGGCTTCGCTGCGGCCGGATTTTAAAACGACAATGGGTTTTTGTCTGGAGACCCTGGCGGCCACCTCGAGGAAGCGGCGGCCATCGGTCAGACCTTCCAGATAAAGGGCAATCACCCGGGTGTTCTCATCCTCGGCCAGATACTCGATCATATCGGTCTCGGAGATATCGGCCATGTTGCCCAGCGAGACAAAATTGGAAAAACCAATGCCGCGGTTGCGCACATAATCGACAATTGCGCCGCAGATGGCGCCGGATTGCGACAAAAAGCCAATTGCGCCGGCATCGGGCACACCCTTGATGAAAGTGGTGTTGAGATGGCTGTACAGGTCCATTGTTCCCACACAGTTTGGGCCCACCATGCGAATTCCATAGTTGCGCGCAATTTCAACACAGCGATCTTCAAGCTGTTTTCCCTCTGTCCCCACCTCGCGGAAGCCGCCGCTTAATACTGTCACTGCGCGAATCCCGCGTTTGCCGCAGGCTTCCAGAATTTCGGCGACATTGGGCGCCGGCAAAATGACCACAGCCAGGTCAACCGGGTCGGGCACTGAGGCGATATCTGGAAAACAGGGCAGTCCCAATACCTCGCTGTAACGCGGGTTAACCGGGTAGATTCCACCCAGGTAACCGCCTTCAACCATATTTTTGAGCACACCATGACTGAGTTTGTTGGGGCTGGCCGAGGTGCCTAACAGCGCCACGCCGCGCGGGTGAAAGAATGGGGTCAGGGGATGGGTCATCATTTCCTCCGAAGGGGGGTAGAGATTTGGCGAATCAAGAGACCGCTTTTCTTTTTGTGCTGCGACGAACGGGTGCAGCCAGACGGTTGATAAAATCTTGTGCTTCACTGTGCCGGGCAAATTCGCGTTCTCGTTTGCGGAACTCGCCTGTGTGGGCAATCTTTTGTTTCTCGGTTTTTTTGAACCCCAGCAGCCGGTGCAGCAACTCGTGATACAGGACAAATTCAACCACAAACGCGGGAACTTTTCGCTGATCGAGTGTTTTGCTGATGAGAATCTGATCTTTTTCAAAATGATAGGAACCAAAACGGCGCTTCGTTTTGCGCGGCGACCAGGCTATGGCCGGGAGCCGGACTGCGCCGGCGAAGTATGCCTGGTTTACCTTCTCGAAAAGCGTTTCAAGATCATGATATTTGCCGCGGGTGAAGGTTCTTGCTTTTGCGGGGACCGCGTGGGCTTGCAGACTTGTGGCCCGAAATGTCTCTGAGCGGGCGTAATCCTGCAAGATTTTTCTTGTTTCGGCTTTTTTATCTCCACAAATTTCTGCCGCTAATAATTTGAGAATTGCTTCAGGGGCGCCGCAAAACCCCTGGTGAATGGTGATCTGACGTGATTTCGGGGTGCTCACGACGCGATACAACGTGGCGCTGTTATATAACTGAACTCTGGTGAGCGGTTGAGCTGATTTTTGGTTTGCACCAATCCACTGGTGGAGGCTCACTATAGTATTCAAATGGAGACTCAACTGCGCCGGGTCGGCCAAAAAACGAAACCAGCCGATCATTTTTTGGCTGGTTATTGAAAAATCATCTAGCTTGAGATTTTTGGCATTCAATTCCTGGTTTAATTGCGCATTCATCGTTTGAATATTTTTCTGGAGGTTGCGAAATTGCTCAGGTCGGTCAGACGGGCTGCCTGTCACCCATTTTTGAAGCTGATCCTGGGTATCCTGAATTTTTTTTGTCACCCCGCGAATGCTGTAATTGCCCATCCATGCTCCGTCTTGTTGAACTGTGCGGCGATTGAAGTTACAGCGCCGAGCTAGAGATTCCTTAAAGATTTTCGGTGGTGCGGTTGTTGAATGTTGGCGCGTTGACGGTGCTCAACACCATTTCTTTAGCATTATAGCAAATCCATCCGCCTGAACATACGGTTTTGATCTTTTGCTCTGTCGATCAACTATTTAATAATTTATTATAATATTATAATAAATATTGACCTTTCTCGGGCCACATGCTATAATTTCACCAGGTTGGTCATCTATCACAGGCTGTTATAGATACCCGCACACACTACAAAATGATCGTAATCAATTACGAAGGAGTATGATCTCAATGTCCGAGCTGGTTATCCGTGATCTCAAAGTTAGCATCGAGGGAAAAGAGATCTTGAAAGGCGTCAATCTCACCATCCCGCAGGGCGAAGTTCACGCCATTATGGGGCCGAATGGCACTGGCAAGTCTACCCTGGCCTATACATTGATGGGGCATCCCTCTTATGAAGTTACCGGTGGTGAAGTCTGGTTTAAAGGCCAGAATATTCTGGATATGGAACCGGATGTGCGGTCTCGGATGGGTGTTTACCTGGCCTTCCAATATCCGGTTGCCATCCCGGGCGTTACCCTGGCAAATTTTCTGCGCACGGCGGTAAATGCACGGCGGCGCGCTGAAAACCCGGCGGATAAAGGCATTCCGATTCCGGAGTTTCGCAAGATCCTTAAAGCAAAAATGGAAATGTTGAAAATGGATTCGGCATTTGCCGGCCGGTATTTGAACGAAGGTTTTTCGGGCGGTGAAAAAAAGCGCGCTGAAATTCTTCAGATGGCGATGTTGAAGCCGGAAATTGCCATTCTGGATGAGACCGACTCGGGACTGGATATTGATGCGCTGCGGATCGTCTCGGAAGGCGTTAATACCCTGCGCGGCTCGGATCTGGGCGTGCTGGTGATTACCCATTACAACCGAATTCTCAACTACATTCGCCCTGACGTGGTTCATGTGATGATGGGGGGCCGGATTGTTGAAACTGGTGGACAGGATCTTGCGCTGCACCTGGAAGAAAAAGGCTATGACTGGATTCGTGAAAAGATTGAAGAAGTCCCTTCGTAGGTTCTGATTACCGGTGAAAAGGTGTTAGGAGGTAAAAATGGGTGCAAATTCCCAGGATGATGTCTTGGAAGGCCTTGGCGATTACCGGTTTGGGTTTAATGACCCGGACGTTTCGGTTTTTAAAACGCGCAGGGGCCTGGATGAAAATGTCGTTCGTCAGATTTCGGCCATGAAAGGCGAGCCGGAATGGATGCTTGAATTTCGCCTTAAAGCACTGGCTCATTATATGGTTCGCCCGATGCCCACCTGGGGCGCCGATATTTCGGGTCTTAAATTGGATGAAATTGTTTACTATGTCAAGCCCTCCGAAATGGAAAGCAAGTCGTGGGATGATGTTCCTGATACGATTAAGAACACATTTGATAAACTTGGCATTCCGGAAGCCGAGCAGAAATTTTTGGCCGGTGTGGGCGCGCAATATGAATCAGAGATGGTGTATCACAGCATTCAGGAGCATCTCGAAAAGCAGGGTGTGATTTTCTTAAGCATTGAGGAAGGGCTTCGCCAACACCCTGATTTGTTCCGCGAATACTTTGGCACGGTGATTCCAATTGAAGATAACAAATTCGCTGCCTTGAACAGTGCGGTATGGTCTGGCGGTTCATTTGTCTACGTGCCCAAGGGTGTGAAGGTGGACCTGCCGCTGCAGGCTTATTTCCGCTTGAATATGGCCAATATCGGCCAGTTTGAACGATCGTTGATCATTGCTGATGAAGGTGCGCAGGTTCATTATGTTGAAGGCTGTACCGCCCCGCAATATACGACCGACTC
>CAZQLE010000106.1:6090-13693 GCA_964593905.1 uncultured Anaerolineaceae bacterium | reverse complement strand
ATTTTTAACGTGGCGCTGCGGATCAGTTGAATTTTCATGGTTCACCTCAGGGTCTTTCTTCAAGCGGCAGCCGACCAGGCTTCCTTCAGCCAGGTGCGCACTTCATCATCAATATCACCGGCCGCGTATAACTCCAGATGGTGGGTATAGCGGCGGGAAGTGGTTTGCACGATCTCTTTCCAGCGCAGTGAAGCATCGCGACGGTGAAATGAAAACGTCAACACCAGCGGGGCAGCCTTGCGCCGCAGATATTTACCCGGCATCCACACCCAGGCAAACGCCCGGTCGCGCACAAATGCAACCTGGCTGCGGGTGATCCGCAGCTCAACCGGGCCAAATTCGCCCATCGCCGCAGCCACCGCCGCAAACAACTGCAACGCTTCGGGCTGCCCGGCAAAAAAAGTCTCCACCGTCTTGGGGGCTGGTTCGTCTGACATGGCGCCCTGCTACCCGTGCAAAATTTCTTTCTCAGCCCGTTCGGCTTCGGCAAACAGATCGGCAACCTCTTTTTTGATCTCAGCAGAGGCCCCGGCAGAATACGGGATGAATTTAATCAGATCGCGCGCCTGGCGCATAAAATCCTTTACCTGGGCGATGTAAGAGAAATCACCCCGCCCGGTTTCGTCTGGGATGGGCAGATCGCGGGCTTTTTGGATCAGGGCGCGGGCGCGAATCACGCGCTCGGCCGCCGGGATCAAACGGGCCATAAAACCTCCTGGGCAGTTCGACGGTCATCATACGCTGTTCGCAGATCCCCGCCGGTTATTCTTAAGATTATGATACACCGTATTGCAGCGTGTGGCTTAGAAAATGACCGGTGCGTTCTGTCTGTGTCATGCTGCGCCGAAGGCGCGCAGAGCGAGTGAAGCCTTGCTCACAGGGAACAACCCGGAATAATGATCGCATTCCCCCAAAACCACTCCCCGGCCGCCAGAGAAAAAAAGCAAATTCTGTGGCAAAATAGAATCAAATTACGGTTATCAAGGAATGACCCATGCACGAAATTAAAAAGGTGGCCATTATCGGCGCCGGCGCCATGGGCGCCTACTTTGCAGCTCAATTTTTTGACACCCCCGGGTTCTCAACCACACTGATCGCCGACGGGCCGCGGCTCGAAAGGCTGAAAAAGGACGGCCTGGTGGTCAATGGGAGGCCCTATCCCATCCCGGCCATCTCCCCCACCACCGCAGACGCCCCGGCCGATCTGATTCTGGTGGCTTTAAAACATCACCAGCTTGCCGAAGCCGTCGGCGACCTGGGAAAACTGGTGGGCGATGAAACCCTCTTTCTCTCGGTGATGAACGGGTTGGAGAGCGAAGAAATTATCGGAAGCATCTATGGCATGGACAAAGTGTTGTATGCCATCTCGCTGGGGATCGATGCCGTGCGAGACGGCAACCGGGTGACGTATACCGCACCGGGAACACACCATTTTGGCGAAGCAAAAAACATCACCATCAGCCCCAAAGTACGGCGCGTGCAAGAAGCGTTTGATAAAGCCGGCATCCGGCACAAAACCCCGCCCGATATGACGCGCATGTTATGGTGGAAGTTTATGATCAACGTGGGCATCAACCAGGCCTCGGCCGTCATGCACGCCCCTTACGGCGTTTTTCAGACCCACCCCCACGCCCAGGGGTTGATGGAAGCCCTGATGCACGAGGTGGTCACGCTGGCGAAAGCCTGCCGGGTCGACCTGAGCGACCAGGATGTCAGAGACTGGTACCCGGTGCTTAACCTGTTATCACCGCAGGGCAAGACTTCCATGCTGCAAGATATCGAAGCCAGACGCAAAACCGAGGTCGAGGTTTTCAGCGGCAAGGTGATTGAACTGGGCCAGACTTGCGGCATTCCAACCCCGGTGAACCAGACAATCTTCCAGATCATCCATATTCTGGAGCAAAACTTTTAAAACATGATCCTTCTGCACACCCCCCGTCTAATCTTGCGCCCGCTGCAAGAGGCCGATCTGGCCGCTTTTGCCGCCTATCGTTCCGACCCGCAGGTGGCGCGCTACCAGTCGTGGGTCACGCCCTACAGCCTTGAACAGGCGCGGGCATTATTAAGTGAGATGAATCGCGCCCCGGCCGGCACACCCGGCGTCTGGTTTCAGGTGGCGTTTGAGCGACATAACCCGCCCGGCCTCATCGGCGATTGTGCCTTTCAGGTGCTGGCCGAAGATGACCGTCAGGCCCAGATCGGTTTTACCCTTTCGCAGCCGTTTCAAAAACAGGGGTATGCTGTCGAGGCTGTGCGCGGTCTGCTCGGCTATCTGTTTGGCGGGCTGCGGCTTCACCGCGTCAGCGCGATCTGTGATGCAGAGAACCTCACCTCGGCCCGGCTGTTGGAAAAGGTGGGGATGCGGCGCGAAGGACACTTTATCGAGAATATCTGGTTCAAGGGCGCCTGGGGCAGTGAATATGCCTATGCGCTGCTTGACCACGAATGGAATATTCAACAAAATTCTTAAAAACCGCCAGAACCGGTATAATCATCACAATGAAGGTGGTTTTTGTGGTGATTACTTGTCATTCCCCCAATGCCGCCGCACACAGACAGCCGGCAGAAAAACGAGGCGGTTATGGAAAAGAAATATTCCGTCGAGATGGAAAATGGCGAAGTAATTTCGATCGAGGTGGACGGTATCGCCTACGCCGACCCGGATGAAATTTTCGATGAGCAAGACCGCGCCAAAATTAAAAAGCTGATCGCGCATACGGCCGATGAAAGTTCCGAAAGAGACCTTGAAAAAGAGTTCGCCGAAGAGCTGCGCGAGATGCAAAACGGGCCCAGGGTGTTTCGCAGGCTGTTTATGGCGATTTTTCTCGGGGTGGCGTTCATATCACTGGCTGGCGCCGTCTTTTCAACCATCGCAACGATCAAGACCCTCGCACGAGAGGTGAGTGCACCGGGAAAAGTGGTCAACATGGTGACGCGCACTTCAACCAACTCTGAAACCGAAAACGTGACCCGCTATTTCTACCCGGTGATTGAGTTTGTGCCGGGCGCCGGCCAGCGCTCGCAGCAGGTCGAAATACCAGAAGGCTCCACTTCGCCGGGGTATGCCGTCGGCGACGAAGTGACCGTCTTATACGACCCCCAGCAGCCGCGCAATGCGCGTATTAAATCATGGGCAAGCAATTTGTTGTTGTGGCTTTTACCGATCATTTCTTTTTTGGTGGGCATATCTTTCGCCGCCGTGGTGGCGTTCATGTTCAGAATCTGGCCCTTTAACAGAAAAACCGCCCACACGGCGGATCTTTTCCAGTTCGGTTAGCGGTGAACGGCTGCCGCCATTTGTAAGAAACCTGCCCCGCTGCGGGTCGGGGGGCGAACAGGTGTTCCCCTCCCGACCCGCAGCGGGGCCTGAGCGATCACAGCCCCAGATAAGCCCGCCGGACATGCTCGTTATCGAGCATCTCACTCCCGGTTCCTTCCAGCACAATCTCGCCATTTTCCAGCACATACGCACGGTCAGAGATGCGGCAGCAGTGCTGCACATTTTGTTCAATCAACAGCACAGGCACCCCCAGCGTTTTATTGATGTTAATCACTATTTCGAAGATGGTCTGCACCAGCTTGGGGGCCAGCCCTAGCGACGGCTCATCAAAGATGACCAGGCTGGGGTCGCCCATTAAGGCCCGCCCCACCGCCAACATCTGCTGCTCGCCGCCCGACATGGTGCGGGCCAGTTGACTCGAGCGGTCTTTCAACAATGGCAGCAGTTGATACACCATATCCAACTGCCGGGCCAATTGAGCGGCCGATTGCAAACGATAGCCGCCCATTTCCAGGTTTTCCAGAACGGTCATATGCGGGAACAGCAGCCGCCCCTCGGGCACCTGGATCAGCCCTTCATCAACAATCTCCCAGGCTTTCAGGCTGGAGATTTTCTTGCCATTAAAAAAGATCTCGCCCGATTTTGGCTTTACCAGCCCGGTGATGGTGTTGATTAATGTGGTTTTTCCGGCGCCATTGGCCCCAATTACAGCGACCATTTCACCCGGATGCACCTTTAGACACACATCTTTCAAAATTTGCACATCGCCATAACATGTGCTGACATGATTCACCTCAAGCATTGACGACCTCCCCCAGGTAAGCGTCGATCACCACCTGGTTGCGCACCACTTCTTCGGGCAGGCCTTCTGCAATCTTGGCCCCATGATGAATCACCACAATCCGGTCTGCCAGCGACATGATGACCTTCATCACATGTTCGACCAGCAGCATCGAAACGCCCTTCTCGCGAATCCGCTGCACCAGTTCAATGGTCTCGACCGTTTCGGTCGGGCGCAGCCCGGCCATCACTTCATCCAGCAAGATCATTTTGGGCTGTGTGGCCAGGGCCTTGGCGATCTCCAGCCGTTTGCGGCCGGCAATCGGCAGGCTGCCGGCCAGTTGTTCACGCTGGTTTTCAAGCCCCATAAATTCGATCACTTCTTCGGTCACCGCCAGGGCCTCTTCTTCATTCGCAGTTCCGTTATAGGCCCCAACCAGAATATTTTCCATCACCGTAATCTCAGGAAAAGGCTTCACCACCTGAAAAGTGCGGGTCAGACCGCGGCGGCAAATTTCATCCGGCCGCAGCCCGGTAATATCCTGACCGTCAAAGATAATTTGGCCTTCCTCCGGTTTATAAAACCCGGCAATGGTGGCAAAGGCGGTGGTTTTCCCGGCCCCATTGGGGCCGATTAAGCCCAGAATCTGGCCAGGTTCAATGGTTAAATCCAGCGAGTTAACCGCCACCAGGCCGCCAAAGCGCTTTGTCATCCCTCGAACTTCTAGTAGTGACATATTTTTATCACTCCGCGTCTGTTTGATTGACTGCTGATTTTTGGGCTTTTTTCATCCCCGCCAGAATGCGCTGTCTGAACCGGCGGTACGGGCGTTCGACCAGACCAATCACCCCGCGCGGCAGGAACAGGATAAAGACCATCAGGAAAAGGCCGTAAATCATTAAGGTCGTACCGGCCCGCGAGATCGAAAAATAACCGCGCACCAGTTCCACCATGGGCTTGTTTAAGATTGCCCCCAGAATGGGCCCCAACACCGAGCCGCGCCCGCCGATGATGGGGGCGATCAACAGCTCAAAATTAAACGGCCCGCCAAACACCAGCGGCGGTTCGATAAAGGTGGTGTAAATCATGTAGAACCCGCCAGCCAGGGCATTCAGCATGGCAGAAATTAGCAGCGCAAAGGTTTTGTAACGCGATACGTTCACCCCCAGGGCCTTGGCGCCGTCTTCATTTTCGCGAATTGCCACCAGATAACGCCCCAGTTTAGATCGCGCCACCAGAAAGTTGACCACCAGGCCAATCAACAGCAGCGCCAGCGAAATATACACATAGGGGGCCTTTTCAATAAAGGCCATCCTTTCAAACGAATCTTGCACAAACGAGACCGAGATGCCAATTGCACCGCCGGCAATTTTAAGCTTGCTAAATACCAGCGCCAGAACCACCATCACCGCCATGGTGAACAACAGAAAATAATCTTCCTTAAGACCGTAGCGCAGGGTGAGAAAAGCAATTAACAAAGCCAGCAGCGCCGCCGGGAACATTCCGATCAGAATACCCACCCACGGGGTGATCAGAAAATGATTCAGTAAGATCACCGTGGTGTAGGCCCCAAGGCCAAAGAAGGGGATAAAGCCAAACAGCAGCAGACCGGCATATCCACCCACGATGTTCCAGGCCAGACCCACAAAAGCATACAACACCGTCAGAATGATGATGTTCAGATAATAGTCCGATTTGATGACGGCCGGTGAAAAAGCGGTCAGCACAATCAGAATCAGCCCCACAGCAAATTGGAGATTATTCCAGTTGAGCACTACCTTCCAGAACAGGGGCATCTGTTTTGAAGCCTGACGCATCTGTTTCATGCGCAGCAAAAGTCTTTCTTTTTCAAACATTTTTGCCTCCAAACAGACCGCCGGGTTTTAGCAGCAAAACAGAAATAAAGATCAGCATACTGACCAACTGGCGCAATTCGCTGCCAATCAACAGCCCCCCAAACGCCTCGGCCACGCCAATGATCATCGCCCCGATAAACGCCCCCAGAAAGTTCCCCATCGTGCCCAGCACCACGATCACAAAAGCGGTGAAAGAGAAGGTTGAACCAACCGTGGGCGACATGGGGTAATTGGGGCTCAGCAGCGCGCCGGCCAGACCCGCCAGGGCCAGGCCGATGCCGAGCACAAGCATATATACCCGGTCGACATTGATGCCCATCAGCGCGGCCGCAGTCCGCGATTGCGAACAGGCCCGAATGGCCTTGCCGGTCTTGGAGCGGTTGAGGAACAGATACAACAAAACCGCCACCACCAGCGAGACCACAAAGGCGATCAGACGCGGGATGTTAAGCACCAATTCTCCGATCTGGATGCTGTTGGATGAATAGGGCAAGATCAGGCTGCGCGGTTCTGACCGCCAGAAAAACTGCACCAGCCCGACAATAAAGCTGGACAGCCCCAGGGTGAGCAGCACCTGGTTGATCACCGGCGCTGTCAACACCGGTTTGATCAGCGCCTTTTGCAGCACAATCCCGATCAGAAACAGCAGAATGATGATCCCAAGCATGGCAATGTAGGGCTGAACCCCTGCCAGAACGAAGGCCCAGTATGCCAGGTATAAGCCCAGCATCAGAAAATCAGCATGGGCAAAGTTGACGATCATCATAACCCCGTATACCAGGGTCAAACCGATCGCCACCAGGGCGTATACCCCACCCTGGAAAACCCCGTTGATCAAAGTTTGAAGGAGAATTGATAAATCCATACTGCCACGCCTTAAGTTGAGCTAAAAACTGATGAGAGAAGCTTGCCCACTCCCCTCCCGAAGGAAGCGGGGAGTGGGCATAAACCGATTTTAACAGGTCTTAGCGTGACTGCCAGTCGGCCACCGGCCATACCGGTTCGGCAACGCTAAAGTCTTTCGGCCATACGGTTACCGTCTCTCCGTCGCGGATCTGAGCAATGGCATTACCGGCGAAGGTGTTGAAGCCCTGCTCGTCAAATTGAATATCGGTGTACATAAAGCCCCACTTGCCATCGGTCAGATGGATCGTGCGCAGCGTCTCGGCCAGTTTTTCGGGGTTGGTCGAGCAGGCCTGCTCCAGGGCGTCGGCCAGCATCAAGGTGCCGGCATAGGTGGTGTTGATGTTACCGATCATATCCATGCCATATTTGGCCTTGAACTTATCATTGAGCTCTTTGGCATTCGGCATGTTGATGTTCGGGAACCAGTCATTGGTCAAGTATAAACCTTCGGCATCTTTACCCAGGTTCTGAATCAACGAGGGGTCAGCATAGCCGCCGGCGGCGGTGATGAAGGCCACTTTCGGCCAGTACTTGAGTTCTTTCATCTGGCGCAGCATCAGGGTGGCGTCAGAGGTGTTGGCGATGGTGAAGATGACATCCGGGTCCAACTGCTTGATCGAGAGGATGGTCGGGCCAAAATCGCTCGCGCCAGAGGGGAAGGAGACTTCACCCAGCACTTCGAAGTTATTGGCGGGCAAAGCCGAACGCCAGTCTTCGGCAAACCAGTCGCCAAAGGCAATATTGGGGGTCAGAATGACGGCCGTCTTGGCGCCACCCATC
>CAZQLE010000106.1:0-6080 GCA_964593905.1 uncultured Anaerolineaceae bacterium | reverse complement strand
CAAGTTGCGCGGTGAAACATCTGAATTGGGCACAATGAAGGGAACCTTGTAGCGTTCGGCGGTTTCAGAGGCGGTCAGGGTTACACCGGTGTGAAAAGCGCCCAAAATCGCGGTCACGCCTTCCTGTTGAATCAGGCGCACGGTTTCGGCATTGCCCGATTCAGGTTTCCCGGCGCTGTCGCCATACACCATTGTAATCTTGGCGCCATCCAGGCATTTAATGCCCCCGGCGTTGTTAATTTCTTCAACCGCGAACTCGTGACCATATTTCTGGTTTTGGCCGTTGATGGCATCTCCGCCGGTTAAGGGCAGCAGCGCACCAATCTTAACTTCGGTAACCGGTTCAGAAGATTCCGGCGCAGCCGCGCTGGCGGGTGCTTCAGAAGCTTCGGGCTGGGCTGCGGGGGCAGCCGGTTCGGCAGATACACAACCGGCAAGGATCAATGAAGCGGCCAGAAGCAGAAAAGTAAAAAATTTCGCTAATTTCATCTCGATATTCTCCTTACTTAATTGAACTTTAGGAATTGGAATGTGGGACGGTTGGATAGCAAACGCATACGCTTGGTTGGCACCTCCTGAATCAAATCCAAAAATTTTCATCAAAATGGCATAGCCGAGAAGAAAAGCACCCTCAGGGCCTCCGAAAATTCCCTTTCCGGTCAATTGGCCCACCCAAAATCGTTTCGCACTGTGGGGGATAAAGCGGTTGTGTTTTATTATCGTAACATTGGATCGTTTTATTATATTAACATTGTATTGTTATTATAATATAATGTAGTTACCCAAAAGTCAAGTGGATAATTCAATTTTTCACTTGTTCGAAAAAAACAGGATTAACCGGGCCCCGCCCGGAAAGACGCATAGTTGCAACCAGGAGGCTGATCAGTTGAAAACAAAAATCACCGGAAAATTCGTCATCGGTTACGACGGTCATGCGCCGGTTGTTTATTCAGACGGGTGTGTTGTGTATGAAGGCGACCGCATTCTGTTTGTCGGAAACCGGTACAGTGCAGAAGTGGACCGCACCATTGACGCAGGACAGGCCATCATCAGCCCCGGTTTTATCGACCTGGATGCGCTGGCCGATATCGATCATGCCATTCTGGATGCCTATCAGACGCCCGAGATGGCCAAAGGGCTGGAATGGTCTGAGGAATATTTTCATTCAGAGCGGGAAGAAATTTTCACGCCGGAGGAAGAAGCCCTGCGCAGGCGGTATGCGTTTGTTCAGTTGATTATGAACGGAGTGACCACGGCCCTGCCCATTGCCGGTGAATATCACAAAACATGGGCCGAGACCTATGCCGAGTTTGAGCGCATGGTAGAGATTGCCGCCGGGCTTGGACTGCGTGTTTATCTGGGCCCCAGCTATCGCTCGGGGGTCAGCGTCACCCACAGCGACGGCGTTCAAGATGTAATCTGGGATGAGCCGCGCGGCGTTAGCGGACTGCAGGAGGCCGCCCGGTTTATCAGTGATTTTGATGGTAAGCACGGCGGGCTGATCAAAGGGCTGCTCGCTCCAGCCCGCATTCAAACCTGCACCCCGGCGCTGCTGCAACAAACCCGGCGCTTTGCCGATGAGCTAAACTGCCCGGTGCGGCTGCACGCCTGCCAGGAAGAGGGTGAAATCCGTCTGTTGCAGCGCTGGCACGGGAAAACCCCGCTCGAACTGCTCACAGAGATCGATTTTCTCAGCCCGCGGGTGATGATTCCGCATGCCACCCATGTGCGCGGTCGCCACCCCGCGCTGCCCGGTGAAGATGAACTGCATCGGCTAAGCGACAGCGGCGCCACAGTGGTGCACTGCCCGGTGATCGAGGCCCGCTATGGCGCAGTGCTAAACTCCTTTGAACATTACCTGCGCAGCGGGATCAACCTTGGCCTCGGCACAGACACCTTTCCGCCGGATATGATCCGTGTGATGGATCTGACCCATAACCTGAACAAGGTCCTCACCGGCAGCCAGAGTTCACTCGACCCGGGCGAAATCTTTTTGGCGGCCACCCTGGGCGGCGCAAGAGCGCTGGGCCGCGAAGACCTGGGGCATCTTTCACCCGGCGCCAAAGCCGATATCGTGATCGTTGATCTCCATTCGCTGCGCAGCGGGGTGGTGGAAGACCCGATCCGCACACTCATTCTGCATACCAGCGGTTGGAATATCCGCACGGTGATCATCAACGGGCGGATTGTAATGGAAGACGGCGTCATCCCGGGGGTGAATCCGCAGGAGCTGATGCTGAAAGGACAGGCCTATTTTGATAAAATGCGCGCGGCCTATACCCTGCGCGATTACAAAAAACGCCCTGCGAATGAACTTTTCCCGCCCGTATTCAAGATGACAAATTAAAGACCCGCGCCCAGCACGGCGTTTCGCAAAGTAGTTTGCCTTTTCGTGGGGTTTGGGTAGCAGAGCTTGTTTTGCAAGCTCTGCTACCCAAGAAAGTTTCTTCCCCGCGGAGCGGTTTTCGCCGCGGGTAGGGGCAGGGGTGGGTTCCGGCGGGCTTTGCGTTTAGCCCTGCTGCGCCCAGACAGGGATATTGACACATTTGCCCCTGGTTGATACAATGTAATAACATTGCAAATATAAGATATTTCCAGTAATAGATATCACCCGGAGCCGCATGGAAGTCAATCGAAATTCCCACCTACCGCTGTACATTCAACTCAAACAGCTTTTATCCGAAAGAATTCGCGTAGGAGATTGGAAACCGGGAGAACAGCTCCCCACCGAAGAGGAAATTCAGCAGAAATTTGATCTGAGCCGTACCACCGTCCGGCAGGCCCTGCGCGAAATGGAGATGGAAGGCATCATCAACCGCCAAGCAGGGCGCGGCACGTTTGTCACCCAGACCAAATTCATGGAAGGGCCCAACGCCTTCGAACTGGAAATGTCCGAGTTTAACGAAAAGGGCATGCAGGTATCGTGGAAAGTGATCCAGGCTGAAGAGGTTGTCGTGCCAGACAAAATAGCCACCTGGCTGCAAGTTGCCCCCGGAACCAAGGTTTTTTGCCTGCAGCGGCTGCGCTTTGCCAACGATCTGGCAATCGGGCACACCGATTCATACGTCACCGGTGATTATGTGGATAAGATTGACCTCTCACTGGCCAAAACCGCCGGAACCATGTTTTATCTCAGCCGGATCGACCTGTCCAACTGCACCGCTGAACACTTTCTCGAAGCGCTGCCGGCCGACCGGGAAGATGCCAAGACCCTGGGGGTGGAACGCGGCGCGCCGGTTGTAGTGGTTTCGCGGGTGCTGCGCAATGCCGAATCCCGGCCCTTTGAGTTCTTCCGCGGCGTCTATCGGGGAGACCGCTTCCGTTACCACATCCACCGTATGCCGGTGCAGCTCTAAGATGAAACACTGATTCTGAAAATAAGAATGCCGGCTGTCATATTTTTTGACAGCCGGCATTCTCTTTTTTTATTCTGCAATAAACAGTATATCGCTGGTGCCACGCTCGCGGTTTTTCCCCAGCGGGTTATTGACCACCCGGCCCATAAAATACAGGGTCGAAGACCCGCCGCCGTCGATGTTATAAGCATCGCTGCACCCCAGTTGCTTGAAGATTTCAGCAAACTCGCTCAGGCTGACGCCGCGGCTGTAACCGCTGCTGCGCCCATCGACCACCACAAACACAAAGTGGTCTTTGTCAATCACCCCCACCCCGGTTCTGGGGTTGGCATTCTGGATCGAATGATTGCCCAGATTGGTGTCAACATTGACGTTTTTAAACCCGGTTGAAACCAGCGAGTTTTCAATTAACGCCGGCCCAAAAGACAGCGTATTCCAAACCCCCTGCTCCAGCAGTTGCTGCGCGCTGGTCTGCGTTTCATCATAAATCTTCATCGAACCATCCGAAAAAAAGGCAAGACCAACCCGCGCCGGTTCATCCCGATAAATGACGCCGTTGCGGATGACGATTCCATCGCTGCGAAAGCCGTAATAATCGCCGTTGACGGCAAAGATGGCGTTATGATCGGCGGCAATTTGCGAGGTTTCGTCGATGATATTGGCGCCGAACTGATTCTTGGCGAAGGCGCTGGCTAACTGTGTGGCATCGTTCAGAACCACATCGGCCACAAAGTAGGTCACGGTGTTTTTCCCGCTGCCGGTAGAGACCTTTTGAATTGCAATGGACACGCTCTCGCTTTGATAATTCCAATCATCCGCCATCACGGCCGCCGTTGGGGCTGTGCCTTCAGAGAGGACGGTCGGCGCGGGCACTGCCGCGCTGCTTTGGGGGGCGGTATCTGTTGCTGCGGCAGCCGCCGCAACCGCGCTGACATCGGCAATTTCAACATGCTCAATCAGATATCGATCTGCCAGTAAATAGGAGATGACCCCCAGGGCCACCACCAGGGCGGTAATAAAGCAAAAAATTGTTTTTTTCTCTGGCGCACTCATGCCAATCTCTTCTTTCTGCTTCGGCGCCGGTAAACCCGACATTCATTTTTTTTGATTGTATTGAGAAAAGGAATTGGAAAGGTGTAGATTTGGTATAGAAAAAGAGCCGCACAGATGACCCGCTTGTTCCTGCCGTTTTTCAGGGCAATTGCATCTTGGGGCTGATAAGCATATATTTATAAGGTACGCCGCCACCATTACAGAGATCCACAGGGGTCTCTGCACAGATTAAATTCCAACCCCACAGGCTTTTTCACAGGAGTGTAAAAGGTGTCAAAACAAACCAGTCTACAAAAAGAAATGTACGCGCTGACCCGCCAGCGCGATTTATTTGAACAGGCCAAGTCTTATGCTTATGACTATATGGATGGCGTTTTTGAGCGCAATGTATTCCCCACTGAAACAGCGTTGAAAAATCTAGTCGCATTTGATGAGCCGCTGCCCGCTGCGCCGGGCGATCCAACGGCCATGCTGCACATGCTGCACGAATACGGCTCTCCGGCAACGGTTACACATACCGGGGGGAGATATTTTGGTCTGGTGGTCGGCAGCGTGTTTCCGCCGGTCATGGCGGCGAAATGGCTGGCAGATGCCTGGGACCAGATTTCCACTTTATATGTCTCGTCACCCGTGCTGTCAAAGCTCGAAACCGTCTGCGAGAAATGGCTGCTTGAGCTTCTGGGGCTCCCGGAAGGGTGTGTGGCCGGGTTTGTGAGCGGCACTTCGATGGCAACCCTGTGCGGGCTGGCGGCTGGCCGGCACGAGATCTTAAAACGCGCCGGGTGGGATGTCAATTCGCAGGGGCTGTTTGGCGCACCGCCGCTGCGCGTTGTGGTCGGCGCCGAGGCGCACGGCACGGTATTCAAAGCGCTGGCGCTGTTGGGGCTGGGTAAAGACCGCGTTGAAATGGTGCCGGTGGATGAACAGGGACGCATGATCGCCGCCAGGGTTCCCGAACTGGACCGCAACACACTGGTGATCTTGCAGGCGGGCAATGTCAACTCGGGTTCCTTTGACCCGCTGGATGAAATTTGCGACCGCGCCAACGCGGCCGGGGCCTGGGTGCATATCGACGGCGCTTTTGGCTTATGGGCGGCAGCCTCGGCAGAAAAACACCACCTGACCCGCGGTTTGGAGAAGGCCGATTCATGGTCGGTCGACGGGCACAAAACGCTTAACACACCTTACGACAGCGGTATCATCCTCTGCAAGCAGCCTGAAGCGCTGGCAGCCGCCATGCAAGCAACCGGCTCTTATATTCTATACAGCGAAAACAGGGATGGAATGCTCTACACGCCTGAAATGTCGCGCCGCAGCCGCGGCGTCGAGCTGTGGGCCACCCTCAAAACCATCGGCAAAAGCGGGGTTGAAGACCTGGTAAACGGGTTGTGCGCGCGGGCCGGGCAATTTGCCAGCCAGATCAGCGCGCATGGATTTCATGTGCTTAACGAGATCGTTTTTAACCAGGTGCTGGTGGCCTGCAACAGCCCGGAAGAGACGTTTGCCACCCTGAAAAACCTCCAGCAGTCTGGAGAATGCTGGTGCGGCAGCGCCAACTGGCACAATACGCCGGTCATCCGGGTCAGCGTGTGTTCGTGGGCAACGACGAGTGAAGATATTGAGCGCAGCGTGGCCGCCTTTGTTAAAGCGCGCGAGGCAGTTCAATAAAAC
>CAZQLE010000105.1:0-13773 GCA_964593905.1 uncultured Anaerolineaceae bacterium | reverse complement strand
CGATGTGCGCGCCATTATGTCTGAAGGCGGCGCAGCTTTGATGGCCGTTGGAAAAGCCCAGGGCGAAGATCGCGGACGCATTGCGGCCGAGATGGCAATCTCCAGCCAACTGCTCGACATCACCATCGATGGCGCACGCGGCATTCTGTTTAACGTCACCGGCGGCCCGAACATGACCCTCTTCGAGGTCAACCAGGCCGCAGCGATCATCCGCGAAACCGCGCACCCCGATGTCAACCTGATCTTTGGTGCGGTGGTCGACCCGAACCTGGGCGATGAGATTCGTGTTACGGTCATTGCCACGGGTTTTGACCGCGCCACCAGCCGGCCGGTGGTTGAACAACGCCCCATGCGCATTGAAGACCCGCAGCCGGCTCAGCGTATGCGCCCCACCACCACGGCGCCTGCACCTGAACCGCGGGTGGAACGGCCCTCGATACAACAGCCGACCCAGGCCGACTTCCAACCGCGCGTGGTCAACACCGACGATCTGGATATTCCCGCGTTTTTGCGGAACCGTAATCAACGCTAATCACAGAAGATCATCAACAGCAGGAGAGGTGGGCTGAGTTTTCCCCACCCACCTCTCCTGCCGGTTCAAGTTGTCACTACTGGTATGAAATGGTGAATCGGTTTGGTTTGCCCGATTCAGCAATGCTGCCTGTCGTTTCTGCTGTCCCTCCACAATAAAGGCAGAAAGACAGATTTGTAGGGGCTGCGCCGGTCCAGCGCAGCCCCATCTTTTTTACCGCCAGCCAGGGTCACACCCGGTTTTCCCGCGCCGCGCGTAATATTTCTCAGGCGGAATGACGTATAATTTAACTATACGGGTCAGAAAAGGAGGCGGATATGTATATCTCCATTCTCACCGGCCGGGTGTCAAAAGAAAACTGGGGGGTGCTGCAACAATCCTTTGCACTGGAAATCCACCACCCACCCGAGGGAATGCACCAGTCCATTCTGGTGCAATGCAACGAAGATTCCTCCCTGTGGCAGATCATCACTTTTTGGAACAACGAAGAGGCATTCCGCCGTGCGAAAGCGCACGGCGCAGCCGATATCTGTGTCAATCTGTTTTGTGAAACAGGCAGCATCCCCGAGCGGAAGACCTTCCTCTCGCGGGAACGGTATACGCGCGTTTAGAATACAAAAAAATCCCCGCCGGGCGGGGATTTCTCAGACAGGTCAGGCGATCCAACCGGCCGCCCGACGTGAACACACCAACTCAGTTACAGGTTACCTTAAAGGCCGTCTGTGGAAAATACTGATTATTGGGACTGCCAATATAGATACGCGCCCAGTAATCACCGCTCTGCCGGACCACATAAGGGAAAACCACCGCCTGGGTACCCGCCGCCGTGTAATTAAGCTCCTGCGGCGAAGATTTTGTCCCATCACTTAATTCCCAGTTATAGGTCACTTTTCCGGCAGCGGTTGCGCTAATGGCTGCGGCCAGATTAATGGTCATCGGGCAGGCGCCAGTGGCATCTACTTTATCGGGCACCACCGCCACCGAGTTCACCGTAAATCCATCACCACCCACCTTGATCTTAACCCAGAATGGGCCGTTTCGATTGGACCGCAGCCCAAAAGCCTGGCCCGAGGCGTTTTGCAGCTTAAAAAACGCCTGATACGTTCCCGGTTGCGTTGGCGCAGTCAGATTGACGCTGAGATCCACCACCTGCCCCGAGCCGACATTCTGTGGCAAGGCAACTGCGCTGGGCGCATTCATCGCATCGCCGCTGGCAAACACAATTTTGTAGGCCGTAGTCCATGAACACGAGCCCACATTTTGCAGTTGCCAGGTTTTGGTAAAAGTCTCACCGGGTTTAAATACGGTGTCATCCGGAACGGTGACATCTTTTACAAATTCGGCCAGATCACAGGCCACACTGGGGGTGGAGGTGAACACGGGGAGTGTTGCCACCGGGGGCAGGGTCGCAGCAGCCGGTTGGGTCGCTGTGGGCCGCGTGGTGGGGGTCACCGTTGCAGGTGTGCGTGTCGTCAGGGCCTGAACCGTCTCGGCAGCCGAGGTATACACCTGGTCTGGGCCGGGTGTGCCGGTTTTATCGCTGGAAGGCAGGTTGCAGGCGCCGAGTAACACACCTGAGATGACAAGGGTATAGAACAGCCTTAATTTCGTGCTCATTTTCATATCAAACTCCTGAGGAAAGATTATACTCCATAAAAAATTCAGATAAATACGGCCAGAATTGAATGATCCGCCTCTCACACCCAAAAAAAGAGGGCTACGCCAGATGATGGCGTAGCCCCCGAATTGATCGCTGAAAATGGTTCGGGTTAGACCAACAATGGCCCCAGTGTGGACAGCGCCTCTTCAATTTCTGGCGGGGTCAAACTGCAAAACGGCAGGCGCAAGAAGCGCTCGCCATCGGCCGGGTGAGTATAGAAACCGCGCCCATCGGTGAGCAGCAAACCCGCCGTTTTTGCTTTCTCCATCAGGTCCAAAATATGGTTCCCCTCGGGTAAAGTCACCCCAATGAAGAACCCGCCTTCGGGACGCGGGTAAACGGCGCCGGGAATATATTTCTCCAGCGCGGCCAGGGTGGCATCCAACCGCGGACGATAGATATCGCACAGACGGCGGATGTTCTCATCCAACAAACCGGCCTTAAGATATTGATAGATCATCCCCTGCGAAATGGACACCGGGCCGATATAGGTATCGGTCACCCAGTGGGTAATTCGTGCGATCACTTCTGGCGGAGCAACCAGATAGCCCATGCGCACCCCGGGCGCAAGGATCTTGGATACGGAGGACATTTGGATCACCCGCTCGGGGGCAAAAGACTGGAGGGTCGGAATGGGCTCACCGCGATATCTTAAAGGGCGGTAAGGCGAATCTTCCACGATCCAAAAACCGTATTGCTGCGCCCAGTGGGCCAACTGCTTACGTTTTGCCGCACTGGTCATCGTGCCCAGCGGGTTCTGAAAATCGGCAATCACATAAAATAGAGCCGGAACGCCCTTTTTTAACTCCGCCTCAAACAGATCCAGATTGACGCCATCCAACTCCATCGGAATTCCAACCACCTCTGCCCCGGCCCGGCGCAGCAACGTCACCGCGCGGTCATAGGTGGGCTGCTCAACAAAGACCCGCTGCCCTGGGTGCAGTTCGATCATTGTAATAAATTGCAATAGTTCCAGTGAGCTGTTGCCCATAAAAACCCGGTCGGGGCTGCACCCTGCGCGTTGAGCCAACAGTTCGCGCAAGGGGGCATAGCCCGGCGCATTTGCATACTGGAGCAACCGGCGACCATCTTCCAATAAAATCGATTCAGCAGCGTGGATTAAATCCTCAATCGGGAATGCCTCTACAGGAGGAATGCCACGAGTCAGATTGATCATGAAAACTCCTTACGATGTAGTTAACACGGGCACCGTTTCGGGGGTGTTGGTGCGCAAAGCCCAAATTCATTTGCAGGGCACTTCACCCGTCATTTTGCAACGGTCACAACCCGTTTTGAAGTGGATTTCTTCGGCCCGGCAATCCAGATTGCCAGCAAATAACTCACCCCGGCCAGCGCCGATCCAACCACCAGATCGAGAATATAGTGTTGGTGCGTAAAAAGCGCCGAAAAGATAATGACCATCAACCAGATCACCAGGGGCAGGGTCAGGTTTGGTTTCCAGCGCGCATAATAGATCACAATCAGGGTGGAAAGATACGCGTGCCCGCTGGGGAGGGCGTTGTATAACCCATCATGGCTGTAAATCCAGCGCAAAAGCTCCCACCAGCCGCCAGATTGCGTCAGCTCTGGCCGGACGACATAGGTGGGAAAAAGCGCATAACAAAACACGCTGAAGAAAATCACCCCGACCGTATTGTAGATCATCATCCGGTATAAAGGTTCATCCATCTTCAAGGCAGCGTACAAAAACGTTCCACACCACCAGACCAGCGCCAAAAGATAGGGCAATGCCCACACCGGTCGCAGCGGGATATAAGCATCCAGCGGGATATTCGGGGTGATGCCACCCTGGCTGAATTGATTAAAAGGGAAATATAACATCTGGGCAGCCAGGGGCGCCCCAAGGAGTAGAATACGTTGGTATGATGGTTTCATGCGATGATCCTATCGGGCTTTCAACACCCTGTTGAGCTCTGCGACGGTTTCTTGCTGAAGATCATTCTTATACCAGATTTCCATCTCAGCCAACAGTTTTTCAGTAAAGGGCATCAACAAAGCCCGCTTTTCTTCCCGTCCCAGGTCTTCCCGCGTGCGAATCAATTCCATTTCAGGGTAGCCCTGTTTCCAGAGGGCAATCTGCCCGGTCGCCTTTTGCGGACGTTCCACCCAGGTGCCCAGAACATTAAAATTCGTGTCCAGAAATGTCACCGCAGGGATATTAATGATCCCCGCTTCTTGATAGGCCTGGCGAAGCTCAGGGAACTGGCTGCGCAGAAAAACCCGCAGCTCGATCTCGGGAAAGTGACGAATAAAAGATACCACAATGGGCAAGTTCATCAGGCTGTCACTGCACCACGATTCTGTCAACACACTCACATAACATGGCGTCTGGCATCCCGATGAATCATCCAGCGCAACAGATACTTCGGTCAAACGCCGGCGCATGTCAGCCTGGTAACTATCCATCTGGCTAATAAACGCATCCAGGGTAAGACCCTGATTCCAAAATTGCTGTAATGTTTGTCCGATCATTTGCAAAGGTCAACCTCAATAAATTTACGTTGGGTGATCAGAAAGGTTGCGCAGGTTCTGCAAGCCCTTTAAAATTTTACCCCAAAAACTGGCCGTCTTCTGTTTTCGGCCATATTTTTCATAAAAATATGGCCCGCCGAAAGGATTTCGGCAAAAAACTCTATGGCAGCGCAATTGCAAAATGGAGCTGTCAAAAAATGACAATAAAGATAGTATTGACTTTCACAGGGAACACTCTATAATCTATTCAACATAGATCAATAAATAAAAACTTTGAAGAGGACGAGTATGCGATTGTCCAACGGTACAGAGAGCAGGAGTTGCTGAGAACCTGCCCGGTTGAGAACGCAGAATGGCCCTTGGAGTTGCAGGAAGAACGCGCAAGCCAGTAATCCGTGCCGGAGATGCCACCGTTACCTTGGCAAAGGGTATAACTCTCCACGAGCGTACCCGAAAGAGTGAGGCTGGCTTTAAATTCCCGTGTTGTCATCACCGCGGGAATTTTTTTATCAGCGCAGCCTAAGCGAGGTGGCACCACGGACGTTAAACCGGCGTTCGTCCTCATATGGACGAACGCCGGTTTTTTGTTTTGTGAAAATAATCGCTATTGTTGATTGTATTCGTCAAGGTCAATAAAAGGAGGCCACCATGTCTGAACAAACCCGTTTTCTCTTGAATGAAGCCGACATCCCGAAATTCTGGTACAACGTCAATGCCGATAACCCGGTTCCGCCGGCGCCGGTATTGAACCCGATGACCAAAGAACCGGTCACGCCCGACTTTCTATCCGTCTTGTTCCCCATGAGCTTGATCTTGCAAGAGATCAGCACCGAGCGCTTCATCGAGATCCCCGACGAGGTCCGTGAAGCCTACAAGCTCTGGCGGCCAACCCCCCTGATCCGCGCACGGCGGCTCGAAAAGGCGCTTGGCACACCGGCTCATATTTACTACAAGTATGAAGGCGCGTCCCCCTCTGGCAGCCACAAATCCAACACCGCACTTGCCCAGGCCTTTTTCAACAAAACGGAAGGCACGCATGCCATGACGACCGAAACCGGCGCAGGGCAGTGGGGCAGCGCCCTGAGCATGGCCTGCAAGTTCTTCGGCATGGATCTTGAGGTCTTCATGGTCAAGGTCTCTTATGACCAAAAACCCTATCGCCGCTTCTTAATGGAAACCTTTGGCGCAAAGGTCTTTGCCAGCCCAACCAGCCAGACCAATGCCGGCCGCCAGATTCTGTCCGAGGACCCCAACAGCCCTGGCTCACTGGGCATTGCGATTTCAGAAGCGGTTGAAGTGGCTGCATTATCTGAAGGGAAGAAAAAATATGGGCTGGGATCTGTTCTCAACCATGTACTGCTCCATCAGACGGTCATCGGTGAAGAATCGCTCAAGCAGATGGATATGGCCGGTGAATATCCCGATGTAGTGATTGGCTGCGTGGGCGGCGGTTCAAACTTCGCCGGCATCGCCTTCCCCTTCTTGCGCGAGAACCTGCGCAACGGGCAGCGCACCCGCCTGCTGGCCGTTGAACCCACCGCCACCCCGTCGCTGACGCGCGGTATATACGCCTTTGATTATGGCGACACCGCCAAAATGGCGCCGATTGTCAAAATGCACACCCTGGGACACGACTTTATGCCGGCGGCCATCCATGCCGGCGGGCTGCGCTATCATGGCATGGCCCCCACCCTGTGCGCGTTATACGATGCCGGGCTGGTCAGCGCAATTGCCGTCAAGCAGCGCGGCTGCTTTGAGGCGGCCACCCTCTTCGCACATACCGAAGGTGTCTTGCCGGCGCCGGAATCTTCTCATGCAATTCGCGCCGCCATCGACGAGGCCCTTGAGGCCAAAGAAAAAGGCGAGAAGAAAGTCATTCTCTTCAATTTGTCTGGGCACGGCCATTTCGATCTTTCGGCCTACAACACCTACAATAACAATCAACTGGAAGATTACGAAATGCCCGAAGAGGCCATCGCCACAATTCGCCAACGGCTGCCCGAAATCAACATAGGGGTTGGCGCAGATTAAAATCTGAACTGCATCAGGAAAATACCCACTACCGAGACAAATGTCGTACCGGTACGGCAGGTTTTCCTGTGACTCCTTTTTCTGCCGTACCGGTAAAAATCACCCCGCGCCGTCCCACCCGGCGCGGGGTCTTGTTAAACCCTGAATAAGACCGGCGCTACTCTGCCACCGGAATGGTGAAATGGAAGGTGGTTCCATGGCGAAATTCGCTTTCGAACCAGATCTTACCGCCCTGAAATTCGACCAGGCTGCGTGTGATGTTAAGACCCAGACCCGTACCAGGGCTTTCACGGGTTTTGGGGTCTTCAGAGCGGAAGAATTTCTGGAAGATTTTCTTCTGATCTTCCTCTGAAATACCGATCCCATTATCTTTTACCCAGATATGAACCACCTGTTTCGCACCCGCTTCATCCCAACGGTTATCGCAGATCTCTGCCGCAGCCAAAATCTCACCCTCCTGCGGGGTATATTTGACCGCATTGCTGACCAGATTGGTGATGATTTGCACCAGCCGGGTGCGGTCCGCCCAGACACTGGGCAGCAATTCGGGAACTTCAAGGTTGAGCCGCTGCTTTTTATCGTCGATCTGCCGCCGCAGTGACCGAACCACTTCTTCAAGGGCCTCTTTAATCGGGATCGATTTAAAGTCCAGCCGCATCCGCCCTGCCTCAATCCGCGATACATCCGCCAGATCCGAAACCAGGGTGGCCATGCGCTCCACATTCGACCGGATCGTCGCCAAAAAGTTTGCCTGCGCCTCGGTGATCGGCCCCACCGCGCCGGCAGCCAGCAATTCGGTATAGCCCTTAATCGAGGTCATCGGGTTTTTCAACTCATGCGACACAAAGGAGACAAATTCGCTCTTGGCGATATTGGCCGCCTGCACGGCCGCATACAACTGTGCATTCGAGATGGCAATGGCAGCATGATCGGTCAGGCGGGTCAAGAAGGCCGTGCGATCTTCACTAAAAGTGTTCGCAGACATGCTCTCCAACAACAACACCCCCATCGTCGTCGATTCCCGCCGAATGGGGATCACCGCCTGTTCAACTGCATCGGGTTTCAGGCGCAGACCCTTCGCAGCCGGGTATACCACACCATGACCGGTTTCGATCACTTGCTGCATTCCAAATAAATCCAGCGCCATCAACGCTTCCTGATAGGGCGCAATCTCTTCGCCATATCCTTGTGACTCTTTAACCTGCAATCCATCTTCCTGAACCACGCCGATCAAACCGGCCGTTGCGCCCGACTGGCGCAAAGCCCATTCCAGCGTAATCTGCATCGTCCGGGTAGTATCCAGGCTGGTATTCAACTCACGGTCCACCCGCTGCATCACGCTCAACTCTTCCACGCGGGCCGCCAGTGCCTGATCGGTCATGGTATACAGGCGGGCGTTATCCAACGCCACCGATGCCTGATTGGTATAAGCGGTCAAAAAGTCCAGGTCATCCTGTTCAAAGGGCTGTCCATCCTTACGGTTAACAACCGCGATCATCCCCAGCACATCCTCTTTTACCAGCAGCGGCGAAACAAGACAGGTGCGGGGTGAAAAAGCCTGGTTTTCGGCCGGTTTCACATTTTCGCTCACCATCATTGCCGGGAGCATATTCTCTAAAACAGCCTTGCGCTGATGCAATGCTTTCTGAATCTGATCAGCCGGGTTGGAAAAATATTGTTCAATTGCCGCGCCCCCCACAGCCGTCTGAAAGGCCAATTCACCCGTGATCCGATCCACCATATACAAACCGCCGCCCTCACCATTCAAGATCATCACCGCGTTTTCCAACACCTGGGCCAGCAAGGGTTCCAGCTCAAGGGTGGAGGTTAACTGCCGGGTGACACGGTTTAGAACGGTCAATTGGCGGGCCCGCTTTTCCGATTCTTCCAGCAAGCGCGCCTTCACAATGGCCCCCGCCGCCTGATCGGCAATGGCCTGGAATAAGTTAAGCTGCTCGCGCGAATAAGTCACGTTCATATCGCGTTTCGCCAGGCTGAGCGTGCCGATCACCTGCGCCCCGGCATTGAGCGGGACCCCCATCCAGGCAAACAGGCTGCTGCGGGTAACCAGTATGCCGGCCCGCTGACATTCACGCATATATTCATCGGTCATCATTGCGCGGCGCTGGCGAATAATCTCCTGCTCCAGCGTCTGGCCGCGCACAGGTTTGTTTTCATATTCCAGAAAACGTTCGTTGGCTTCCACACAGAAAATTTCCATCAAAAGCTGCGGGTCGCCCTCCGTCAGCATCAGATGAAAATCGTCGGCCGGAATGACCTGCACCGTCTGCGCATAAATGAGTTCCAGAATATCGTTTAATTCCAGGGTAACGTTAATCCCCTGAGCCACCCGCGTCAACACATTCATTTCACGCACCCGGTTTTCCATGTTCACAACCACCTGGGCGCGCTCCAAAGCCATTGCAGCCTGGTCAGATAATGCCTCCAGAAATGCCAGATCACGATTGGTAAAGGGTTCGCCCGACATCCGATCCCCCATTGCCAGCCAGCCATTCAACCGCTGACGCCCGGTCAGCGGCACCAATAATTTCATTCCCAGCACCTTAAAGCGCAGTTGATCGATCTTGAATTCATTCGCCCGGCTCTCAAGGTCTTCGATGGTCATGGGGGCGTGGCGTTCATTCAAATAGCGCGCCAGATCGGGGTTGGGGTTAAAGCGCAATTCACTGGTCGGTCGCCCGCCAATGCCAGATGAAGCCGCATATTGATCGCCAAGCGGGTCATATACAAAAATATGAAAATTGCCCGGCATCAGCGTTTTTTCAACGTACGACCGCAAGGTTTGAATAATGCGGGTGACATCCACAACATTGGTCAGCTCACCGCTAAACGTTTGCAGCCGGTCTTGATAGGCGCGCTCGCCGCGGAAGAAAACCCCGTCGACCATATTTTGAAGCGACTGACGCACCGGGTTGAACGCCAGCGCCAGGGCAAACATTACAAAACCGGCCACCACCGTGGTAATGCCGGTCATACTGCCCAGCACCACCCCCAGACCGGCCACAAACAGCGCATAACCCACCGAGATCAAAACCGCCAGAATGACATAAACCACCGACCGGCTGACTTGCAGATCGGAGCGGCGCATTTGATAACGCTGAAAGGTATACACCACCGCCGCAGGGAAAACAGCGGCCAAAAAAATGACCAGCCCGGTGATCACGCCAAAATTAATTCCGGCCAGGCTGCCCACCAGCCACAGACCCAGCGGGGCATAAGAAACCACCCCGGCCCAAAAAAGAATCCGAATTTCTTCCCGTTCAATGGGTGGGGCCTTTTTTAAGCGGCGTAAACCCAGCCAGAGAAATGCAAATGTGATCAAAACCAGACCGTACCCAAAAGTCAGCAGGGTTAACCCTGTGCCAATGTGCACCGGCGCCGCCGCATTCTGCCAGCTCAAAACAAGGCTCATCACCGCCAGAATACCCGAAACCGCATAAACGACCCTCGGCGCACCGAAATGCTTTTTCACCAGCGGGTCGGGGCCGGGGAAGAATAATGCAAACTGGAAAATTGCGGCACTCGCCAGCAGAATCCCGCTAAAGAGCACAAACGGGTTCACCGTGGATGAAGCGCCTGCCGCGGTTGCGCCCGCGCCCGCCAGAAACAGCGCCAGCGCCCGGCCCGGAATTTCTCTGCGGCGCACGGCAAACATCCAGATCCCAACGGCAAGATGCTCAAGACCAATGAGATAGGGCAATACAGAATTTGCCCGCAGCGCTCCGGTTTGAAACGGAGAAATAATAAAAACCAGCAGTGCTGCCAGCAGCAAAAAACCGGTAATTGTCTGAGCAACCATAAATCGTTGTGGCGCTCGCCGGGCAGACGTTTGAATCGGTGTGGATGCGTTCATGAAGGCGGTCTCGTTTTGGGTAAATTTTAGATTCGGGGAGGAATTTTTTTCTTTTGAATTTGGCCGGTACTTAGCTCAACCGGCACCTGACGGCGGTTTAACATTTGCAGCAGCACGCGCACCCGTTCACTGCCGGGGAGTTTCACATCAAAAATGGCTTCATACCCGGCAAAAGGCCCTGCAGAAATATCCACTACATCACCGGGTTTGAGATGATCAAAAATTTCGCCGCCGGCCTGGTTAATTACATCCAGCTTTTGCTTCAAAACAGAGATAAGGTTCTCCGGCACCGCTGCCGGTTCACCCCCAAATGCCACCAGCCCGGTGGAATAGGGCATCCATTGCAACACGCTCTTTCCCACCACTTCAAGATCGGCATGGACAAACATATAGCCTGGAAAATAGGGCCGAATCTTTCGGGCCCGCGGATTAACCGGATTAACTTTAACCCGTGGATAAAATGTCTCAAAGCCGCTCGCGGTTAACTGCTGCCAGAGTAAATCTTCCTTATTGGGATGACTGTGGAGAGAATACCAGATCAGGGGCATTAAGAAACCTTATACAGCGTGAATTGACTTTTTTATTATACCTGTATTATCCGGCCCCTGTTCCTTTCGACTTGATCAGGCCGCTTTACAATTCCATTAGTTATCGGTCGTACTGCCCGGCCGGCCTGCCCCCTTCATAGAGGCTTCTCCCCTACTTCCGCATTTTTACAGGCCAATACGCTTTTGTCATTTTTTCGCTACAATACAAGCATGAATGGTCATCCATTCCATCCCCCCGCTGGAGCCTTTCCGGCCATTCCGTTGGAACGGTTTCTTCCGCCGGTTGCGCCTGGAATGATCACCGCCTGGGTAAAGAACATCGTTCCCCCCGGCGGCCTGATCATTGACCCACTCGGGTCTTCCCCCTGGGTCTCCATTGAGCTGGCACAGGCCGGTTACAGCGTGTTAACCGCCTGCGCCAGCCCGGTGATGCAAAACCTGGTGCGGGTTTTGGCCCGTGCGCCGTCAGCCGAAGAGTTCCAATCTGCGCTGGCCGAGCTGGCAACCTCTCGCCGCGGAAGCGAGCGCCTTGAAACCAGTCTGCGCCGGTTGTATGCCGGAGAATGCGCTGCCTGCGGCCAAACCATTGAAGTTGAAGCGTATTTATGGCGCAAAGAACAGGCCTACCCCTTTGCCCGAATATACACCTGCCCCGCCTGCGGCGACAGCGGCGAGCGGCCCATTGCCTCTGGCGATGAACAAACCCTGATCAAACTGGGCAGTGATGTCTTGCACCGCGCACGTGCCTTGCAGCGCGTCACCGGAGGAAAAGAAGCCCCGGCAGGGTTAAGTGAGTCGCTCAAAGCCTATCTTCCGCGTTCCTTAGACTTCCTCTTTACCGTGATTAATAAAATTGAGGGGCTGAGCATTTCGCCCGACAGGAAAGAGCTGCTTTACACCTTGCTGCTGCGCGTCTGTGAAGAAGGCAGCAGCCTGTGGGATAGCGCCGGCAGCCGCCAGCGCCCCCGCCAGATCACCGTTCCCCCCGTCTTTCGCGAAGTAAACCTGTGGTCTGTGCTGGAAAAAACCGCCCTGAACTGGAAATCAACCGGCCCCGGTGTGCCATTCACCACCTTCCCCAACTACCCCACAGAAGGCGGCATCTGTCTATATTCCGGGCGGTTTCGGAACCTGGCGCCCCAGCTTGAACCGGGGCGTTTCAAAACCGCAATTTGCCTGTTCCCCCGACCCAATCAGGCCTTCTGGACGCTTTCTGCCGTGTGGGCCGGCTGGTTATGGGGGGCAGAGGCCGCCCAGGGGCTTGCCAGCGCACTCGAACGACGCCGTTATTCATGGCAGTGGCATACCCGCGCTGTCCATAGCGTGCTTTCGATCTTGCACCAAACACTCGGCCCCTCCACGCCGGTATTTGGGCTGGTTCCAGAGGCCAACCCCGGTTTTATGGGGGCAGTGCTAACGGCCGCCAACCAGACTGGCTTCAGGCTTAACCATCTGGCAATTCGGGGTGAATCTGAATTTGCGCAGTTATCCTGGGTGCCCGTTGAACCTGAGCCGCTCCCCCCGGTCACCCACCCCGCCGAGGCCGCTCAAAATGCAATTCAAGCTGTGCTGTTGAACCGCGCCGAACCAACAGATCACCTCACCTGTTACACGGCCGGTTTTGCCGCCGCAGTTGACGACAGTCAATATCCCCCTGCCGATTCTGAAAAAGCGGTGGAACAGTACAACCGCACCCAGATCTGTCTGAACGAGCTGGCCCGGAAGAATATTTTTGCCCGCCAGAGAACACGCAATGCAAACAACATTAACGAATTCAGCGCCTGGTGGCTTCATTCACCCCCCGGCGACCTCCCCTTGCCGCTGGCAGACCGGGTGGAAATGAGCGTGGTGCGCCGGCTGCAACAGCCGCAACCGGTGACATTCATTGAATTGGACCAGCTCCTGTGCAATCAATACCCCGGCCTGGCAACGCCCCCGCAAGACCTGGTGGCGTGCTGTGTGCTTTCGTATGCCGAAATCACCCCCGAGAACGGCGAAATTGTCATCCGCAGCGAAGATACCAGCGCCAACCGCCGCGCAGAACTGGCCGAAATCCGTCGTCTGCTGCTCAAGATCGGTCAAAAGATTGGAAGGGTCGAACCGGCCGAAGACTGCATCCGTCTGGGCGACCCGAACGGGGTGGTGCAGTATGAATTTCATCTGCTGGCTTCGGCGGTTATCTCGCGCTTTGTTCATCTTCCGCCGCCGGGCAGAGATGTTGAGCGCTATCTGGTCATCCCCGCCAGCCGGTTGGACCTGGTTGAAGAAAAAATCCGCCGCGATCCGCATCTGGCGGCCGCCGCTGCCAGATGGCAGTTCCTCAAGTTCCGCACTGTGCGGCAATTGGCCGAACAAATTGACCTGACCTGGGCCAATTTTTTTGAAGGCATCGCAGCCGACCCGCCCCAGTGGGCGCAGGCCACCCAGTTGTCGCTTTTGTAATGGCGCCGGCTTCTCTGCCCCCTGCCGGAAAAATAAAAAACAGCCGCAAATTATCCATTGCGGCTGTTTGCTGGGTTAACAGGGTGCCCGGCTACGGGGTGATCTCTGGTGTGGGTGTTTCGCTGGGCACAGGCGCCAGAGTGGCCGTTTCGGTGGGGGTCGCCGTCGGCGGCTGGGTGGCCGTGGCAGTGGC
>CAZQLE010000104.1:0-13791 GCA_964593905.1 uncultured Anaerolineaceae bacterium | reverse complement strand
CGACAACACCCTCGAAGATACCCGCCAGCGTCTGCTTGAGGCGCTCTGGCACCTGGGGCGCATCACCCCCCTGCCCGAAGCGCAGTTTCGCAGCATTGCCAATGAAAACTGGATGGAAGCCTGGAAGAAGAACTACCGCCCCATTCCCATCGGCAGCCGCCTGCTGATTCTGCCGGCCTGGTACCAGTCGGATGACCCGGCCCGCATCGCGATCAAGATCGACCCGAGCATGGCTTTTGGCACCGGCACCCACCCCACCACCCAGCTTTGTTTGGCCATGGTCGAAACCTACACCCGTCCCGGCCAGCCGGCCATCGACATCGGCTGCGGCTCGGGAATTTTATCCATCGGCGCACTGCTGCTGGGCGCAAACCATGCCCTGGGGGTCGATATCGACGCCGAAGCTGAACGCGCCAGCCGCGAAAACGCCGAAGCCAACGGCGTAGCCGACCGGCTGGAGCTGGGCCTTGGCTCGGTGGATGAGATCCGCGCCGGCCAGTTCAGCCTCACCCGCGCCCCGCTGGTGCTGGCCAACATCCTGGCGCCCATCCTCATCCGCCTGTTTGAGGGCGGCATGGCCGACCTGGTGGAACCCGGCGGCGTGCTGGTGCTTTCGGGCATTCTCGACGAGCAGTCGGCCAGGGTTGAAGCCGCCGCCGAAGCTCAGGGCCTGACCCTGCTCGACAAACAGCTTATCGGCGACTGGGTTGCACTGGCTTACCAGAAGTAATTGGTTTTTTGCATCGTGAAAGGGCTGGTCCACAAAAATGGACCAGCCCTTTCTTTTTTGTTATTTTCCAGAGGCTGTTTTCGCCGGTATACTTTATTAAGTAGCACTTATAATTCGCGCATTACAAAACAAATCACAGGGGAATATGAACACAATAACTCCAGATCAACTTCGCACTTATGTTGGAAATGATATCGAACGATGGAAAATATTGGAGGGTGCCAATGTATACCATCAAAAATTTGGAGATGGGCACATAAATTCTGTAACTATTACAAAGGATATCGAATTTGCTGTTTCATTTACAGGTGAAGACAAAATTCGGCGGTTTATGATGACTAGCATCGATAAATTTGAGAAAATTGCCTTATCAGAAAAAAATTATGCGCTTTTCCAAAAGGAACCAGCCCAACACAATTTGGAGAATAATTGGCACCGGTTGGATGAAACTTTATGTGATTTAGCATACATAAAAATCAGATATCCATCGAGCAATATTCTTTACTCAATAAACTCATCTCGCATCCTTTACAACGAGTATCAATTTATTCCCGCAACTAAGTTTTTAGCTACTTCAAACCATCGATTACTCATTGCAGATGAAGTTGGTCTAGGAAAAACAATTGAAGCCGGTATTATTTACCGCGAACTTCAAGCACGTGTTGGATTAGAAAAGGTTTTAATAGTGTGCCCCTCTAGTTTATGTCAGAAGTGGCATGATGAATTAAAAGCCCGTTTTGACGAAGAATTTACACACTATAAAAAATCAGCAGATTTGATTGCTCAACTTCGAAAAACGAATTCATCAGACACACTATTTCGAGGAATTGTCTCATTGGGATTAATTCGTCAAAAAGAAATTGCAGAAGAAATCACAAACTTTGTTTTTGATTTAGTAATTATTGATGAAGCACATCACTGCAGAAATGAAGCTACGCTTAACCATACAATTGCAGATATATTGTCTGATAATTCTGAAGCATTGCTTTTGCTTACAGCAACGCCAATGCAAACTCAGGAACGAGATTTGTTCAACTTGTTAAGTATTCTCGAACCAAAAGAGTTTGATAATTATCATGCTTTCAAACGAAGAATTGAGCCCAATGAATTTATTAATAAATCAGCACGTTATCTTTCAAAAGGTGAAACCGAGAATGCTCTTAAAGAGTTGTGTCGGGTTGAAAACACAAACAGTTTTAATAGATTCAGAAATAACCCAATTTACGACCAAGTAAAACAGATTTTAAAAAAAGGGAACTTAACCCAATCCGAAATAATCACATTGCAATGTAGGTTATTAGAGTTAAATACACTTTCAGCCCTTTTTACAAGGAAACGTAAACGGGAGGTTCTTATAGATAATCCTGAACGAGAACCTGAAACATTGCTTATAAATTTTTCCCATCAAGAAAGAAAAGCGTACGAGAATATTCTCAATGAGGTTAAAACTGAATATCGAGAAAAACATGAAAGGGGGGGAATCGGTTGGTTATCAGTAATTAAAGAACGTCAAGCAGCATCTTGTTTACCTGCATTTTTACAAAAGAAAAATGAAGAATCAGCTGAAACGACCGTGTTACTAGATGAATTCTCTATTGAAAGTGAAATTGATAAAGATCCAAGAAAACAAAACCTTTTTGGGAATCCAAGATGCATATATCATCCTAAAACAAATAATCCAATCATTTCCCAAACCATCCCGGATACAGACTCAAAGTTCAAGGTTTTTTTGGAAAAGATCAATGAGTTATTCAAAAAAGATTCATCCAAAAAAGTGCTCGTCTTTTCCACTTATAGGCATACCATCGATTACCTTAAAGAACAACTTGACAATCGGAATATTCAAACTGCAATAATCCATGGGGGAATTGATGTAGGCAAGAGAAGCGAAATTATTAAATCGTTTAAGGAAGATAAAAATATTCGTATTTTGATTTCCTCAGAAGTTGGATCTGAAGGATTGGATTTTCAGTTTTGCGACACTTTGTTTAACTATGATTTACCATGGAACCCTATGAGGGTTGAACAACGGATTGGACGCATCGATCGTTTTGGGCAAAAGTCAAAAAAGGTAAAAATTTATAATCTTGTAATTAACAACTCCATTGAATCGAGAATTTTTAGTAAATTATATGATCGAATTAAGATCTTCAAAGAAACAATTGGGGATATTGAACCAATTCTTGGGGAAGTCATCTCAGATTTGGTTGACTATTATTACAAAGGTGATACAGAAGCGGATGAACAAGAAAAAATTGCTAACAAAGCGGCAATAAAGATTCTTGAAGAGAAGAAAAAATTTGAGGAATTCGAAAAATTGATATCCGAATTTTCGGGACAGGATGAGATTTTCTCATCATTCTTGAATACTACAAATGAATCTGGCTTATCTATTTCAGAAAGAGAAGTTCTTTCTCTAGTCGATCAATATTTGAAAAAGTTTGAGCATTCAAGATTAGAAAAGGTTCAGGAAGAGAACAAGGAAACAAACTACATATTACATGTAGAAAGGGATTTAACTGACGATATAACTAGACCGATAAAGCAAAAAAGCCCAGCATCTAACCAGTTTTTAAAAGTAATTCATCAAGCTGGAACTCAATTGCCAATTACTTTTACAAGAGACGAAGCTTATGAAGGAAGGTATGCTGAGTTTATCGTTCCAACCCACCCACTTGTCCAAGCTGCTTGTGAACATTGGGAACAAAAAAAATTTGGGTCTTTAATATATTTTGGTCTCCAGACAAAAGAAAACTTTGTTGGTGGAGAATTCTTTGTTTTTATATATTCTATTGTTTTAAGCGGTATTGAAAAACAATCAGCCATTGTTTCTATTGTCATCTCAAAAGACAACGAATACCAACCCGACTTAAGTAAAGATCTGTTCAGATTAATCCAAACAAATGCTATTGATATTCCTCTAAAAGAAATTGATCAAGATCAATTTCTCCAAGCAGAAAAAAAAGCCGAAAGCATAATTCGTAATGAAGAGAATATAAGAAAAACAAAGTTTTGCAATAAGAATCAGAATATTAAGAATTCTAGATTATTGGCCATCGATGAAACATACAAAATCAAAAGAAGTAATATCGAGGATCTAAGAAATCTAGTAAGAAATAATAGTCCACTAATTTTTCAATTACGTCAAGGCCAATTAAAAAACTTAAAAAAACGATACGAAGCAAAAAAAGAAGAGATTGAAAACACACCAGAACCCAGCGCAAAAGTCACATTATTACTTAAAGGCGTGGTTACAGTGGTTAATAATCAATAACTTAAATATCACCAAAAAGGTGAAAACATTGATATATAAAACCCCACCGCGCGAAAAATCCCGGCGCAGTGGGGTCAGCGGGCAAGAGTTTGCAGACCTGATCAAATTTCGGCGATTAAATCAACCCGGATCATGAACATTTTCTGTTCATGATCCGGGTTGGAATCTATATTGGATCGTCTTTCCTTAAGAGCAATGGGCGGCCAACTGCTGATCTTCGGCCACGAATTTAACCTCAACCCTGGCGTTCAACGCCGCAGCGATTTTCTGCAAAAACGATAAACTGGGCACACTGGCCCCGTTTTCCAGACGCGCAATCGAAGGTTGGCGAGTGCCCACCAGTTCTGCCAGCTCTGTCTGGGTAAGTCCGCGCAAAATTCGCAGCCGGGCTATCTGATATCCGGGTTCCAGTTCTGCAGCAGCAGCGGCAAACTCCGGGTCTTGAATTTTTCCAGCTTCCCAATCTTCAAAACGAGGCAAGTTCTTTCGGGTCATATCTCACTCCTCTCGCCCACTCATTCATCCAGCAGCAGCTCTTCCATGCGGCGTAAAGCAATTTCAATTTCGCGTTCCGGGGCTTTCATCGTCTGCTTACGATATCCATGCAAGATCACAAACTGATGATCTAGATAAGCAAAATAAAACAATCGAACCCCGCCCGGCCGCAATTCCCACAGCTTACCTTTAATTCTCTTTGCGTGTGGCATATCCACGCCCACACCAAATTCTCTCAACAATCGAATCGCATTGCGTACTTTTGCCTGTTCCATCACCGGAAGATCTGCAATGAATTCAAGCGGCGGGCATTTTCCACGGTGATCCTCATAGAATACGATCGTCCACATGTATGCTCCCCTTCATTATAACAAAATTGTTATAATACGCAAGGACAAACTATCCTCTCTTTTCAGGATCGCTCAGATCACCACACCCGTTCGAGGTTGGGGTTATCGCAGGCACGGCGGCCCACCTTGGCCAGCGCCACCCATTCGCCGCGCACCTTCACCCGCACCACGTCGGCGGTGAAATCGGTGACGGTGGGGCCGTTGTTGCTAAACAGCGATGAGCCCACGGCATAAATATTCACCGGCACATGCAGCTTTTCAAACTTTTGAATCTTCTCAGGGGTAAACCCGCCGGAGACCACAATTTTTACCGCACGGCAAAATTCACGCGCGCGCGCCTGCCATTCGGTCGGCAGGTCCCAGCTTTCGCTGGCTGAATCCAGCGCCTGACGCACCAGAAACACCAGGCGGGGGTTCACACCCAGATCCAGGGCCGGGTCGCCCAGCGGCGGCACCGACACATCGCGCAGCGAACCGCCCGTATCCAGGCGCACGCCATACAGGCGGTAGCGTTCGGCTTCTTCGGGTTTGCCCTCTTCAATCAGCCGGCGGAAGTGTTGGAACATCACCCGCGCCACGGCCAGTGAATCGGTGACGCTGTCGTTGTTAAAATCGACCAGCGCAATGCGCGGAATGTGGGGCGGGATGGTGCGCGCAAAAGCCAGCATGGCCGCGCAGGTATCGCCCAGAAAAGCAGCGATGGCCGCGTGCGCCACTGTGCCGCCGCCGTAACCGCCCCACCAGTCGCCCTGGGCATCGGTGGAGATAAACGGGCCCAGCTCTTGCCCGGCGTGGTCGAGATTAAAGCGCTGCACCGCGATGTTATAGGCATAACCGTCGGCGGCCTGCACTTCGTGCAGGTCAAAGCGGGCCGGGAAGAACATCACCGGCTTGCCGCGCGCCGAATTGAGGGTTTCATACACATTGGTCGCCACCCGGCTGGCGCGGGTGAGAATGCCCAGCGTGGGGGTCTCGAGGATGGCAAAATCGCGGTAGCGGCCGCGCACGCGCATCACCGGCTGCACCCCTTCGGGATCGCCGTCATAACTCACCACCGAGCCGTCATGCACCGCCCACACCTCCAGGCGGTCGGCCGTATTGATGAAGGTCTCTCCGCTCCAGTAGCCCGTTGCGTGACGCAGCATGGTCAGGGCTTTATCCACCCCCACCACAATGGTCTTACCCGGCCGGCGGGTAAACCACTGCATTTCCACTTCAATATCGCCCGGCTCAATCCCCTCCGCCGAAACCGCTGCGGGAAGCTTGGGGGTTTCACCGTCATATACCATTTTTTGTTCCGCCAAAACCGTTAACATCTGGGCAATATTGGTGAAATATTTATCGGTATACCAGCCTTTGCGCATACGCTCGGTATCCAGTTTGAAGGTGGTATTGGTCAACCGCTGCCGGTCAAATACGCTCATTTTTGCTCCTTGGTCCGCCCCGAAGCCGGGTAGTTTGTGTATATTAGACACTATTATATCACGATTCAGGGTTTGTCAAGGGTCAGCCGCAATTCGTGATCGTTAACAAATAGCGAGACCCCCAGATTCACACCCTGCGGGTCTCGCTTTGTTCTGCTTTTACAACGCTCGCACGCGAAACGCAGCTTACGATCTTAACTTTGCGCCCAGTTCCTGTTCCAACCGGCGGATGATGCGCGAGCGGATCTGGGTGGCATCTTTATCGGTCAGCGTGCGGTCGGCCTGATAGGTCAGGCTGTAGGCCAGCGATTTCTTGCCCGCACCGATCTGCTCACCGCGGTAGATATCAAACAGGCGCAGCCCGGTCAACATCTTGCCGCCGCCCTGACGGATGACCGCTTCGAGCCTGTCAGCCGGCAGGTCTTCATCCACAATCACGGCGATATCCTCCAACACCGGCGGGAAAACCGGCACCGGTTCGGCAGCATAGCGGCCTGGCACCAGGCTGAGCAGGGTGGTCAGGTCCAGCGTGCCGGCCAGCACCGGGGCAGCCAGGAAGTCATAACGTTCCTTTACTGTGGGGTGCAGTTCGCCAAACACCCCCACCGCGGTCTCACCCACCTGCACCAGCGCGCATTTACCGGGATGATAGATCGGGTGTTCAAACGGCGTGTAACGCACGTCGCTGACATGCAGGCTGTCGAAGACGGCCTCCAGAATGCCCTTCAAGTCGAAGAAATCCATCGTCCCGCGGGCGTTCACATCCCAGGCGGCCGGAATGCGCATTCCCGTCAGGGCCAGTGAGAGCTGCTGCTGTTCATTGGGCAGTCGCTCACCCGGCACAGCCAGAAACACCGGGCCAATTTCAAACAGCGCCAGATGGTCGGCCAGGCGGATATTTTTTTCCAGGATCTCAAGTGTGGAGGCCAGCAGGCTGCGGCGCATCACCGAGCGTTCGGGCGCAATGGGGTTCGCCAGGCGAATGTAGGGCGCGTCTTCCTGCGGCAGCAGCCGTGCTTCGCGTTCCACCGAGGTCAGGCGATAGGTAATCGTCTCTCTTGCAGCCCCAGGCTTACCAACACCTCGCGCAGTCGGTTTTCACGGTCCAGCAGGGTTTGTGAATGGAATGGCGGCAGTTCGTCGCTGATGCGCGTGACCGGGATGTTGTCATAGCCAAACAACCGGGCAACTTCCTCCAGCAGGTCGGCTTTGCCAATCACACCCTGGCCGATATCCAGACGGGTCGGCGGGGTCTGCGCCCTGACGGTCTTGCCCGCCACGGTGCAGTCAAATTCCAGCCCGGTCAACAGTTCGGCAATGCGCGCCGCGGGGATCTCTACCCCCAGCGCGCGTTTCACATCGTCTTCACTCAACTCAATCAACGGGTCAACCGGCGGGTTGGGGTAGGCATCCACCCGGCCGGTGGCAATTTCGCCCCCGCCCCATTCGGCAATGCGGCTCAGGCACAGTTCCACGCCCTGCTCGGCCAGCGCGGGGTGCACCCCGCGCGCAAAGCGGTAAGCCGCCTCAGAGACCAGCCGCAGCGTGGTCGAAGTGCGGCGAATATTAATGAAGTTCCATGAAGCGCCTTCCAGCAGTACATTGCGCGTGCTTTCGGTCACTTCGCTTTCCAGGCCGCCCATCACACCGGCCAGCGAGAGCGCACCGGCGGTATCGCACACCAGAATAGTGTAATCTTCCAGGGTGCGCTCCACATTATCGAGCGTGGTCAGTTTTTCGCCCGGCGCAGCCGTGCGGGTGATGATGGTGGGGGGCTTGCCGCCGGCGCGCTGCACCAGCACATCATAATCGAAGGCGTGCAGCGGTTGGCCGGTTTCCAACATCACATAATTGGTGGCATCCACAATGCTGTTAATCGGACGCATTCCTGCCAGACGCAGCCGATATTGCACCCGGTACGGGCTGGGCTGCGGCCGGGCATCACGCACCAGACCCACCATAAAACGCGGATTCAGATCGGGGTTGGTGATCTCAATCTTCACCATTTCGGTCATGGCCAGACCGCTGCCGGTCAGACGCGGGGCTGGTTTGCGCAGCGTTTGGCCAAGCTGGGCGGCCAGTTCGCGCGCCACGCCGATTACGCTGGCATTGCGGATCATATTGGGCAGAATGGAGATCTCGAACACGGCGTCGCCCATATAATCGACCAGCGGCATACCGGTCGGGGCGTCGGCGTCGAGCAGGATGATGCCTTCATGCTCTTCCGAAATACCCAGTTCCTTCTCTGAGCAGACCATCGAGAAAGATTCGACCCCGCGAATTTTGGTGCGCTTCAGGGTGGTCAACACATTGCCTGCCTGGTGGCCGTCATATAGCCGCGCGCCTTCACGGGCATAGGCCACCTTCAGCGGCTGCGTCAGCGGGCCGGTGCCTTTGTAGTCATACAGGTTGGGTGCGCCGGTCAAAACCACCAGCTCTTGCTCACCGTCGTTCAGACGGCACAGGGTCAGCCGGTCGGCGTTGGGGTGGGGCATCACCTCGTCGATCTGGGCTACAACAAATTTGTCGCGCTCCCAGGTGAGACCCGAGAATTTAAAGCCGCTCTGGTCGTTTTCCGGTCCGGGCAGCCCCACCAGGGTGACCCCGTCCACTTCAAGCCCCGCCATGGTGAGCACACGCGCCAGCTCATCCAGCGGGATATCAATATCCACATATTCTTTAAGCCAGGAAAGAGGGATGTTCATCAATAACTCCTCAAAATTTCATTCACCATCATTCATCATTCGTGAATCAAGATCCAAAAGACGTAAAATCAAAACTTTTCGACCCCAACCTTCTTTTTCAGATCCATTACAGAGTTCCCGGTCGATGTTTTCATTTTAAAGATTCACTTTTCTCTGCTCTCGTCTCTAAAACTGCCCCAAAAAGCGCACATCGTTCGCCCAGAAGTAGCGGATATCTTCGATGCGGTGGCGCAGCAGGGTAATGCGTTCGGGGCCCAGCCCGGCCGCAAAACCCGAGAACTCAGCAGGGTCATATCCGCCGTTTTGCAACACCGTGGGGTGCACCATGCCGCAGCCCAAAATCTCGAGCCAGCCGGCGCCTTTGCACACCTGGCAGCCCTTGCCGCCGCACACAAAGCACTCCACATCCATCTCGGCGCTCGGCTCGGTGAATGGGAAATACGACGGGCGGAAGCGCGTGCGCACCCCTTCGCCAAACATGCGCTGGGCAAAACCCAGCAGCGTGCCCTTCAGATCGGCAAAGGTGATCCCGCGGCCCACACACAGCAGCTCAACCTGGTTGAACTGAATCTCGTGCCGGGCACTGGTCTGCTCATAGCGATAGCACATTCCCGGCAAAACCACCCGAATTGGCTCGGGGCAATATTGGCGCATGGCGTGCACCTGGCCCGGAGAAGTATGGGTGCGCAGCAGCACACCCGGCGTGGTGGTATGGAAGGTATCCCACATATCCCGCGCGGGGTGATGCTTGGGGATGTTCAGCAGCTCAAAGTTATATTCATCGGTCTCCACCTCGGGAGAACGATAGATCTGAAAACCCATCTCAGAAAAGATGCGGTTGATCTCTTGCAGGGTCTGCGTCGCCGGGTGCATGCGCCCACGAAACGGCTGGCGGCCCGGCAGGGTTACATCCAACCGGTCGCTGCTCAGCGAACGTTCAAGCGCGGCCTGTTTCATCGCTTCACTGCGCTCAAACAACGCAGCTTCCAGCGCCTGACGGGCCTTGTTGGCCCGCTGTCCCACCAGCGGCCGTTGGGCCGCATCCACCTCACCCAGGCGGCTGAAGACCTGCATCACCGCGGCGCTGCGTCCCAGGTGCGCTGTGCGCCAGAGTTGCAAACCGGGTTCGTCTTCAACCGCAGCCAGTGCAGTCAGTGCGCCGCGCTCCACTTCATCGAGATGGTGTAATAGATCCACTTCTGTCATCTTTCCTCCGCAAACAAGCCTCTTTTTTGCAAACAAAAACCCGCACCCATCAAGGGGCGGGGTTTTTCCGCGGTACCACCCTTGTTGACTGCAACGCAGTCATCTCATCCCAACGTCCTCATCCATTGATTGGATTGAATGAAGAGATTGGCTGCGCACGCTAACGCCGCGCCGGCGTCCCAGACTACTGTACCAGAATCATCCTGGTGTTCACCCGGGCAGCTCGGGAGCGAACTTCAATTGCTTTCCATCGCGGCCGGGTCTCAGTCCATGCCCGTCCATCCCTGTCGATTTCCAACAACCTACTTTTCTCCGTCATCGCCTTTGGTAGGTGTATATTCTATTGTGACTCCAATTATCTCCGAAACCCGGCCGGTGTCAAGGGGCACTCTTTCAACGGTTGTCAGAATTCAGAAATAACGTTATTTTCGCTGTCCTGCTATAATCTCTCATGGAGGCATCCATGACACTCATTCGCAAACCTGTTTTCTGCCTGGCTCTCATCCTTCTTCTGGCATCGCTGGCCTGCACCCTGCCCGCCAATCAAGCCACCTCCACTGCTTTTCCACCCACCCATCTGCCCGACGACCAGGCCGAACCCGGCCCGGCTGACACCCCGACCAGCGCGCCTTCACCAGAACCCCCTTCTGAAGCGCCGCAGGCAACCGCCGCGCCGTTCACCTTTGCCGCCGCCTGGATCGACCCGGCCGGTAATTTGTGGACCTGGCAAGACAGCACCCGCACACCCATACAGGTGAGCAGCGAGGGTGATATTCAAGATGTGGTGCTTTCACCCGATGGCAGATTGGCCGCTTTTGTGCGCTCAGCCGACTATCTGCATCACAGCCTCTGGCTGCTCACGGTGGGCGAAACCGAAGCAACCGAGCTGGTTACACAGGATCAGTTCACCGAGATGCGCGTGAATGTCGACGCTGTCAGCGCCGGACCCGATAACCTCACCTGGGTGCCGGGCGCAACCCAGCCTTCGCTGGCCTTTACCAGCCGCCCAACTTTTGAAGGCCCCGGACGAATATTGAACAATGATCTGTGGGTCTTAAACACACAGACCCGCGCCTTAACCCGCCTGCTTTCGCCCGGCGATGGCGGTGAGTTTTCGTATTCGCCCGATGGCCGCTATCTGGCGATCTCTACTCCTGAAAACATCAGCCTGATGAACGCCGACGGCAGCGAACGCCGTGACCGGGTGTTGACCTTTTTGCCGGTCTCCACCTACAGCGAATATCAGTATTATCCGGCCCCACAGTGGGCGCCCGATTCCAGCGGCATTCGGGTGGCCATTCCCCCCGCCGACCCGCTCAACGACAGCACTGCGCAGCCCACCCTGATCTACCAGATCGCCTCTTCGGGCGGTGCGGCGATCAGCCTGGGCTCTCTTTCAGTTTCGTTTCTTAACCCGGTGCTCTTTTCGCCCGATTTTTCGCGCCTGGTCTATCTTTCAGAGGGTGAAGCAAGCGGCGACGGCATTCTCGATTTGCATCTTGCCAGCAGTGATTTAAGCGGCGATTCAGTCTATCAGAGCGGTGAAATCCTCTCTGCGCTCTGGTCAGGAGATTCTGCCCGCTTTGTGTTCTTCAGCAACCCCGATAACCGTCCCCAGACCGGGGCAGTGGATGGCAGCGCCCCCGCCCCGCTGACAGACAGCGCCTCGGTGATCGACCCGCAATGGCTCGATGCCGACACTTTCTGGTTTTTATCCAAAACCGAGTCGGGCTGGGAATTGCGCCAGAGCGATGTGGGCGGCGCCAGCAGCCTGATCACCACCATCACCGCCTCTGGCGAGCGCACGCCGCATTTCACCCTGAGCCAGTGAGCGCAGCATCCTACCACCGGCCCGTTGAACCAAACCCGGGGGCCAGCCGCCGCGTTTCACCTCACCGATTGCATAAAAAGAATGCATAAAAAGAAACACCCCCGAAAAATTCGGGGGTGTTCTTGCATTCGTATAATCGAGAAGAATCCAGGGTTATTCTTCGTCCGGGCCAGCTTCGTGGTGTTTTTTCTGACGATAGACAATCCGCCCTCGAGACAGGTCGTAGGGTGACATTTCTACCCGAACTCTGTCTCCGAGCAAAATGCGGATGTAGTACTTGCGCATCCGGCCAGAAAGGTACGCCAGCACTTCGTGTCCGTTATCAAGACGCACACGAAACTGAGTGGCAGGCAGCGCCTCCACAATGGTACCTTCTACATTAATCTTATCTTCCTCTTTCGCCATAACACCTCCTGCTCCGGGGATTCACTCAGCCCTGGAAACTCAAACACTGATGAGAGACCTACTCACCGCGGCCATATTGGCGTCGCTTCACGCGGCGGGCAGCTTTCTTCTTTTCGACACGGCGCAGTTCGCTCTTCGAGATGAACCAGCGCTTGCGACGCACTGTGCTCAAAACACCACTCTTTACAACTTTTTTGCGGAAGCGCTTCAGCAGACCATCCTGCGATTCGTTAGGGCGAAGAACTACACTCGTCATTGTCTCTCACCTCCCTTCTCTATCAGGGGATTTGCATGGGATAAAAGGCTGTGCCAGAGAACAAAAACACCCGGCCTACACACCAAGGCAGCCGAGTGTTGAACGGAATGTGAATTTACATCCTCGCATGTTCTCAGCCACAGCCTCCATTACACAATAGTTAATAACTACAAACGCCTATAATACAGGCACGGTGATTATACCGTGAAGAGAATGGCTTGTCAATGTCACCGTTTATCAAATTTCGGGGCGTTTCGCAAAGTCCTGCGCGCCCCCCGGCCTCACCGGCATCCGGCCCGCACAAAATGCGCCAGCCGCCCCAGCGCTTCCCACAGCGCCGGGTTCTGCTGCCTGAAAAAATTGGGGTCCAGCGCCATACTGGTGAGCAGCCCCACCCCGGCGGTATAGACGCCGATCAGCCCGATCAGCCCCCACCACAGCCAGCGCTGCCACGAGCGACCCAGTTCAGCATCCACTGCCCAGCCCAGCACCGCTAAAAAGATAAAAAACAGGGGCAGAAAATCCATCTCATAACGATTCGCAGCATAGAAAAAGAACAGCAAATAAACCAGTTGCACACCCCCGGCCAGAAAGATCACCAGCAGCAGACGCGCCTCACCGCTCCAGGCTGGTTTTCGCCTGCGCAGCGCCAGCACAGGCCCCGCCAGACCCAGCCACACCAGCGGGAACACCCGCGCCAGACCCAGAATCTGCCGGTCCACTTTTTGGGTGGCAGGCAGGGTGTTAAACAGCGCCGTCTGACGCAAATTGGGTGCATATAAAAACGGGAACTCGGCCTTCACCTGATAGGGCGCCCAGAAATAGAGCCGGATATTGACCGGAATATGCGCTGCCGCCAGCCGGTGGTCCCAGTCTTGCCCGATGGTCAACTGATAGGTCACCCCGGTCTCCAGCGGGTTGCCAAAACGCGCCACATTGTAAGCCAGCAGCAGACCCGCAACCAGCGCCAGGGGCAACGCCGCGGCCAAAAGCAGTTTAAAGACCGCCCTGTGCTGAAAGCGAAACCCCCACACCCCCAACCCGGCCGCCAACACAGCCACCCCAGGCGCCAGGTTATAACGCGAGCCGACCGCCAGCCCCCAGCCCAGCCCCGC